>JANXLV010000283.1 GCA_025355005.1 Myxococcales bacterium | reverse complement strand
CGCAGCGCGCGTCGCGTGGCTCCGCCAACATGGCAGGGAGACGAGCTGGTCCTCCCCAACGTGCCTCCCGTTGGACAAGCCGCTCTCCTCCGCGCGAAGGTGTGGAACGCAACTGCCGCTGCCGTTGCCGGGAGAGCGTAGGCTCGCTGGACGAACCGGTGCTTCACTCTGGCAAATGCGGGGTAGCATCGTCCGAGCATGCAGTTGCAGTTCCGCCAGGCTCGTATGGGAAGTCGAGATGATCGCGGAGGCTGAGCTTCGGCGCACCCGTTTCCACGCCGAGCTGTGCGTACCGTTTGGCCTCCACGACGCTATGGGCACGTGCCTCCTGCGTGACGACCAGCGCTACGTCACGTTCAGAATGATGCGACGTTCCGCGCCCAACGGAGATGGGACCCGCGAGGCGCGCCGTGGAGCCAGCTGATTCCGCACCTGACGCGCATGATGCGGCTGCGCCACGAAGCGGCTCGGCTCCGGGCGGACGCGCTGGCTCTCGATCGCGTTGGCATCGACGCGCTGCCGTTCGCGGTCCTGGTCGTAGACGCAGCCGGCCGTCTCGTGATGACGAACTCAACAGCCGATGCCCTCTTGCAGAGCCGCGACGGGCGTTTCTCCACGCGGGGGGCCTCGTTGCCCACCACCCCGCGGACACGAGACCCCTTCGTCAAGCCATCGCGGCCACAGTCGACCCGTCGGGCAGAACGCCCGCCGCGGCCGCGCGGATCCTCCGCCGCGGCCTCGCAACCATTCGCTCGCAGTTGCGCGCAGTATTTCAGAAGACGCAGACGACGCGACAAGTCGAGCTCGTACGGATCCTGGCCACGCTCGGGGCGCGCGGAGGTTGAACGCCCGGATCGGGGCGGGGACACTGCGCCAGAGCTGGAGGAGCGGGCCCCAAGCCCTGGCGCCGCAACCGTGAGCGCGCCGACGCCTCGAGCGGCGCCATCGTGGTGGGCGAGGCTGCGAGACCTCCTGCGACCCGCGCGCCTCCAGCTGCGGGAGGACCAGACGGAAGACCTGTTCGAGGCGCTCAGAGGACTGGGCGCCGCGGTTTCGGAGCGAGACTGGCAGATGGCCGGGGCCACCGAGCGCACGGTATTCCAGGTGGATCTCGACGGCCGTCGCGCGCGGATCATCCTCGACTCCTTCAACGGTCCGCTCCTCGTCGGCCCTGCAGCGCTGATCGGCGCCGTGGAGGAAAGGGTCACGCGCGGCTGTTCCCGATGAAGGCTCGACCTGGCCTGCGGCGCTCCACGGATCGCGAGCGATCCCTGCGAGACGGCCGCCGAATCGCCCTCTGGCACCAGTCGTCTTCGCCACCATCGTCGCGCAGTCGAGCACGCCCGCCAGCGAGCGGCCTGATTGGCGACGATCGAGTAAGTAGCCAGCACGGGGTGTCGCGGGGCGCGGAGCTACCTAGTAGCAGTCGGGTCGTCGGACCCCGATGGCGACCGTCGCGCGTCTCGCGTACGCCACCAACGAACGCGTTTCCAGCATGCTGGCGAGCGGGATCCGGCTAGGCTCGCCACGTGAGCGACGTCATCAACCTCGCGGACCCCGACTTCGAGCCTACGGACCGCGCAGCTGGTCGGGCTAAACACCCGCGCCTTCGCGGGAGTGCGGGAGGCGAAGCGACGATTTCGGGAGCTTCGAGCGGCGATCGAGGCTGCGCGGGCCGCTGCCGCTCACTGCGCTTGCAGCCCGTCTCGCGAACGGCGAGCGCCGGCGTGAATCCCGCGCTGCTCGTCATCGAGCGCCCGAACGGTGCCGGCAAGACGCCGGCAACCAAGGCGAGCGGCTGAGCCATGGCGCGACTCGTCAACGCGACAGGTGGCTCGAACAAGTTCTGGGAGGGAGAGGTCTCCGCCAAGGAGCTGACGACCCGGTGGGGCGCCGTCGGCACCAAGGGGCAGTCAAAGGCCGAGAGCTTCGAGTCCGCCGCCGCGGCGAAGGTCGCGCTGGAGAAGAAGATCAAGGAGAAGCTCGGGAAGGGCTACGTCGCCGCGGCGGACGCGGCGCCGGCAAAGGACCTTCGGGAGCCCGCGCCGACGGCAACCCGAGGTCGCGACGACTCGCTCATCGGGCGGGTCATCTCCAAGCTCCGCGACGACGGCGGGGGCTCGGGCTTCGGCTGCGCCGCTTATGAGAAGCCGCGGCCGCTCGCGCCAGACAAGCTCGCCAAGCTCACGCTGCCAGGGGGAAAGCCCCTCTCACCGAGCCTCCGCACATGGCTTGCCTTCACCGGATCGTGGAGCGTGCCGGTCATGGATCGCGGAGAGCTCCAGCACGAGACGGTGAGCGCGATCGTTGCGCGCATCTTCGACGCGGAGCCGAGCGACGACGAAGACTACTTCGACGCGATCGACGCCGAATACCCGGCTGGGGGCTTCGTCTTGCCGCAGTCGGCGAAGCAGGCGCACATCCTCTACCTCGGCGTCACCGACGACGCGGGGGAGCACCCGATCCTCGGCTTCGAGATCGCGGAAGGGGGCTGGGTGAAATACCCGTCGTTCGCGTCGTTTCTCGCCGACTACTTCGGGGTCGTCCCGACGAAGAAACAGACGGGGTTCGCAGACGCGCTGAAGTCGCAGACGGCGCGCCTCGCCAAGCCGAAGGCGAAAGTCACCGCGGCTGCGAAGCCTGTGAAGGCGGCGCGAAAGAAGAGCGACAAAGAGCTCGAGACCGCCTTGCCACTGCTGAGCGGTGGGGCCGCGGACGCGCTCGCGGGCCTGGTAGCCATCCTTGTCGAAGCGCCAAGCAAGGGTAGTGGGTCAGTTTGAGTTGGCGCTCAAAAAAAACGGGCGACCGGCACCGGTCGCCCTTGCCGTGGCGGAACCCTTCCCGGGAGTGATCCGAGAATAGCGCGCTGCGGCAGGTTCGCCAGCGCATGCTTGAGCGGTCAAGCGCACTGCTTTCATGAAAGTCGACCCCACATAAGGCCGTTGCGGACGTGGGGACGATCGTGTGGGATGCTCGGCTGAGCATGACGTGGCGGGGAAGGGTGTGGAGGGTCGTGGCGTGGGCGGCGGCCAGCCTTGTCACCGCCAGCATGGCCTGGCACGCCATGTCCGCGAACACCTTCGCGCATGTGCTTGGGGATGGCCTGCGCGAAATCGCAATACTAACGCTGGTTTTCGGCCTGTTTGAGCCATTTTGGAAGCGCGAGCTTCCGAAGTCCAAGACGACGCCGAGTAGGTCATCGCGTCAGTACGTGGCCATAATGGCGCTGTCGTCTCTCGCGTTTTTTCTGATCGGCGTTATCGTTGGAGAGGACGATGGCAGCAAGCGAACGGACACAAAAGCCGGCAGCGTCGTACTCGACGGGTCTCTACCAGATCGGGCCGATGGGAACGCCTTGGCAGATGCCGGCAAGGCCGATCCAGGTGCTGACTCTGGACGACCAGATCATCGAGAAGATCGTGAAGAAGACCATTAATGCACATAGGCCGGAACCGGTGGCGCTTCCCGTTGAAGCTCCGCGGACGTGGTTCGACGTGTACGGACCGCTGGTCGGCGTATGGGGTTTTGTGTTGGTGCTTCTTGCCGTCTACGCCGTTCATCACCTCGTGCACCACTAGACAGCCAGCGCCTTCTTCGATCCCCACGCCGCGCGCTTCGGCTCGGGCATGAGCGCGATCAGCTCGTCAATCGTCCACACGTGATCCGCGATGCCAGCGGCCATCGCTGGCGTCTGCTTCAGCGTGATGTGCTTGCGGCAAAAGTTGTAGTGCATGAAATGCAGTGCGACGGCGTGCATCAGGTTCGCAACCTTCTTTGAGAAGCCGTTCGTGAGGCGGGTAAACCGGCGCATGGACATTCTCATCGTCAAGTTTTGACGCTCAACATAGCTCGTCGAGATGTGCTCCACGGCGGGCTCGCCCATGACCGGAACAAGCTCCGCGCCGATGCACTGCGGCGGCGAGTAGCGGCCCGCACCGGCCGGAGTCTCGCCGTACATTTTGACCAACATCGCGTAGTCGATGCCGGAGCCGAACGCGTCCGAAACCGCGTTGATGTAGAGCTTCAGGCCGTCCGTCGTGAGTTGCACGCGCGAGTCGAGGCGCGGCGCAAGGTCCTGCATGAACTCGTACGCGCAGCCCGCGTCACGCGTGCCGACGTGGTACGCCGCGATCAGTTTCAAGTCCGCGTCGATCGCGGTCCACGTCCAGATCGATCCGATGCCGGTACCGACTTCATCGGGAAGGACGTTCTTGTCCTTGGTTCCCACGAAGCTCCAGATTTCGTCGCACTGAATGCGCTGCGACTTGAGGCCGCGCACGTTCACGTCGTGGTACGCGCGGCATGCCTCGCCGAGATCCGCGAGGAGCTTGAGCACGGTGCCCTTCGCAACGCCCGTCACGCGACACACGGCGCGGATCGACATCCCCTCAACGAGGAGCTTCACGACTGCGGCGCGGCGGCTGTTGTCGAGGCGGTTCATAATGCACAGTATGCTTGACCGGTCATGCATAGTCAAGGCGCGAAATGGCGCTATCGCGATACTGCCAGGATTCTGCCAGTCGCATTGCGCCGAGAATGCGGCCCGACCCCGCATTGGAACGGGGCCGGGCCGGGCCTACGCGCGGGCGCTACCCGCGCGAAACTGTTGTTTTGTCCGCGAAAATCACCGCTCCCTGCCTCGCTCCCGTCTCTTCGTTTGGACAGATCGGGACGGACGGAGTAGGCTCAGCGCAACCAGTCAGGTTGGATTGTGGCCTCGTCCACGATCTGGACGCGCACCGACGTTCCAAGCGTCGTTGCGCGTTATCTTTTGAGGGTCTAGCCACGCCGTGCCCCCTCCACAAGCTCCTTGGCGCCCGCTAGGGCCCCGTCACTAAGTCGCCAGCCGCGGGCCCCCTCGGGCCGCGCGTTCTCGAACGGAAAGGTATTCTCGTCCGCGGCAAGGCCCACCCTGATCGCCCACTTCTGAAGCGCCGGACGCAGGGCCTTCGCCTTAGCTCCGGCCATGCTCTCGATCGTCTTGGTCTTGACACCATGGGAACCGGCCTTGAGAAGTTCGCGAAGAAGCGCCGTATCCATCGCGGGCGCGCCGGGACTGTGCCCCGACCCGTTGCCGCCCGCCGCAGCGGGCTTGCTTGCATAGGCATTCGATGCTGGCGACTCGGCGCCGTAGCGCCGCACGGCCTCATCCGCTTCTTCCCACGTGTCGCAAACGAACTCGATCCCCTTCACTCGGAGCGTGATTGCCATTACTCACCACCTTCTGGAGAGAACATGGAAGCACGCCATGGCGGAATGGTCAAGCGGCGGCGCGATTGTGGCTGGCAGAATGGCGGAACGCTTTGGCGCTATGGCGACCAGCGCGCCTTAGCGGCCTTTTTCGCAATCGATGAACGCTTCTTGGCGCTCAACTTCTTCGCCCGCGCCTTGCCACCCTTCAAGCCGCCCAACCTGCCCAGCGCCACCGCCGCAGCATGCGCAAGCTCCTCCGGAGTAGGCTCCTTGTTGTCCTTCTCCTCCGGCTCCGTAGCCTGGCCGACGATGAACGCGGCGAGCGCGTTGACGTCCGTGGGGGCCTTCTTCTTGGGCTTGCTTGACCGCTTAGGCATGGGTAGATCCTCGCATCCGTCCGCACGTCGGGCAAGCGCCGTCCTTCGGCCACTGCCCACGTAGAATCTTGTCCACGCCCACGCCGGCCAGCTTGGCAACGCGTACGGCAAGAGTGACGCTCGGTCTTGGGCTACGACCCGTGGCGCGCTGAACGGACCTCTTGCTGGACTTGAGAGCGGGCGCGAGGAGCCGCGCAGACCCGTACCGCCGAATCAGGAAGCGAACAGCTCGCGCGACGTTCGCGCGCTCCTCTGGCGCCATGTCAGTGGACGACCGAAGCCGCTCCGATCCAGGCAGTCGCCATGAGATGCGCTCGCGAAGGATGGTCACACTGGGAATGTGACGATGCTTGACCGGTCATGCAAGCGGAATTCAAACTGACCCACTACCCAAGCAAGGCGCTCGACGCCGCCATCAAGCGCAGCCACGCGTCCGTCTGGGACGCGCGCGGGAAATTCGTCGACGTGCGTGAGGTGCTGCCGAGCGGAGCGGCGCTCGTCGAGGCTCTGCGCGGCGGCTCCGCTCGCCTTTTCTACCGTACCTCGAACTGGCGGATCGAGCTCCCGATGGAGATCGCTCCCCTCGTCGATCCAGGGCTCGCCGAGCCGCATCTCACGCGGCTCGCGGGCGACGAGAAGGTCAGCATGTCGGTCCGCGGCACCGCGCTCATGGCGCTCGGATCTTGCCCGACGGAGAGCGCGGCGGCGACGCTAATCGACGCGCTGTTCGCGGCGCTCCCGACGGTCGTTCTCACGCACGCGGGCTTCGGCCTTCGCTCTTGCCGCGCCCCCGGGGTCGTCGAGGCGGCGACGCGCGGCTTCGATCGCTGGAGCCGCCTTCCGCAGGCGAACTACGAGGCGGGCGAGGAGCTCCTGGCGTTCTTGAAGGGGCGAAAGGTCCCCTTCACGCGCCCCGACCAGATCGCGAGCTGCCTCCGCGCGACGCGGCGGGAGGAAGCGTTCGTCGGCTGGCGCGCGCTGCACACGCTCGCCGTCCCCCACGTCGGTGATGGCGTCCCCGCGGATCTCTGCAAGTTGATCAAGAACGAGTGGGATGCCGAGCTGCAGCCGCGGATGGCGGAGGTGGCGCGGGCGTTCGGAATCGATCCTTCGACGCTCTGAGGATCGCCCTCGCGTGTGGGGATCTTCCCCGAGCCTTCGTCCAGCACGGCCTCAGAACAGGATGCGCCCCTTGGCGAGCCGCTCGCGCACTTCGGCGGCATGCTCGTGCTCGTCGAGCTTGGCGAAGCCGCCGTTCGCGAGGGTCGCGCGCAGGTAGTCGACGAAGGGCACCGCCTCACGCGAGCCCTGCCGAACGAGGCCGTCGGGACCAGCGCGAACAGCGCATCGATCAGAGTCGCCGCCGCGCTCTCCGTCGGGCAAGATCCGAGCGCCGTCGGCGCAGGACTTTGGTCCGAGCGTCTTTCGGGATCTCGCCGAGCGCGGACTGCGGGAAGAGATTCTCGGCAGACCCCGATATTGAGAAAGCTGGAGGCTCTCACGACGGCGCCATGCCTTGAATCTGCAAGTGCTGTCCTTCGTATTTTTGTATTGCGAATAGAGACGACTCATCCGGACTGCGCACTCCTACTTCGCGGCCTTGCCGTCGGGTCCGAGGACCTTGTCGAGACCGCATTCTGTCGTCGCGTCCTCCTTCGTCGTGCCTCGAACGACGAAGAGCCACTTCTGAATCCCATTGGAAAACCGGGCTCCGCACACCGCGCCCGAATGGTCGCACGGACCGTCCCGCCAGACACGACCCTCCGCGCAGTCCTTCTTGGTATCCGCGTTGGGATACTCGAAGCAACGATCGCCCGCCGCGGGGCGCCAGTCGCAGCTGCCGACGATCTTGCCCCCGCCGCTGAGCGCATCGCACGCCACTAACGGCACCGACGCGGCGAGCAGAAAGAGCATGAACCCTGCGCTTCGTCTTGCGTTCGACATGCCGCACTCTAGCCCAGCTGGGCACAAGGTGGCGACGGTCGACGGCGACGAGCCAAGCCGCTTGTTGGTGACCCCGCCTCGCGCAACACGCGAGGTCGCGGCGGTGCTCGTGCGGACGCGCGGATGACGAAGTACCTGCGCCGTCGCGGCGCTTGCGACGGGCGTGCGACGCTCCGCCAAAAACGACGGGACCCCGCGTTTTACGGGGTCCCGTAGTGGAGGCGCCGGGAATCGAACCATCGACAGAGCATCGGCGAAAGCCGAGCCGAGATGCGTACTTGACCCAAGAACCGCTCGATATTCTGCCGAATACTCGCTCCCTGGCGCTCCACCCGTTTCCGTAGAAATTCGTCCGTGGCTGCGGAGTCGCGGCCATATGACGGCCATGGTGATCGGCGAGTCATGACCGGCCGACGGTCAGTGCGTCCATGGCCATCGAGCGCAAGAACAGCTTCCACCTTCTCCTCTCGGACGATGAGCTGAAGCTGCTTCGACTTCTCGCAGAGCGTGAAGGCCTGAACGCCTCCGACTACCTGCGCACGCTCCTTCGTCAGCTCGCGGGCGCTCCTCCGCATCTCGCTCAGGTGATTCGCCTTGGCGCAGCTCTCGGCGGCAAGCGTGATCATTTGAAGCTGGTCGAGCGTCACGCCGTCACGAGCAAGGCGAACAAGGCGAGTAAGGCGAGTAAGGCGAAGACGGGGCGATGAGAGATCGATCACGATAAGGTGAGCAGAGGGACCATGGTCGAATGCAGCAAGTGTAAGAAGGCGTTGCCCCCAGCCTTCGGTGGTCTGCCGCGCCAACCGTGCCCCTTCTGCGGCTCAACGTCCCCGTCCTTCTCGATGAGCCACCACGAAGACGTCGGCCCAGTCACCGATGCCGTTTCGTGGGTTCAGACGCGTGGCAGCCCCGGGGGCAGTGCGACTATCCGTGACACGGGTGAAGTCGAGGTGAAGCTCTTCGGCAGAAGTCCCACGAACGAGGAGGGGGCGCTCGAAGTATGCACGCGCTTGGTCCACACGCTGAACGCTCAGGGCGCCCAGTGGAATGATCCCATCAGCGCTGTCGACATGAGCGAGGTGGATGCTTGCTCCACGGATCGTCTTGACCCAAGAAGGACGCTTCCGATGCAAGTTGTTCGCGCGAGCAACGACCAGCGAATGTGGATGAACCTGCAGCGCAACGGCTCTGAAGTGGTCGACACGGACGTGGATACTCTGGCGAGTGAGTTGATGTCAGTGGTCGCAAAGAAGGCCAACAGGTACCCGCCAGCGCTGAAGGCCTCCCTGACGCTCGTCCTCGATACCAGCCGTACCGTGGGTCACAGCTTTAGCCAGGTGCCCGCAGCATTTCGTCAACTCTATGTGCTCCAGTGCCAAGGCGCTGGGTTCCAAGCAGTCTGGCTGGTCGGTCATCGTGACGAACTTGCCGTTCGACTCGACGAGTAGGTCTCCCTGGCTCGACCTACCTCCGCCACATGTCCACATGCCCCATGTGCGTTCCTACCATCTAACGGTGGAAATACCGTAGTTGCAACCACCCCAGGCAATCGAGCTTGGCGGGATTGCGAATCGAAACGGACACATGAAGATCATCAATGAATACGGCGATATTGTTACTCCCTCCTCGATGACCGCGGGCAACCTAGTGCAGGCCTTGGTAATCAAAGGTCGCACCTCCCAGGTGCGAGACCTTCAGCGGGCCCTGAATAGCTCCCTGCTCGACAATCTCCCCAAGAGGGATCGCAAGCGCGTCATGCAGGCCTTGGCGTTGGCGATCCTGGTTGGGCAGGTGACCTGAAGGAAACGGAGAAACGATCGGCGGCAAGGCGTCCGGGCTGCCCTCGTGGCGCCTTTTCGCACCTCCACAGGAGTCACTCAATGTCACAGCAGTCGAAGCCATCAACGTTCAAGACCCGAGCCAGTGCGCAGGAGCCGTCCTCCGAGCCCTCAGCGAGGAGCCGGTGCGCCACAAGCAATACCCACAACTTCTCCGTGAAACTGGCCTTTCCAGGTGGAAGCTGGATCGAGCCCTCGATGCCCTATCTGAGAAGGGCATGGTCGATTCCGGGTTTCCAGAGGCGGGCGAATCCGTCACGGAGTTCTACTGGCTCACCATCGACCCGCCAGGTCCGTACTGGCTCGACCGTGAAGAGGACGAGTCGGAAAAATTGAACCAAACCCTGGAGAACCCAGAGCAGGAGATCGAGCAAGAAGCGTGAAGTTCGTCGGCAACCCCAGGGCAGCCGAGCACAAGGCGGCCTCCCGAGAGATCGGGGGCCGCCTTTCGCGTTGTGTGAGCCTCAACCTCGGGGCAACAACAAGGAGCATTGGATTAGTCATGTCAGAAGACGACCAGACCGAAGACTCGAAGCCCGAAGAGACATTCTTGGCCCTGTGCAAGGAACTCGGCAACCGGATCAGCAGCACGGAGAACGCCCTGCTGTGCTACCGCGCCTACCAAGCGTACCTCCTAGAGTACCCCGACACGGGGCATGGCAAGGCCAAGGGAAAGTTGGATCGCGATCCAAGCTTCCGCAAGGCCGCTGCCGCCGCAAGCGGCGTTGCCGCTGCCACGATTGACGCCCTGTTGCAGGTTGGGCGTGCGCTCCTGCCGCTGAACAAGAAGGCGAAGACAGCGCTCGCCAGCAGCTCCCTCAGCAACTCGATGCGGGTGTTGCGGAAGTTGGCGACCAAGGAGCACGACAAGGATCGGGCTAGCCTGATCACGGAGTTCGCGAAACAAGAGAAGACCGACCCAAAGTCCGCCATGTCGAGCCTCAAGAACAAGCTTGGCATGGCCCCCGTCCTCAAGGCGAACGTGGAGGCTCGAATGGTCATCAAGCCAGAGAGCCACTACTTCCTGCCAGGCGAGCATTTGGACGTGAAGGTAGGCCGCTACCTGTTTCGTGTGGAGGTGGGCGAAATGGCCAGCGGACGTATTCATCTCACCGCCTTGGTCCTGACCGGCGAGAAGACGAAAGTGAACAAGTTCCTGGAATCCGTGTCGGCACGACCTGACCCAGCGAAGCCTGGGTCTAAGGTACTCACGCCATCCAAGAAGAAGGCGGCATTGGCGGCATGAGCCCTACGTGCAACGCAGATCGAGCGCTCGCGGTAGACGGCAGCATTGGGAACGAATCCCGGAGAGGAACGTGAGGTAGAACCACAAGATGAGACCTTGGGCGGTGCACAGCCCGAGGATCTTGTGGGTCAGCTCTGTCCACCGGTGATCGCTCGAAGCTTGGCGATCCGCCGATGACTACGGCTGGTTGCCCTCGAGCTGTCGGTCAGATCCGTTCTCCTTCGTAGTTCAAGTTCAGCCTCGTTCTGGCGAAAGTTGACGAGGCCCAGCGTGAGGAGATGAGCTGCTGCATCCTCCTCGGAGATCTCGGGGTGGTCGCCGAGCCAATCCTCGAACATCTGGCGTACTGGTTCGTTGATGGGAAAGCCTAGGTACAGCTCGACGTGACGGTGAGGGGTGGGCTTCCAGTCCTGAACGACCTCTGCTGCCGTCCTTGAGATCAGCTCCGCCTTCTGCTTTCGGAGCTTCTCGAACTCATCGGCAGGATTCGCAGGCGCCGCCCTTGGGACGAGCAACTCCTCCCTTAGCGCCACAAGGGCCGCGTCACGATCAAGGTCGGGATGCGCATCCATGAATTGCCTCAGGAGCGCCGAGAGATCAGCAAGGTCCTGGCCGTTCTCTATTTTCTGCATCCGCTTCTTGTAGAGCTGCGAAGGAGCTGGTGCGTGCGTCGGACGAACGTGAACGCCTAGATCGGTCCAAGGTGAACGCCTGGATCGGTCATCGTGAACACGGGGATCGGCCAACGTGAACGCCCGGATCGGTCATCGTGAACACGGAGATCGGTCAAGGTGAACGCCCG
>JANXLV010000142.1 GCA_025355005.1 Myxococcales bacterium | reverse complement strand
GTCCTCTTCTTCAGCTCCGCTCGCAGGTGTGGTGCCCGTCGTCACCGGCAACACGAGCTCCCAAGCTTCTGCGGCTTTCCCGTCCGACTCGACTTTACCGACGTCTGCAAGCACCATGGTTGCACCCTCCGCAGCGGCGCTGTCTCTTGCAGCGGGAAGCGCATCGTGGGCACATGTCTCTGTCGCGCCCACGCAGCATCCGTCCACAAGCGCGGTGCGCGTGGCGGCTTCGTCGTCCACTTCGCCTCCCATCGCCGCAACGCCAGGTGCATCCGCCGCATCGCCCGCCTCGCCGGGCGGTGTCATCCAGAGCTCGCCGTACTAGATGAAGACCTCGCCCCATCGCACGAAGTTGCTCGCGTTCGCCATCGCTGCTCTGGCAGTGCTGCAGGCCTCGCACGCGCGCGCAGAGGACGACGGTGGAGTCACCACCGAAGCGCAGGACGATCCCGCGATCGCCGAGGCGCGCCGCGAGTTCCTCATGGGCGCGGAGCTGGTGCGCGGTCAGCGGTGGGGCGACGCGCTCGCCGCGTTCGAGCGCGCAGCGAAGAAGAAGCCGCACGCGATCACCACGTTCAACATCGCGCAGTGCGAGCGCGCGACGGGCCAGTACACGCTGGCGCGGGCTGCGTTCCAGCGCGCACTCCTTGAAGACGAGCACAGCGGCGGCGGTCAGCTCGCGGACAGCGTACGCGCGGAGGCGCACGGTCTTCTGGCAGAGATCGACCGCGTCCTCGCGCGCGTTCACGTCACGCTCGCGCCGATGGACGCACAGATCGCCGTCGACGGAAGGCCGCTGGAGCGCGCGGCGGATGCTGGCCCTTCCGCAGTCTTCATCGCCGGTACGCACGCACCGGGACCGCCCGAGTCGCCGGGCGTCTCTGCGTTCGACGTGCTCGTGAACCCGGGCGCGCACGTGCTCACCGTCTCGCGAACCGGCTATGCGGACGTCGTCGTGAATCGCTCGTTTTCACCGGGCTCCGATGGGTCGATGAGCCTCGAGCTCGATCGGCTGCCTGCGGTCTTTCACATCACCTCCAACCTTGCGGACGCCGTGGTGCGCGTCGACGACGTGGATGTCGGCAACGCGCCAGTGGAGGTGACGCGCAAGGCCGGTCGCTATCGCGTGAGTGTGAAGCGGAAGGGATATGTCTCGTTCGAGACGGATGTGACGGCGACTCCGGGCCAGCAGATGCAGCTGCCCGCCACGCTTCGCGAAGAGAAGAAGGCGCTCACCCAGCAGTGGTGGTTCTGGACGATCGCCAGTGCAGTGGTCGTGGGCGCGGCAACGACCACGTACTTCGTCACGCGACCAGAGCCCACGCGCACACCGCCAGACGGAGGCGGTCTGGGCTGGTCCCTGAAGACGCCGTGAGAGGATGAAGCGTGGAGCTCCCCTCGGGCCCTGCGTTGGCCTCGACGTGGCGGCGGCTCGACCCTTGCGTTCAGCCCGGTGCATGACCGTCGTATCCGATCTCATGACCTCCAATGTGGTCACTGCGTCACCGACCACCTCCGTTCGCCGCATCCTGGAGATGCTCGAGTCCCACGCGATCTCGGCGGTGCCCATCGTCGACACCGGGCGCCTCGTCGGGATCGTATCCACGACCGATCTCGTACCCGTGGTCGCCATGCACCTCGGCGAAGATCACGAGCTTTTCGCCAGGGACGTGATGCAGACCCCGGTGCTCACGACCACCCCGCGCACCGCCATCGAAGAGGCCGGACGCCGGATGTCCGCGGGCCGCGTGCACCGGCTCGTGGTCACGGACGGTGGCCGCCTGGTCGGCATTCTCTCTGCTCGCGACATCCTGGAGGAGGCGAAACGTCTGCGCGTTGCCGCGCCGATTTCGTCGTTCATGTCCAAGCCCGTCGTCACGGTGGACATCGGAGACTCGATCGAGCTCGGCGTGGAGCGTATCGCGCAGGCACGCGTCCACGGGCTCGTCGTCATGGACGGCTCGCGCGCGGTCGGCGTCTTCACGCAAGCAGAGGCGCTTGCGGCGCGCGGCCTGCCCCAGAAACTCCGCGAGAGTCCGATCGAAGACGTGATGAGCTACGAGACGATCTTCCTCGATGCCTCGACGCCGCTCTATCGAGCCGCCGGCTACGTGACCGCCATGAACGTGCGCCGCATCCTGGTCGTCAGCCATCATGACCTCGTGGGCGTGCTCTCCACCATCGATCTCGTGGACGCGATCTCACGCGCGAGCTGACGCCCCCTGGCGCGCGCTGCACCGCTCGCCCACTCGCCCACGTCAGCCTCGCGGTGACGGCAGGGCTCATCAATCAGGCGTTGATCGCCACGATTCCGCCGATGCTTCGCGCGTGCGTGAGCGCACGCTCGGTGCGGTTGACCCACGAATGCGCCGTCGTGTCGAACGGCTCTATCTGCGAGACGCCGATGTTCAGCGTGAGGTCCAGCAGGGCGACCCGATCCCGCACGCGATGAATCGCGACCATCGAGTCCTGCAGCGTCTGCTCTGGTAGCACGATCAGGAACTCGCTCGCCGTCAGCCGAAACAACGCATCACTCTCCCTCAACGACTCGCGCGCGGCACCTGCAGCCGCATCGAGCGCAGTGGCCCGGTCGCCGGCGGACAGCTCAACAGGGTGCTCGATCGCGCATATGGCGACACAGCAGTGCCGCTTGTATCGCTTCGCGGCCGCGAAGATCTGCCCGACCTCCTCCGACATGCGCTGCTGCAGCGCGACAGCCAGCGAAGCCGCGGTGAGCGTATCGAGCACCGGATCCGCGGCCACGGACACCTTGCGATGCAGCGCAAGGGCGCGTGCCGCCGAGATCAGTCGGCCCTCCAGCGCGGGAACGTCGATGGGCTTCTGCTGGTAGTCGTCCGCGCCCGCCTTCATTCCGCGGGGCACCATCGCGTGCTCCTCCGGTGTCGTCAGGAAGATGAAGTAGGTATGTGCTGCGGGGCCGTCCGCGGCGCGCAGGCGTTCGCACAGCTCCTCGCAGTGCATGTCCGGCATCTGCCGCTCGCTCAGGAAGACGTCGGCCGGGCTGGTCGCGTGCATCTCCAGGGCTTCGCTTCCGTCAGCGGCGAGTCGACAGCCGTGACCAAGCTGTTCGAGCACGTCTCGGATCATGCGCCGCGAGTCGGGGTCATTGTTCACGACAAGGACGTCGAGTCTGTGGGTGTCCGGAATTCCGTGCGTGACCATGGCAAGCTCCGTCCCGACCTTGATGACGGAAATGCACGACGCATGCCCCTGCGCGGCGCGGGGAAGACGCTGCATGCGCGAGGGCGGGACCGTGGCGGTTCCACTGAGATCGCGGGTCGATGGGCCGCGCGACTTGCGTGGATGCGCAAGCGGTGCAGCCTCCACGGAGGTCGATCGCGGCGAGGCCGCATATCGCCGATGGCACGCGCGGTGCTCCAGCTGTTGCCAACTGAAAGGCGGGAAGGTTTGAACCTTGGGCACTGGCTTGGCGTCGAGCTACCTGCGCCCCATCCGAACTGGGACCAGCTGGCCACGTCTACCGCACGGCTGGTGCCCGAGGCCTCCGTGTGGCCGCTCTTCGCCCGCGCCGTCTCTGGCCTCCACATCAATCTGTGCATGCACCACGTGTCGGCGACGCGAAGGAACCGGATGACGATCGACGAGCGCGAGCTCGATCATTTCATCGAGCAGGCGCTGGACCACAATCCGTCGAAGGAGCGGTGGCTGACCCTGTCTTTCGACGACGGCTACGAGGACGCAGCGAACTACATCGAGACGCGTGGCCGCTTGTTTCAGCGCGTGGAGTTCCTCTTCTTCGTGTGCCCGGAGAAGGCGGAAACGGGCGCCGGCTTCCGCTGGGACCTGCGCGGCGCCCCGGACGACACGGACCACGACATCTACCGTGAGAACACGCGAAGGGAGCTCCTCGAGCTCTCCGATGACCCCACGACCCGCCTTGCGAGCGTCGAGCAGTGCCGCCGTATCAATGCGCTCCCGAACGCCTCACTTGGCAATCACACCAACTGCCACTTTCGCGCGACCTCTCTCTCGTTCGAAGACTCCGCCACGGAGTTACGACGCTCGCACGACGCCTTCGTGCGCCTCTTCGGTGAGCCAAGGCACTTCGCGTTTCCTTTCGGTAAGCCGAACGAGGACTTCGATGATCGCCACGTCGACGTCCTGCGCGAGCGCGGCGAGTTCAACATCTGGACCACGGCGCGCCGCCCATTTCATGCGCACGACCGTGAGCCGGGCGCGGTCCTGCCACGCTTTCCCGTGGACGGCTCATGGGGCGCGACGCAGGTCGCGTTCTGGGTTGCTCTGCTTTCGGCAAGGTGGCGCAATCGCGGCATCAACGCTCATGTTCTGCGCCCGCTGCGGAATAGCCTTCTGCCGCCGACATGGAAGCGGCCGAGCATTTGAACTTCTACGCATCGCCCGCGTACCTCTCGCTCGTCGCGGACTCCTTCTTCGCCGGTCATGAGTCGCGCGTACAAGACGTGCGCATCGGCGAGCACGTGCTGCGCGTGCTCTGCGTGGACGGCAAGCAGCTCGTCACCGAGGTGCCGTTCCTAGACTACCACGAGCCACTCACATCCGAGGAGGCGAGCACCTCGCCACGCACGGCGCCGTTCGCGCGCTGGGTCTGCCAGGGCATTGTCAGCGCGAAGGAATGGGATACCCAGAAATTCCCCGAGCGCGAGGCCGCGCCGTATGTCGATTGGACCCAGTTCCCAACGTTCAAGGACTACCTCGCGCACGTCATGTCCCTGCGCAAAGGCCTCGTGAAGGAGCAGGAGCGTCGGCGGCGCAGGCTTGCCGAGGACTTCGGTGAGCTCACGTTCCAGGTCGACGACAGAGGCGAAGACGTCTTCGAGCTAGCGCGCGCGTGGAAGAGCCAGCAGCTACGCGACACGGGCGCGAACGATTGGTTCTCGGTACCCGCGAATGTGGCGTTCCTGAAGCTCGCGCGCGAGCGAGGCGCCATGCTCTCGTCTACCCTGCGCGCAAAAGGCCGGCTTCTGTCCGTGTGGATGGGATTCATCCACGACGGCGTGTGGTCCGGCTGGGTCTTCGCGTTCGACCACGATCCGAAGTTGAAGAAATACAGCGTTGGCCAGCAGCTCCTGCGCTCGATGCTGGAAGAGAGCCACGCGCGGGGGCACCGTCAGTTCGACTTTTCGATCGGCGGTGAGGACTACAAATGGATGTACGCGACCGACGCGCGCGTCCTGGGTTCGATCGGGACGCCGCCGGTCCGAGAGCGCAGCGTGAAGACCATCAAGCGCTACGCGAAGCGCGCGCTCGCGAAGAACCCTGCGCTGCTCGCGCTCGTGCAGACGATGAGAAAGAGAGGCCCCATGGAAACCACGACCGCAAAGGCAGCCGCCACATCGCCGCCCGAAGAGGCACCTCCAGCGTCCGTGCTCGCGCAATGGAAGGCGCGTGCTTCTGCAGGGGCCTCCGCCGTCCTCATGCCAGCGGTCCGGCGCGCAGGACGCGCGTACGTGGGCGGAGACACCGTGCACGATGCGCTCACGATCGCGCGGCGCTTGAACGAAGACGCGCTGCCGAACACGCTCGGATTCTGGGACACTGTGGAGTACACGGCCGAGCAAGTGGCGGCGATCTACGTGGACGCGCTCGCGGCGCTCGCAGACAGCGGCCTGGATACGTACCTGTCGATCAAGCCGCCAGCTCTCCGGTATGACGCGGCCTTCACCGAGCAGGTCGCTCTCGCGGCGAAGCAGTGGAACGTGCGCGTGCACTGTGACTCACATGGACCGGAGACGGCGGACGCATCGCACGCGCTGGAGCAAGCGCTCCTCCGCCACCTACCCGCAACGCACGTGAGCACGACGCTTCCTGGGCGCTGGCTGCGCAGCCTGACGGACGCGGACTGGGCCGTTACACGCGGCATCCGCGCGCGAGTGGTGAAGGGCCAGTGGCTCGATCCGGAGGCCCCCAGCCGTGACTTCAGCGAAGGCTACCTGGAGGTCATCGATCGCCTCGCCGGTCGGGCGCGCGCGGTGGGCGTGGCGACGCACGATGTGGCTCTGACCGAGAAGGTCGTTGCCAGGCTGCGCGCGACGAACACGCCCTTCGAGCTGGAGCTCCTGTACGGCATGCCCATGGAGAGATCACTGCGGTGGGCGCGGGAGAACAAGGTACCCGTGCGCGTCTACGTGCCCTTCGGGAAAGGCTTCCTGCCCAGCGCCGTGGGCGTGCTTCGGCGCAATCCCCGCCTCGCCTGGCTGGTCATCAAGGACCTCCTCACGCCATCCGCCGTCAGGATCGTTTAGCTGCGCGGCGCAAGACGACAACGCGCGCCTCGTCCTTGGGCGCGCCGAGATCACCGCGCTCGAAGATGGGTTAGGATAGCGGCGTGCGATTCACGCTCTCGTTCGACGAATCAGGAAATTTCGATGCAATCGCCGACACGCCCCTCGTGGTCGGCGGAGTGCTTTCGCAAGGTGATGGGTCCGCCCTGGACTCGCGGTGGAAGAGCCCGCTGGAATCGAAGTGCAAGGCCCTCGGCGTCGGCTGGCCTCCACATCCGAACAAGCTCGCATCGGAGAAGCGCGCGGAGCTGCTAGGCCTCGCCGTCGACACCGCAGCTGAGGCGACGGGACGCTGGATCTTCGTCGTCGGCAGAGCGCCGCAGAAGAACGAAATCCCATTCGCGAACTACCTTCGATTCGTGCGGGCATTGGTCAGCGCGTCCCTGAGGTTCGCGCGCGTGCTCGGCGCCACGGAGCTCGACCTCGCGCATGCGCAGCGGAGCTTGATGATCGACAGGCAGGGACTTCGCGATTTCGAGAGCGCTGGACTGTCGAAGGAAGCGCTCATCGAGCACGAAGGTGTCCGTGCTCGCGGCCTCGTCCTTGCGGACCTACGCGCGACGTTCGATGCAACAACGGTCGCCGTGAGCAGCGTCGTTGTCGTCGCGGCGGACAACCCCGATGCGCACGCAGGCCTCGCGCTCGCCGACGTCGCCTGCAACGCGCTGGTTCGCACCATGAACAGCGGCTACGAGAGCCTGGTGCAGCCTTGGGCGTCGCGCGAGCACACCGCTCCGTGGATCATCCGGATCGAGGACATCGAGGCGATGAACCGCATCGACGACGCGCTCGCCTTTGGCCACCTGGTCCTTCCGAACGAGATCATCGAACACCTGCGACGCGATGCGATGGCGAAGCCTGATGCCGCGCGGATCGCCTCGTACAAGGCAGCAGACGATCTCCTCCGTCTCCGTCTGGACGCATTCGCGAAGACCCCCGGCAGCTTCAACAAGCTGAGCGCGCTACTCGCGGCGGACGCGCGTGGCCGCCTCGAGATGAAGACGGGTGCGTACGAGGGAACATGGCGCGCGCTCGCGCAGGGCTGGTTCTCCAACAAGAACCCGCTCGCGCAGGGCATGCGTGAGAAGGTGACGGACCGCCAGCGCCGGGCGCGCCTCTACCGGCTCGTCGCGGAGTGCGCGAACCGTCGTGGGGATGTGGTGAACGCCGAGAAGGCCGCGGTTCGCTTCGAGTCCGAGCTCTCGCACGGCGTGTCGCTATCACTCCTTGCCGAGACCCTGATGGTCCGAAATCTTCGCGTGCTCGCGACGCAGAACGCGCTGCCCGCAAGTGACGACACGATCGACGCGGTCACCGAGCGGCTCACGCAGGCGACGGATCTCCTTCGCGACACGGTCGACCAGGCGAAGGCGCTCGTGTCTCTCGCCTCCTCGCTCGCGAAGAACGCGACGTCCGACCTACCCACGGACGAGAAAGAGCTGTGGACGCTGCTCGCGGAGCCAGTGCCGACAGCGGTCATCCAGGACCGTGAGCTCGGGCGGTGCCTCGGCACCATCGCGCGTTCGCTCGCCTTCCTCGGCCGCTATGACGACGCCGTCCGCGCAGCCCTCGCGGCACGGTCGCACTTCCAGGGCGACGCATTCGATCTGCGTATCAATGCGAACGTCCTCGGTCGCATCCTGCTCGACGCGTGTAGAGGTGGCGGCGCGGCTGAGCGACAGAACGTGATCGAAAAGGTGCTGCGCCTCGCAGGCGTCAGCGATCTGGCCATGCCGCAGCAGGTGATGCTCCACCTGGTAGAGGCACCGGCCATCCGGTTCTCCGTCGATCTGCTGCTCCGCGCGATCGTCTTCTGCCCTCTCGCGGTTGACATCACACTCATGCGCGCGTGGATGGCGGATGTCGAAAGAGGCGCGAGCAGTCAGCTCTACAGGGTGCTCTCCGACGAAAAACTCCGCTCTCACCCGACCGAGATGCTCGCCCGTCACGCTGGAGAGACCTGCACCGATGACGCGTCGAAGAGAGCATGGCTCGAGCTCTCCCTCGAGCTGTCACGTCACGCCGCCGATGGCAGCACCCTGAGGCGCCTCGAACCCTTCACGACAGCGCTGCTCGAAGGACGGCTCGCCACCGGAAAGCCGGGCGCCGCATCGAATCCGACGTTCGAGCACCGCTGAGGGGGTTCCGTGATGCGCTGGAAGACCGTGCCATTCATCGTCGTCATGCTGGCCTCCGCGACGGCACATGCAGCGCCCGGCGATTCCCCATGGGCGTTCCCGGCCGGCGTGAACGTCGGTGGTGTCATCCACCCGAGCACGCCAGGTGGCTTCCTCTTCGGCGGAGAGGTGAGCCTCGGCTTCGTGGTCCGACCCATGCTCACGCTCGGCTTCGTCACGGCCTACTCGCGCTTCGGCTGGGTGCCTTCTGATCCGATCTCCAACCACTTCGTGGAGGTCGGCGCATTGCTCAAGTTCCCTTTCAACGTCTTCGGTCCCACCTTCGTCGGTGGGTCTGGCGACGGCCTCGCGCGGCCGCCCGCGGCCAGCAGTCCCTGAGCGCGCCGCGCGATCGAGAGCAATCGCAGCTCACTCTGCGACCAGCGACATCAGAAGCCCTCGCTCGCCCGAGGCATCACCCGAACACCTGCGCTCTGACCTTCTCGCGAATGAATTACCTACACGCCGCATCCCGCAGACTTCGTCGGGAATACGGGCGGCGCCACGCCCCTGCGCCTACGAGAGAGCCGCCGCGCGTGCTCTACTTCGAGTCGTGAATGCGCGCTGTCTCTATGAGCACTTCGCAGTTGGCACAGCACTGACCATTCTCGTCGTGGGCCTCGCTGCGGTGAGCTGCACGTCGTCTCCGGTGCTGAACGTGAGCGCTTCCGTCGGCGTGACATGCGAGCGATTCGGTGCGTACGTCGTCGTGCTCGGCGCCAGCGACGCAGAAACGTCTGCAAACTACACGCATTCCAAGTTCGCGCGACGCGGCGTCGTCGGCCAAGACGGAGCGTGCGCGATCGGCGAGTTCGGCATCGAGCGCGGCGCGAACGACCGCGCGGTCCTGCTCGTCGTCGGCGCGCTCGACCCAGTTGGCAATGCGACGGACCCAGCCGCATGCGGAGCTGACGGCTTCCGCAATTGTCTTGTGATGCGGAGCGTCTTCTCTTCCACCACGAAAGGCACCGAGGTCCTGCTGAACAGCGATCTCCGGTGCCTCGGCATGGATTGCGGCGAAGGGAGCACGTGCACGCGCGGCGTCTGCGTCACCGATGTGAGCGCTTGCGACAACGGCGGGCCTGACGGAACGCCGCCCGATTGCTGCCCGCCTAGTTCCATCCTGATCCCACCGCAGCCCTATGCCGACGACCCCTGTCCGGATGCGAGCGCGGACGCATCTTCGGACGCGGCGTGTGGCGTGGGTTTCTGCACCGCGCCCGCCGACAGCAATGCCGGCCTTGGAAGCTGCTTGTGCGGAGGTGGAGCCATGCATGTAGGCGTCGCATGTCTTCCCGGCGGAGGCGAGCCAGCAAATATCGGCGGCGTCTTCGGACGGCGCTGTATCTGCGATCTGGACGCCACACCCGTGCATCCCATAGCCAACTGCAGCCCTTGGTGACACCCTCTCGCGCTCACGATGGGTTCTCGCGACCAACGTGCGCGAGACGAGGGCGGGCGTGAGCCCCTGAGCCATTCGCTTCGGGGCTTCGTCATTTGGTATCACCCGTGATGGTGGACGTCATTTCACCTCGACGGTTGCCCCGCCGACGGGGTTGAAATGCGCGTCGCCGTGGCCGAAGTGGAACGACGCGACAAGGCGGTATTTCCCGTGCGGAAGCGGCCCCACTGCGACTGGCGTGTTCGCGCTCGGGGAGCAACATGACTGCTTGTGCGGCGGGGGCCAGGCCATGCGGCTCACCTTCCAGACGATGTGCCACTCGAGGACGCCGTTCGGCAAGAGGGACGCGCTCGGGCCGGATTCCAGACGTTCCGGCGCGCAGTCGACGCGGGCGCAGATTGGATTGGGGAGATCCGGTGGTCGGCTCCCACGCGGCGGAGCAATGATCGGCCCGTCGGTCTTCGAGACGATGAGATCTTCGCCGGTGAGCGGCGTGGCCGCGAAGAGCAGCGTATGCGTCGTCCGGTTCCGCACGCGCAACGTCAGCGGCAACGTCGCGCCCGCCACCGCGGTGGGCGTGCTCGGCTCGAGCGTGATCTCGATGTCGGAGGTGCTCGTCGGCGGGGTCCCTTCCGTGCATCCGCCCAGCGCAGCCCCCGTGTATTGTGCATGCATCACGGCACACGTGGGTTGAGGCGGCGCGGGCGGGAGTAACGTCGGTGCGGTGGGGAGCGCGAACGCCGCCGCGTCGACTGCATCATGGTCCTGCTGGTAGCCAGAGGCGAGAGCCGGCGGCGCGACGACGGTCCTGGTTCGCAGCGCGCGCCGATTCTCGACCGCGAACATCGTCCCGCCTTGCGTCTTTTGCGTCGTGCCTTCGAACACGAACGGCCCCAGCGTTTCACTCGTGACCTCGCCCATCGGGCGCGACCCATCGGGCATCGTCTCCCGACACCCCCTCGCGGGATCGTGGAGATTCGCCGGTGCGCTGCAGTAGACGGGATACCCCTGCTGACACGGGCTGCACGCCGCGCCTTTGGGGCAAGGAGGACAGTCCGGCTGCGCGACGCCGACCCACAGGCGCACGCGAAGCTTCTTGTCGGGCGGCTGCGCGGCGAGCTCCGGAAGCGAGATGGCGTCCGTCTCCGCATCCATGAGGCCGCGATCGCGCGCGTCGGCCTCCCGCGCCTGCGCGTCGAGCGTCGCCTGGTCCGGAGCAGGTGGCCCCCCACACGCCACCGAAAAAAGGCCGCAGCATGCCCAGCACCACGACGCACGCAAGGACCCGAGCAAGCGCGCGGACAGCGGCCAATGAACGCATCACACGAGCGTACCCAGTTTCACCCTTCTGTCGCCACGACCGTTCCGTTGGTCGCAGGCGTTGGAGTCGCGAGGCTCCGTTAGTGAGTCAGAGCGCAGTCAGCACCCCTTCGAATGAAAGAGCCACGCGGTTTTCAGCGCGCGCGGCGGATCAGGAAGGTCGTGCCGCCGAGCGTGTGCGTGGACCGTTTTCCGTCGCCGAGATCGCCGTTGCCGGAGATCGTGCCGACTGCGAAGGTCTCGCCGGCATGCGTGACCATGCGCAACAGGTGGAGCCCGCTGCCGTTGCCGGAGTCTTCCGGCTCGGCGATGCTCGGCTGCGCGTAGATGGGGGTCGCGAGCGCGGGCGGATACTTCGCGATGACGGAGGACGTGTCCGGGCCGGCGGAGGCGGGCAACGCCGTCCCCGCGAGGGTGAAGCCCGTGCCCGCATAGTAGCCGGCGACGGCGATGTTGCCGAGGTCGTCGGAGGCGATCGCGGTGGCGTTGAACGCGTTCGCAGATGCGCCGATCTGGGTTTGAGCGATGGTCGCGCCCGTGGATGGATTCAGCGCGAGCAAGTAGGAGTCCATCGTCCCCGCTGCGATCATGGCGGCGGCGCCACCGAAGTTGATCGTGCTCGAGAATCCGCCTGCGACGTAAGGACGATCCTTCGGATCGATCGCGACGCTCACGGCGCTGACGGTTGTCGCGCCGCCCCACGTCTGCGTGAAGCCGAGCGTGCGCGGTGCGCCCGCGTTGAGCTTCGCTATCCAGCCCGCGCCGCTGCCACCCACCGCCTTCGTGATCGTGAAGGCCGGGGCGTCCACGGTGGCAAGGGTGGTGGAGCTTGTTGTGCCCACCGCGTAGAGCGCGTTCTGCGAATCGTAGGCGACCTGCGCGACGCCGTCAGGGTTGTTGCCGTTGAGCAACGCGCCCCACGTGACGTAGCCGTTGGTCGGCTCGAGCTCCGCAAGCCACACGTTCGTCTGCCCTCCGCCATACGTACGCGTGTCGGTGCTGGCTGCGCCCGTGGCGAACGCGAGCGTGCCGCCAGTGCTGCATCCGACGCCTATGTTGCCCGTCTTGCTGATCGCGAGCGTGGTGCAGTCCGTGCGGTAGCCGCCGTTCGCGGTAGTCGCGTCGAAGCCCACCACCCACTGCGCCACGCCGGCGCTGTCCAGCTTGAGAACGAAGGAGTGTGCGTCGACGTGCTTCAGCAGCAGGGATTTCGCGCCGAACGCGACGTTGCCGGCGGCATTGTTCGTCGCGCCGTTGACGTAGCCCGAGACGTAGATGTTGCCGCTCGGGTCAATCGCGACGCCGTTCGCCCAGTCGTCGTCCGCGGTTCCGTAGGTCTTCACCCACTTGACGCCGTAGTTCGAGAGCGCAAGGTCCACCACGAACACGTCGCGACTGGTGCCAGCGGCGACGTAGCCGAGACCGTTGATGTTCATGGTGCCGGTGAAGAAACCGGTGAGGATGATGTCCGTGCTGGAGACGGCGACGTTGCGATGTAGCCGATCGATCCGGGGGTCGCGTCCGGGATGATGTAGTCGCTGATGAACCTGCCGGTGACCAGGGGGCCGGCGTCCACGCCGGTGTCCGCCGAGTTCATGCTTCCGTCCATGCCGTTCTGACCGCCCGAGTCCGCGCCTTGCTGCGTCGAGCCGTCCGTCCCCGACCCGCTATCCGCGTCGTTGCCAGTGGCCGTGCTATCACCGACGCAATGGGAGAGGGCAACCGCAAGGCTGAGGGAAGTGCCGGCAAGAATGATTTTACGCATCCCTGCAGGCTAGCAGCGGAAGCCGGTCCGTTCCTGTCATGTGATTGAGCGACAGCCAGAACCCAGAAAATTGATGTCTCCAACGACGAAGCCCCGACGCTTTCCCATCGAGGGCCTAAAACTACGCGGGCGGGATAGTCGGGAGCTCGAACATCGCGCCCCTCAAGTGGGTCGAGGTTCAAGGAAGCGGAACCGCGACGCAAGGCAGCTACTTCGGAAACGTGGTCTTGCATACCGTCCCAACGACCATGGACGACTGCTGGTACGTGGATGACGTTCGCGTCTACGATGCCTCTTGCACTGCAACGGCGCGGCCACGTGCACTGACCGCGGACACCTCCCGGAGTGGCCGCGGTCGCCAGCAAGCTTTGGAACGTCGCGAGATTGCCCACTCCGCGCAGCGGCATGCGAGGTGCTCAGGACCGGCGTGATGCGATACGCGGCAAACGTTGCTACGATGACGGCCATGGTCACCGCGAGTAACCTTCGCCACCTGCGACCCGTACGGGCGCTGGCGTTTCCCGCATCCGATCCGGAGTGGGAGATGGGCGAGACGACGAGACACAAGCGGCTCTGCGAGCTGCTGTTCCTCATCCTGCGGCAGGCGTGTGGCGACGCGAGCACTGTCGGCGCGGATAACTTCCTCTACTGGGATGCGTCCGATCCGCGGAAGAAGTGCGCGCCCGACGCGTTCGTGAAGCTCGGCGTACCGTATGTGAGCGTGGAGACGTGGAAGACGTGGGAGCACGGCGCGCCCGAGCTCTGCATCGAGATCGTCAGCCCCAGCGA
>JANXLV010000220.1 GCA_025355005.1 Myxococcales bacterium | reverse complement strand
AACATCAGCAGCGGAGCGGGCTCCCCCAACCTGCCGAGCCGCGCACCCACGTCCGTCCACGGATGCTCGAGACATGTTGCCCGCGCCCGCGGAGCGAATAGAAGCGCCGTCAAGCCCGTGCACAATGCACATAGTCCACGGCGCACGTTCGACTATGGCCGCTCGAGGCGGCCGCCGATGTGCTTTGCGAAGCGGGTCTCCTCGCGCGGGTGCACGGGCCCATCCTTCGGCCACGGCCAGCCCCCAAACCGCGTCCGCCTGTAGTCGATCATCGCCTTCTCGATCTCCTCGCGGCTGTTCATCACGAACGGGCCGTGCTGCACCACCGGCTCCTCGATGGGCTTCCCTTGCAACAGGAGCAGCTCGCACTCGCCATCGCCGGCCTCCAGCGTGATGTCGACGTCGCTCACGACCGCCGCTGCATTTCCCTTGTTCACGAGCTCCCCACCGACGGTGACGCCTGGCCCCGCGAACACGTAGAGCGTGCGACCCGTGCTCGCGAGCGCGGCCTTCGGCATGGTCCACGTCGCGCCCGCATCCATGCGGATGCACCAGATGGCGAGGTCCGCGTCTGCCTCCATGGCCCATGACTTCGGCGGCGACGGCGGCGGTACTTTGCCGTCCAGCGTGCCGGCGATCACCGTGACCTCCGTGCGCTTGCCGTTCGCGTCCGCATGCGTGACGCGCGGGATGTCCTTGTTCCAGAGCATCGCGAAGTGCGGCTCCGCCATCTTGCTCTTCGCAGGGAGGTTCAGCCAGATCTGGAAGAGCTCCACCGGGTTCGGCTCGTCCGTCTTGGTGAGCGGGAACATCTCCGCGTGGACGATGCCGCTGCCCGCGGTGAGCCACTGCACGTCGCCGCCGCCGAAGCGCGCCGTTGCGCCGAGCGAATCCGAGTGATCGATGTAGCCGCGACGCACGATGGTCACCGTCTCGAACCCGCGGTGTGGATGCTGCGGAAAGCCCGGGACGGTGTCGCCGTGGTACATGCGCCAGCCGTCCTTGCCCTCGAAGTCCATGCCGATCTTGCGACCTTCGAGCGACGCCGCGGGCGTCATGTCCGCGTTGCCCTTCGGATATGCGTCGTCGTGATGGACGCAGAACAGGAACGGATCCGCGGTGACCCACGGAAAGCCGAGCGGAACGATCTCCAGGACCACATCACCCATGCGAGCTACCTCTCTGGCGATATCTAGTTACCGTGGTCGCAGCAATCAACTGCCGCGATACGTGGAGTAGCCGAACGGCGAGAGCAGCAGCGGCACGTGATAGTGTGCGGCCGTGTCCTCGATCGAAAACACGATGCTGACCTCCGGGAAGAAGCCCTTCGTGCTGGACTGCGAGAGATAGGCGCCCGTGTCGAAGGTGACGCGATAGACGCCCGGCGTGAGCGTGCCCTCCTTCATCAGCTCCTTGTTGCGGCCATCTGCGTCCGTGAAGCCCTTGCCGACGAGCGCGTAGCTCCCGTCGGCTTGTTTCTTCTCGAGGACAACGGGGACGCTGGCGGCGGGCTTGCCGCGCGCGGTGTCCAGCACGTGGGTCGTGATCGGGCTCATGCGATTACCTCGTCACCAGTTTGCGGAGCCGGAGCTCCGTGATCTTGCCCTGCTCGATGGCCGCTACCTTGAGCTCCTTCGCGGGCCCGTTCTTGAGGCGCCGCTCCGCGATCGCGACCATCTCCTCCGCGGTCTTGCCGGTTGCGCAGACGATGTAGATGCGACCGAACTTCTTCTCGTACGCAGCGTTCGCTGCGGCGAGGCGCTTCTTTGCGCGTTCGCTCGCGTGCGTGACCTTCGACTGCTCGCCGCCGGACCAGGACTTCGACTGCAGAGTGGCATGGCCCACCGGCTTCTGTTCGCCGATGCGCGGGTGCGCGCCGAACGCCTCCAGGATGTCTGCGTCCGTGGCCTTTGCCCACGCATCCCTGCCCTTCGTGACGAGATCGTCGAGGCTCTTGTATGGGCGCTTCTTCACCATCGCGGAGGCCCACGTCGACGACGCGCACGTCGAGAGGAGCGCCTTTTGCGCGTCGGGCGCGGGCAGCGCGTTGAGCGCGCGCAGACCGATGGCCTCGCGACCGTCGTTCGCGAGCACACCGAAGAGGCGCATGCGGGACACGCCACCATCCGGCCAGATGCGGAGGCGCGCGTGAGTTGCGGGCGCATGCGTGGCGAGCCCGTCGTCGAAGACATGTGCGGTGTGCGCGGTGAGCTTCTGGCGCGGGAGCACGTTGCTCCATGCGGTGTCCTTCGCCTTGCTCGGATCCTCGTTCGGACCGAACGCGCCGACGCACACGGACGCGGACTCGGGGAAGTTGCCCTTGAAGTGGGCAGTGTCGAGCACGATGCGTTCGATCTGCCCCTTTCCTGCGAGCTTCACGATGACCCAATCAGGACCTTCGCGGCGGCTGCGCTTGGTCTCCCAGCCGTCGCCCATGTCGAGCGCGCGGTTCGGCATGATCAGGTTGTGGCGCGAGCCGAAGAACATGTCGTTGCACGCGACGACCACTCCGCCGTGCTCGACCGCCGCGAGATCGACCGTGGATCCGGGCCGACCCATCCAGCGCGGCTCCGCGAGAACTTCACCGAGGATGCGAAGGCGCGCGACGCCGCCGTCCGGATAGATGTGCAGGCGCACGTGCGTGAAGCGATCGCGCGAGGCGATCTTGAACGGGTTCTGGCTGTCGCCCTTCAACTTCGCGCGCGGGAGGATCTCCGTCCAGACGATCTTGTCCGACGTGAGGTCGTCCGTCATGGGATAGCCCGGGATGACGGCGCCCTCGAGCGAGCAGCTCTCCGGGAAGTTCCCGCGGAAGAACGCCGTGTCGACGATGACCTCGTGAATGACGCCAGGCACGCCGAGACGAATGATGGCGAAATCGTGGCCGGGCACGCGACGGCGGCGTGATTCCCAGCCGTCCATCCACTTGCCGCGATCGGTGTACTTGCCGTCGATGAAGATCGCCTTCTCTGGCTTGAGGAGGTTCTCCTTCTCGGCGAAGAAGTCGTCGTTGGCATGGAGCACGGACGCACCAAGGCGCGCCTCTGCAAGGTTCACAAGGCTGCCCGACGTGTCAGCTTCTTTCTCGCTCATGTTGGCGAGGCACTCTACCTCAACGAACGGCGTGCGTACGCGATGAGTGGTCCGAAGAATTGCGATTCCTCATAGCTGCTACTCGGAACTGGAGGTGCTCTGACGCGCGCGAAGAACATGCCTCATACAAGTGGTGGGCGGGACCGCGGGCGAGCGCGGGGCGGCGACGGCGTGGCGAAGTATTACCCTAGAACATTACGCCAGCCAGGAGGGCGAAGCGGCCGAGCTCGCCTCGCCAGAACGGCGCGAGGCGCCCGCGCGGGTCGAAGTCCGTGCGAAGTCCGAAGCCCGCGCTCGGCGTGACCTCGAACCGGCGGACGATCACGAAGCGCATCCCCAGCGCCACGCCCTCTGCGACGCTCATCTGCGTTCCCAGCACGTGGCCGTTCTGCGTGTCTCGGGTGATGCCGAAGTCGATGCGCGCGGAGACGTACGGACCGACCATGGCGCGACCGTCGAAGCGTGAAAATGGCTCTCTTCCGATGAGCCAGTAGCGGCTCTCGATACCGAAGTTCGATTCAAGTACATCGATATCGGCGCCGCCGCTCTTCCGGAACCCAAGCGATGGGCCGAAGCTGAAATTCGGAGCCATCAGGCGGTCGTACTGAACATTGACGCCTGAATTCACGATCGATATGAGCTGCAGCGAGAGCGCATTGCGTGGCGGCGTTGCGACTGGGGGGCCTGCTGAATCGGCGGCACGGACGTCGTGCACGACCAGCGAGAGCGAGAGCAAGAGCGAGAGCGCGAGCCCAGACGCGACAATGACGAAGCGCCGCTTCATGGTCGCCTGCCCACCGTGCGGTCGAGGAATGCGATCGCAGCGACCCATGCCTCTGGTGTCAGATCGGCGAGCTCGACGTCCCACGCGCCGGTCTTGTTCGTGTTGACCAGGTGTCCACCGCCCGTGATGACGAGCACGCTCGCGTCGTTGCCCGATGCGACCATCGCGTCGCGCATGCGGCGCGCCATGTCGGGTGGCACGATCAGATCTGCATCACCATTGATGAACAGGAATGGCGGCATGCCCGGGCGCACGTGCGTGATGGGCGACGCGCGCACGTAGATCTCCGGGCGCTCCGACTCGTGGCCACCGAGATAGTCGCTGGCCCAATCCCACCCGCGAAAGTCCTCTGGCGCTGCGCCCGCGATCACGGCTGCGGGTGGCGCGACGGGGGCTCCACCGGCTGCGGGACAATCGGGCGTGTGCGTGGGCTCGTCCGCAGCAGCGCCGATGATCGAGACCAGATGACCGCCCGCAGAATATCCCCACGCGGCGACGCGTGCGGGATCCACGTGGTACTCGCTCGCGTGCAGGCGCAGGAACGCGAGCGCGCAGAGGCAGTCCTGTACGTCGACCGGATATTTGCCGGCCGGCGTGAGGCGATACTCGATCGACGCCGCCACGTAACCGGACCGCGCGAGGCGCTTCGCCGGATCGGAGTACTCGGTTCGATTGCCGCCCGACCAGCTGCCACCGTGGATCATGAGCACTGCGGGGAACGGACCGTCTCCCGTGGGCCCGTAAATATCCATGATGGTGCTGTCGCCGAAGCGCGGATCGTACGACACCTTCGCGTGCTCCACATACGAGTCACCGCACGCGGGAGCCAGCAACGTCGCGCTGCACGCGATCGCGAGAGCCACACGGGCAGAGAAGGAGCGACCCATCACGGGCAGATGTCGATCTCGATGTCGTCGACGTACACGTCGAGTGATTTTGGGGATGGATCGAGCGCGAAGGGAATTCCGCAGACGATCTCGAGCGGCGGGAGCGTGCCCTTGAACTGCGCGGACAGGGCGCCTTTGAAGCCGGTGCCCCCGTCGATCTGGGCGAGGGTGGTGAGCAGGTTCGCAGACACGGGGCCGGCCTGTCCTGCGCTGGTGTCGAGCCGGAGCTCCTGGCTCACGCGAAACCACGCATCGCTGGTGAAGCCGATGGCCGGGTCCGAGTTGGAGTCGGCAAGGCCGATCTCGGGTTTTCCGAAGGAATACCCGACGTAGAAGTTGTTCGTGTCGCTCTGGTTCCACACGGCTTCACACCCGACCTCCGCGTAGAGCGACATTCCTTTGAACCCAGCGGCGACGGTCCGGTAGGCGAAGCGGACGCGGACGCCGCGCGGCACCAGCGACGCGTTCTGCGGCGAGTAGCCGATGAGAGCGCCCCTTCCGACCGCGTCCGTGACGACATGGGCCTTCATCGAACCGCTCCCCGTGTTGACGGCGGTCTGCTCGCGACCGACGCCGCCAGCTGGGTACGACTCGTCCCGCCAGTCCTGGGGAGGGAACGTGGTCCCCTCGAAGCCCTGCGTCACGTGGATGAGACCGGGGCACGTGTCGAAGTCGAACGCGGCCGCGCCATCCGCGTTCGCTCCGCCATTCGGGCCATCCGAGCTCGCCGCAGCGCCTGCATCCGTGGAGCCATTCACGTCGGACCCCGAGAAGGGCGAGCAAGCCACGGGCGCGGCTGCCACGGCGAGCACCGCGACGAGCGCGATGCAGATGGCGACAGGGGCGCGGCGCATCGTCATCATGCTACCTGGTTCTACGCGCGACGCACCCACTGCCCTTGATTCAGCGTGAATTCGCCGTCCTCGTAGATGGTGGTGCCGCGGAGGATCGTGCGATGCACGCGGCCCTTCATGGTGCGCCTGTCGTACGGAGAGATCTTGTTTTTGTGCTGGAGCACGTCCTTGTCGCAGACGAAGTCCGCGTCCGGATCGAAGAAGCAGAAATCCGCGTCGGCGCCCACGGCGATCACTCCCTTGCGTCCCGTCATGCCGATGAGCCGCGCCGGCGCTTCACACATGAGACGCACCACGTCCACGATGGTCATGCCGCGCGCGCGCGCACCGGTCCACACGGCGCGGAGCCCGAGCTCGAGCGACGAGATGCCGCCCCACGCCTTCATGAAGTCGCCTGATTCACTGCACTTCATGGGCGCGTCGGACGGCGAGTGATCCGTGACCACCTGCACGATGCGTCCGTCCTTCACGGCGGCCCAGAGCTTGTCCTGGTTGTCGCGCTCGCGGATCGGCGGAGCGCACTTGTACGCGGTCTCTCCGTCCGCGATCTCCTCCGATGCGAACGTGAGGTAGTGCGGGCACGTCTCTGCGGAGAACGGCAGCCCCTCATGCAGCGCGCGCTCGATGAGCGACAGCGCCGTGGACGATGAGAGATGCACGACGTGCGCACGCCCACGGATGTCACGCACGAGGCGCACGAGCAGGTCGACGGCCTGATCCTCCGCGGCCTTCGGGCGCGACGCGAGCCAGGCCGCGTACGTGCGCGGGTCCAGCGTGGCCGCGAGCTTCGCTGCGTCGTCGAGCGGAGGAGGCAGCTCCGCGTGCACGAGCAGCGGCGCGCCCACGTCCGCGAGCCCGCGGAGGCCGCGCGTGAGCTCGTCCTCCTTCACGTACGTGAACTCGTCCACGCCGGTCTCCGCGAGGAAGCACTTGAAGGCGAGCGCGCCCTCAGCCCAGACCTCGCGCACGTTCGCTGCGTTGCCGGGCACGAGCCCCGCGCACAGCCCGACGTCCACGTGCGTCTTCCCATCCATCGCGGCGACCTTGGTGAGGAGCCCGTTCGGCGTGGTCGTGGGCGGAATGCTGTTGAGCGGCATGTCCATCAGCATGGTCACGCCGCCTGCGGCCGCTGCACGCGTGGCGGTCGCGAAGCCCTCCCAGTGCGCGCGCCCGGGATCGTTGATGTGGACGTGCGTGTCCACGATGCCCGGCAATACGTGTAGATTCCCCGCATCGAGGACGCGCGCGCCGGCCGGCACGACGTCGTAGGGCAAGAGCTCCGTGATCTTCCCGCGAGACACCCTGATGGCGAGCGGGCCCACGGTCCCCCCGGAAACGACGTGCTTTCCGCGGACGAAGTCGAATCCTTCTGCCATCCCGCGAATATACGAGCTGCCCGGCTTGCGCGACAGGCGATCCTTTTGTAACGACAGGCCTGTGATGTTGCGGCTGCGGCAGTACAGCTCGGTCATCGCCATCGTGATTGGCGCGTGTCAGGCGCGCCCTGCGCCCGGACCGAGCAGCATCGAGGCGGAGACCCCGGCCGCCGCAACCTCCACCACGGCCGCGGCGTCGTCGGCGCCGTCGGGCTCGATCGCGACGCTCGTGGTCAACGATGGTGGTCCGGATGCGCCGCTCGGACCCACGATCATCGCGACCGGCATGCCCACGCCCATCCTGAGCGAAGAGGCGTGGCCCGCAAAGGATCCGACGAAGGCGAGCGACGATCGCAAGGGCGTCGTGCGGCTTGGCTACCTGCGCAAGGGTCAGGTCGCAGAGGTGAAGAACGCCGAGCCCAGCGTGAAGCAGTCATGCCCCGAGGGTTGGTACGAGCTCGTCGAGGGCGGCTTCGTCTGCGGCAGATACGCGACGCGTGATCCCGCCGACAAGCAGCTGAAGAACGCGCCGCATGCGCCGCTCACGGACGGCCCGCTGCCGTATCAATACGGCCTGAACCTCACGAACGGCACACCGCTCTATCGTCGCTTGCCATTGCGTGCAGAGCGCAAGCAATATGAGCACGGCCTCGCGGTCGGCAAGAAGCGCCACAAGAAGACGGACACCGCGGAGCCCGTGGGCAGCGCGGAGCCCGGCGCAGGCGGCGCGGACGCACCGAGCTACCTCGGCGGCGCAGAGGCGGCGCCTGGTGGTGGTGGTGGTGGTGGTGGAACTGAAACGCCGTGGTACCTGCAAGACCACAAGGGGCAGAAGCCGCAGGTGTCGCTCGACGACATCAAGGGCGAGAGCGGCCTCATCAACGTGCGCATGGTGCGCGGCTTCTACCTGGCGCTCGATCAAGAGGTGAACGGCTTCTCCGGGAAGTTCTGGCGCACCACTGCGGGTGAGTTCGCGCCGGTGGATCACGTGCTGGTGCACAAGCCCGCGACCGAGTTCGAAGGCGTGTGGATCGGGCGCGACGCAGAGCCGCGCAAGCTGCCGCTGGGCTGGATCTTCGGCAAGAAGGCGCGAAAATTCACCATCGAGGACGGCAAGGTGAAGGGCGGCGATCACCTCGAGCGCTTCACGATCGTGAAGCTCACCGGCAAGTCGCAGATGATCGAGGGCCGCGGCTACTTCGAGACGGCGGAGGGCTTCTGGATGCGCGATTTCGACGGCACCGTCGCGCGCCCCACGAAGCCGCCGGCAGATCTCGCGCCGAACGAGAAATGGATCGACGTGAACCTGAAGACGCAGACGCTGGTCGCGTACGAGGGCGACAAGCCGGTCTTCGCCACCATCGTCTCCACGGGTCGCCACGACGACTTCGACAAGGCGAAGGACCACCGCACCGTGCAGGGCACGTTCACCATCCGCGAGAAACACATCGCATCCACGATGGAAGACAACACCGCGAGCGACGGCCCGTACTCGATCCAGGACGTACCGTGGATCATGTATTTCCACGGCAGCTACGCGCTGCACGGCGCGTTCTGGCATTCGATGTTCGGTCACGAGCGCAGCCACGGCTGCGTGAACATGACCCCGCATGACGCGAAGGAGATGTTCGGTTGGGTCGGCCCCAACTTGCCACCCCACTGGCACGGAGTCTTCGCGACCAAAGAGAACCCCGGAACGCGCGTCATCGTCCACGAGTGAGTGGCGTACGCAATCGGGCGCGGTCAGAGGGGGCGGATGCGGATCACTGTGCTGTTCAGGTCGTCTGCAAGGAAGAGGCTTCCGTCGCGCCCCACCGTGATGCCGGTCGGGCGGGCGACGCGCGTCACTCCGTCGGCGAGCTGACAGCCCGTGACGAAATCCGTCCATTGCTTGGTGGGATCATTCCAGTTCACGGGCGTTACTGGGGTATCGCCGTTCATGGGTACGTAGACGACGCGCGGTGGTGAGGTGAACCCGCCGTCGGCATCCTTGTGTGCGGCGCCGTGCGCGGTGAGGAAGAGGCCGCCGCGGTAGGCGCTCGGGAACGCGTGCGCGCCCTTCATGGATTCTGGATAGAAGGTGGCGCCGATGATGGTCGAGTACGAGGGCATCTCCACGTGCGGGACTGCGGTCTTCGAGCAGTCCGCGTCCGCGACATAGGCGACGTGGTTCTCCTCGCAATCGGGCCAGCCATAATCGGGTATGCCCGGAAGCAGGCCCACGGAGTCGAAGTACTCATAGGGATGTCCGGGCGGCAAGAAGTCCTGTCCTGCGCCGCCGGCCCAGAGCGTCCCCGTGGACGGATTGAGCGCCAGCGCGATGGCGTTGCGCATGCGCGTGGCGCGCGTGGTCTGGTTGCCGCCGTCGGGGTACATCCGCTGGATGGTGGCGCGCAGCGGGTCCGTCTCGACGCAGTCGTTGCACGACGAGCCGACGCTGGCGAAGAGCGTGACGCCGTCCCACGCAACGGTGGTGGTGACGTGCTCACCGATGTTCGGATCCCTGACGCGCGCGATGGGATCGCCGAGCACCGCGCTCATCATTCCATCCACGTACGGCACGGCATAGACGAAGTGCTGTGTGGCAATGAAGATGGTGCACAGGTATGTCGCATACGCGACGCCGTGCACGGGCAGGTCGTCGGTCTTGTCCACGAAGAGCACGGAGTCGCCGGGGACGTCCTCGTCGGCGTGCGGGATCAGCCTGACCTCGCCGGTGTTCGTCCCCGCGAGGAGATCGCCGTTCGGGAGCTGCACGATGTGGCGCGAAGTGTAGACGTGCCCCACGGGCTCCATCTTGAACGCGGCGGGAACGGAGATGGGCGGCAACACAGGAAGCGCGGCCGAAGGAGGCGCGATCGAGCGGACGGAGCCGTTGCATCGCATCGGAAGCGGTGGCGGGCCTGCGTCGAACGACGCGTCTGGACCCGCGTCCTTGCTCGTGCCCGCGTCATGCGAAGCATCGACCGGCTTGCTTCCATCTACAGAAATGGGCTGCCCGCCGTCCTGCACGCTCGCGTCGCCCGTGGTGGTGCCGACCACGGCATCGTCACCGCACGCGAGGAAAGGCAGCCACAGAGCCGACACCGACAGGAGGACGAAGAAACGCGAGCGCCGCACCCATTCATGGTGCCACGCATCGGCAGAGATGTCCTGCGACCCGCCGCGTGGTGTAGACTCATTCGCGATGAAGGGCGTGGGATGGGCTGCCGCCGCTGGGGCCGTGCTCCTTGGTGGAGTGGGGGTCGCCTGCTCGGTGCTCGCGTCGTTCGACGGGCTCGCCGGCACGGACGCGGCCGCGGATGGAAGCACGCACGTGGACGCGGAGCCGCCTCTCGACGGCGGGTGCGACGCGGACCTCACCACCTCCGCGAACTGCGGCGCTTGCGGGCACGACTGCTTCGGCGGGCCTTGCACCAAGGGCACGTGCGGCGCCGTGCCGATCGTCACGGGGCTCACGGGCATCGGCTGCATCGACGTGAATGGCGCGCAGGTCGCGTTCACGTTCCCGGGCGACAGCGGCACGACCACGGGCGTTGTCTACGCGGCGCTCACGGATGGCGGCGCGCTGCGCACACTGGCCACCGTCGAGAGAGGCCCGTTCTACGTGCGAGCCGACAGTGCGCACGTCTACTTCGGTGAGTTCTATTTCGGCAAGCTTCGCTCCGTCGCGTGGGACGGCGCGCCCGCCACGACGATCGCATCGCCATACCTTCCGAACGATTTCGCGCTCAGCACGAGCCGCGGCGTGGTGTGGGCGGAGCAGGGAGATGGCGGCAAGAACGGCGGCGTCTATGGCGTAGACCCGACGACCCTGGTCGTCACGCCGATCGCGACCGGTCAGACGGGGCCAGAGGGCATCGTCGAGTACGATGGCGGGTTCGTCTTCTCGGACTTCGACAACGGCGGCAAGTCGATCATCCGCATCGACGCGACGGGCGTCACGACGATCGCCACGGGCAAGAGCCCATTCGCCGTCGACACTGACGGCACGTACGTATACTGGTCCGACAGGAGCGCCAGCACGATCATGCGGACGAACATCCTGACCGGTGCCACCACCACGCTCGTCGCCAGTGCGGTCACGAACCCCACCCCATCGTTCATCCGCGTGGACGCGACGCACGTCTACTGGACAGAGGCGAACCTCGGCAACGTGCGACGCATCCGCAGCGACGGCTCCGGAGCACCCGAGGTCCTGTTCTCGGGCAACGGCACCGTGTCCGGTCTGGCCATCGACGACAGAGCGATCTACTTCGGCCTCAAGACGGTCGGAAAAGTCATGAAGCTGGCGAAGTAGTCAGTTCACGTGGATGATGTCCCGGCGCACGACCCAGCCGTTCGGGATCTCCTGGATGCTGAACTCCGCCGACACGTCCGTGACCTCGCCGTCGTAGGTGACGTTGAGGAAGAAGCTGTCGTCGTCGCCGTTCCAGTCGGTCTCGAGCTCGATGCCGATCTTCTCGAGCCAGGTGAGATCGCGCCACGACTTGTCGTCGTCGAGATCCCAGTCCTCGCCCTGCTCCTCGAGCCAGGGACCGACCAGATCCTGCCAGAGCGAGCGCACCTGGTGCGGCCACCAGTCCTTGTGGGCGTGTGCGATGGACGCGCCGGCGGCCTCGACGTCGGCCTCCTTCAGATGACTGAAGAAGCCTTCGACCTCGGAGAGCGCCTCCTTCTTGCTGGGACGCCCTTCGAACACCTTGGCGGTGGAGGATGCATCGAGGATCGTCTTCGCGGAGGCCTTCTTCTTCGCCATGGGGGGGGCACCATAGAACGGCTCAGCCCGCGAAGCTACAGTCCTGTCTTGAACGGCGCCTCATGCACGTAGGTGTCGTAGCCGTCGCGATCTGTGGCGAGAAGTCGCTTATGTCTGCGCCGAGGCGAGCCGTTGTACGAATGTCAGCGCTGTGGCATCGCGCGTGTCATCGGTCTGACGGTCCACGAAATTCAGCGCTTGAAAAGGGCCGGTTCGTGGATGGGAACGGATGGATGGGGTTGGTCTCATTCTTGCGACACCTCTTTGCATGTCGCTCCCCGCCAACGCTCGCCAGGCTTTTCCAGCTGAAGAACCCCCGACTGAGCCCACCCGTCGCACGGGCGGGTTGTACGCGATCCCGCTCCCGCGGGAGGTGCGTCACAACAGTCCCACCGAGCGGCCCAAGCCCGCGTCGGGCACGCGCCGCAAGGTGGCGCCGCTCAACACGACGGAGCTCGATCGCATGGCGGAGATCGCCGCGCGCTACATCACCATGAAGAACGAGCTCGACTCCGTGCTCGAGTCGACGCGCGTGCCGGTCATCTCGCGCGAGCGCATCGACATCGGGACGATGGACGCGAAGACGCGCTGCCTGCTCCGCTTCGTGAATGGCGTGTCCACTGTCGCCGATGTCGTCGCGCGCTCGGGCCTGGACCGCGCGAATGCGGTGGCGATCCTTTGCCGCCTCGCGGCCGAGCGCGCGATCATCCTCGTCTGACGTGACGAAGTTCGGCGCGCGCGCGTTGCCGGACGGCCGGCACTTTCTAGTAGAGTGTGTCGCGACATGTTCCACCGCACGAACGCACGGCTGGCGTCACGGTTCGCGCCGGGCGCGCTGGCCTTCACGATGACCGTGCTGATCTCGTTCGCCGCCTGTGGGGGATTGCCGGCCGACGCCACCACGACCTCGGACCCCAGCACCGTCGGCTGCTTCGTCGCGTACCCCGCGCAGTTCAAGGATTTCCGGCTGTGGCCCTCGCACCACATCGACGGCGCGAGCGATCTCGGCGGACAGACGCACGTGAAGGGACCGCGCACCGAGTACATGAACGCGCTCCCGGATGCAGGTGCGGACGCGACGCCCGCGAGCGCGACGGAGTTCGAGCAGGGAACGATCTTCGTGACGGAGATCGAGAGCGCCGATCCCGCGACACACCACGTGTTCGCGATGGTGAAGCGCGGCTGCAGCTTCAACGCGGACGGCGCAAAGGGATGGGAGTGGTTCGAGCTGTCGCCCGGCTCGATCGGCGGCGGCAAGGAGAACATCTTGTGGCGCGGGACAAGTCCCCCCGCAGACAAGACGTACGGCGACACCAGCGGCGGATGCAACGCCTGCCACGCGGTCACGTGCGCAAGGAACGACTCCGTGTGCTCCGACGCATTCACGCTGCCCCGCGACGCAGGCGCAATCACCGACGGGGGATTGCGAGACTGACGCGGCGCGTTATACTACCCTCGTGTCGATCCTTCCGTGGCTTCTCATCATGGTGCTGCTCGCGATGCTCGTCGCGTACGTCGCGCGATGGAGAAAGCAGAGGAGTCAACCAACGCTGAGGGCGATCAGAGCGGTGCTTGAGCCAACGACGACAACGGCCTCGACTTCGACCTCGACCTCGACCCCGACCTCGACCTCGACCCTGACCTCGACCTCGACCTCGACCTCGACCTCGACCGCGACCGCGACCGCGACCGCGACCTCGACCTCGACCGCGACCTCGACCCTTTCCCTTCCCTCTCCTCGCTCTCACGCCTGGCGCAAGGAGATGGCTCGCGTCGGCGCTCGCTTTCGGGCGAGCAACGTCTGTGCGGTCGTGTTCGTGCATGGCACGTTCACTGGCGATGATCCTCTCGCCGTCGCGAAGCTGCTTCGGGCGGTGCCTGCGGTGGGCCAGCGGCTGCACCGACCGCTTCGCGCGCTCACCAAGTCCGGCATCGACGGGGTCCTCGGCGATCTGGGCACTTTCAGCGCGTCGTACGCGAAGCTCTTTGGCCGCGCGATTGGCTCCGGCGTCACCTGCAGCCGCTTCATGTGGTCCTCCGAGAACCACCATGCCGCGCGGCTGGAGGCCACGCTCGATCTGGCGCGCACGCTCTCCACGCTCGCCGAGCACGCGGACCGCGCTCACACGGACCGGCCTCCCCGCATCCTTTGCATGGCTCACAGTCACGGCGCTCAGCTCTTCGCGCTGCTCTCGCACATGCTGGAGCACACGCCCGAGGGCAGCGCCATGCTCGACGTGCTGCGCGCGCGCGGACACAACCTCCGGCACGTGCGGCACGCGGTCGACGTGCTTCGCGATGTGGGCCTGGACGTGATGACGTTTGGCACGCCGCCGCGCTACACGTGGGCTTCGCCCGACACGATGCGCGTGCTCCACCTGGTGAACAAAGGCGGCGACATGATCCGCAAGATGGGCGGCCACGGCTCCGACACGCCGGCGGCGATCGGCCTGGATCGCACGCTCAACCAGGAGCTCGGGAAGATCTTCGGCGACGCGCTGCTCGCGCCCCCTAACGTGCTGTCGCGCATTCGCTCGGACGCGGCCGTGGATCCGCACGGCACCACGTACTTCGTGGACTACGGCGCGCTCACATCACTGCTCGCGCATGGCGTGTACACGCGGGTGTTCGCGATGCTGTTCAACGCCAAGCTCGCGGCGTCGCACTTCTACGGCACCAGCGCGGCAGCAGCGATCGCGACGGGCACGTCATGACGGGCGACCCGACCGCCACGGAGTACTTCGACGCGCTGCCGCACGGATGGGCCTCGTTCCCCGCATGTGTCGTGCGGTCGGAGCTGCTTCCGCCGAATTCGTGACGAACGACGCCCGACCATCCCAAGCACGGGCATGTCCACCGTCCCCGCAACGAACCGCGCGCTGCTCATGCTCCTCTGCTCGGCCATCTCCGCGTGCAGCGGGGGCACGACCACCTCCTCCATCGAGCCAGGCGCCACGCTCGATGGCAGCGCTGACGCATCGTCGACGGAAGGTGGCACGAGCGAGCTGGATGCGAGCATGGCGCTGGCGACGGATGCTGGTGACACGGACTCCGGATGCCCCAACAGCCGACCCGACGGTGATGGCGGATGCCTGCCGCCGAGCGTACGCAGACCGTTCCTCGTAGGCGCGAGCCTGCGCGCCGCGGAGGCAAGCGAGCGCGACGACTGGTCCGCGCTCAGCGTGGCGACCGCGGCGCACGGGCTCGACGCGAAGACGGCACACCTGCTCGCGGAGACCTGGCTGAAGGATGCGCTGGAGGAGCACGCGTCGGTCGCCGCGTTCGCGCGCTTCACGATGCACCTGCTCTCCGTGGGTGCGCCGCCAGAGCTCTTGCTCATGGCGCAACGCGCGGGCATCGACGAGATCGCGCACGCGCGGGCGTGCTTTGCGCTGGCCGCTCGCTACGGCAAGCGTCGCGGTCCTACGCCGTTGCGGGTGCACGATGCGATGTCCGCAAGGAGCCTCGCGCAGATCGCGCAGATCGCGGCAGAAGAGGGCTGCGTGGGTGAGACGCTGGGCGCGGTACTCGCGCGCGAGCAGCTGGCGATCGTCACGGACGCGAGCGCAAGGAAGGTGCTACGCAAGATCGCCGCGGACGAGGTGCGGCACGCCGAGCTCTCATGGCGGTTCGTGAGGTGGGCCGTGCAGCACGGTGATCGCGAGGTCGCTACATCCGTCCGCCGCGGCATCGCACGCGCGATCAAGGGAACGCTGGCCGCGGAGGAGCGCCGCTACGACGTGGACCATGCAGCGTGGCGAGCGCACGGACGCCTGACATGCCACACCTCCAAGGAAGTAGCGCGACGGGCCATCGACGAGGTCGTCATGCCCTGCCTCGAGCGCGTCTGAGCACCTACTTCAGCAAGGCGAGCAGCAGCGATCGGAGCGGCTCCGCGCTCTTTTCGGCCTTTGCGATGATGAAGTCCTTCGCGTCGGTCGGTGCGAGGACCTGCGCGGCGCGTGCGTAGGCGACGATGGCGTTGGGACCCGCGCGGCCGCCTGGCATCGCGTTCGCTGCGTCGCCCTTGGCGAGCGCGGTGACGATGAGGCGCGTCGCGCTGTCGCGTGCGGCGCCTGGCGCGATGGCCAGTGCGCGTGCGGCGGCGATGCGCAGCTCGTCGGAAGCGGAGACGGTTCCTGTGAGGAAGCCAGTCACCTTGCGAACGACGAACTCGTCCACGGCCGCCACGGCGCGTAGTCCGTGGAGGCCCGCGATGCGGAGACCGTCGTCCTCCGATTGCAAGCACGCAAGCATGACGGGCACGGCGCGCACGCCCAGAACGGTCGCAAGCGCGATGGCGGCGTCACGCGCGACCTCGCGGTGGTCCACGAGGCGAACGTAGCGCAGCACGATCGCTCCGAGCGCCTCGTCCGCGAGCTGCGGCACGCAGCGCAGGAGATCGTCGGCCAGCGCCGGATCAGTGAGCCTTGTCTGCTCGTTCGGGAGCAGCTGTTCGAGCGCGCCGCGCACGATGGGTAGCGAATGCTCGCCGAGGCGCCGCATGCACTGGATGAAGCGCGGGCGCGCATTGCCCTGTGCGTTCTTGATTCGCGCGGCGTAGAGCGCATATCCCGCGGCGACCTGCGCCCACGACAGCAGCGCGAACGATGCTTCGGTGGGCTCCGCCTCATCCGCGAGCAGCGTCTCCGCGAACGGCTGCAGCGTCAACGGATCCGCGAGCGTTCGAAGGAGCGCGACTGCGCGACCACCGGCGGAGGCCGGAGCGATCTCGGCGCCGCCTGCACGGTTCGCCTCCTCCGCGTAGATCGCGGCCATCACGCGCACCACATGGCCAAGCGCCACGGCGTCACCGCGCTTTGCGAGGAGCTTGATCGCGCCGTCGAGGCGATCCATCTCGACCGCGAATGAAGGGCTCGCACGCAGCGTAGCGATCTCGTTCAGGCGCTCGACGGGCGCCTTGGAGAGATCCGCCGCGAGCGTCGCTGCACCGTAGATGGCGCCCTCGTCCGCCGTGGCTGCGACCGATGTGAAGAAGTTCTCGTAGCTGGTCTGCGAGTCCTCGAGCCAGTCAGCACGCCTGGGATCC
>JANXLV010000137.1 GCA_025355005.1 Myxococcales bacterium | reverse complement strand
GCTCGGTCTTCCGTTTGCTCTGCTCTCGGGCGGATGCAATGGCAAGACAGGTGCGTCGGACGATGACGCAGGGAACGAAGGCGGGGACGGGGAAGACACTGGTACGAGTGCCGTGCGGGCGTCCCTCACCATCGGTCAAGCGGGCGGTACCTTGTGGTCGTTCGATGGGCTCGCGTCGATCACCATTCCTCCGGGGGCGCTCGAGAGCGACGTGGTGTTCACCATCGTGCCGGTGCTGCCCGTGCCGATCGCGGACAACAAGGTGGTCGGCGGCGCGTACCTGTTCGAGCCACGCATCACGAAGCTCGCGCTTCCAGTGACGGTCTCCGTGCCGTTCCAGAGCCTGGATTTTCCGCCCGGCGCGAACGCGGCCGACGTGCGGATCATGTCCGCCTACGACGGCATTCAGTTCACTCTCGTACCCAAGACCAACGACGTGAGCACCGTACGTATCTCCACATCCACGAAGGTCCTCGGCACGTTCATCGCCGTGGTACCCGATGCCGTCGACAGCGGCGCTCCCGACACCAGCCAGTGCAAGCTGATGTGCGAAGGACCCGACGACATCGACGGCGGTATCGGCTGCAACTGCGGCGTCACGTGTAACGGCGTCGTCTACCAGCTCCAGTGCGTGTGTGGTGCATGCACCTGCTATCAAGACGGCGTCGCCGGCAAGACGACCACGCTCAGCGTGAGCAATTGCAACAACGGTGGCGCCTCGCTATCGCAGGCATACTTGAACGTGTGCGGCTACCCCGCGGCGAAGAACTTCATCAGTGCAGGCGGCCCGAGCTCGATGGACGGAGGCGGTTCGTGTCCGTGATGAGGCTCCAGAGCGGCGATGGCGGTCATCGGCTTCGTCGATAGTTCGGGGCCGTGATGGTCCGATACAATCGTGATCGATGCGACGCGCAGTCTTTCGCCCCGAACGCCGCAATCGCAACATCGGCCCCGCGAAGCAGGGACATGGGCAGGACAATCGGCTCGTCGTTCCCGACGGTCGGCATGATGTCCGATGGTCCGACAGCCGCCTCACCGCGGCGATCAGCGTGGACCGCGTCATCAACGGCAGGACACTCCGGTTCCTCGTGGAGCCACCCCGCCGCGACTCCGCGCATGCGTGCACGCTCGACGACATCGCGCAGCTCTTGCTCCTGTTGCCGCCGTCCGATCACGAAGGCATCAGCGTGATCGTGCTGCGTCAGCCAACGCGGAAGCAGGAGATCTTGCGCGGCGCGTGGGGTCGACTCGTGTGGTCGTTTGGTGATCTTGGGACGGCGATCGTGCTCGACACCGTGTCGCCAGGGACCAAGCTCGCCCTTCCGAGGAGCTCGGGCCCGGCCGACATGGCGGAGATGGATCGCCTGCGCGAAGCGGGATTTCCCGTGGTGGAGACGCGCCGGGCGTACGAGCTGACGATGACGCTCGATGCAGTGAGGGCGCTCCAGCTCTTTCACACGCTCCTCCACGAGATGGGCCATTTCGCAGACCACGAAGCGCGACGCAGAGCGGGCGACGGACCTTCGCGCTGAGGTGGCCCAGGTCCCTTTACGGACCTTGGCGACGCTCTGAACGCAGTCGTAGAAGCTCCGCGTGGTCCCGTTCCGGCGCAGTGAGGACGAGGTCCTCACCGCGAGCGTGGCTCGCCAGGCGCAACGCGTCGCGCGGCGACGTCTCGCCCGGTGTGAGCGACGCGGTGACCACCCAGTGAAGAGCGAGCGTGAGGCACGGAGTGGACTCGGCCTCGACGGCGCGCTCGACGAGATCCCCGTCGATGCGATCCCACGCGCGAAGGCGCTCGCCATGGGCGGCGTCAGGATTGAACGCGATCAGCTCTCGCACGCCGAACGCGAGATAGCGCTCCATCTTCTCGTCCCATGTCTGCACCTCGGCATCGCTGGGGCTGACGATCTCGATGCAGAGCTCGGGCGCGCCGTGCTCCCACGTCTTCCACGTCTCCACGCTCACATACGGTACGCCGAGCTTCACGAACGCGTCGGGCGCGCACTTCTTCCGCGGATCGGACGCATCCCAG
>JANXLV010000214.1 GCA_025355005.1 Myxococcales bacterium | reverse complement strand
TTCGCGATCTCGCCACCGCTGCGGCCCGTGAGGAGCGCGAGCAGGCGATCTTGGACCCACTTCTCGGCCTTCGCGTTGCTCTCGCCGAAGAGCGCGCGCGCCGCGTCCCAGATGTACTCGATGACGTGGATGATGTCGGCGCGGATAGTGACCTTGACGCCGACGCGGCGGGCCTCTGCCTTCGCCGAGCGAAGTTGCTTGGGCTCGCCGTCGACGAGCACCACCCAGCGGCGCTTCTTCTCAGGATCGCGTCGCAGAGCCTCCGCGAAGGCCTCGCGGATCACCGCGCGCTGCGTCTTCTCCACGCTCGCCCATACGCGCTTGTCCGTCGGCCGAGGTCGCTTCGTGTCGATCTCCTTCTCGTCGCGAAGCGAATGGAGGATGTCTGCAGGGCCGCGAGGGAACGGCGCGATCGAGTACACCGTCGCGACCTGCGCCATGCGCTTGCCTTTGCTCTTCTCGCCCGGAGTGAGGCGCGTCTCGAGCTTGCGATGGCTCGACTCCGCGGCGCGGCGCGTTCCTTTGCGCAGGTCCTCGTGCCGCATCACGATGCCTTTGCCGTCGGTGCTGATGATCAAGAGATCGTCTGCCGGATCGCGCTCCGCTGCACGCTGCTCGTAGAAGGCGTCGAAGTCCTGGGCGGCGCGGACGGCAAGCTCTTCGACTTGTCGCTTCGCGATGGTCGCGCCCGTCGACTCCTGCAGATCGTCGACGACCTCGTCGAACGACGCCAGCGCGACCTTCCGCGCCACGAGACGCCGCACCCCGTGCGAGAACATCTCGCGCGGAAGGTTGAGCAAGGCATCCATCGGATGCAGGTCCGTGCTTCCGCGCGCCTGGTACGCGAGCCGCTGAACCTCCACGCGACCGAGCACGGTCTCGACGTGGCGCTCGCTGTCGCGAACGCTCGTGCGCTCTACGCCGTCGGCGCCGACGACCTCGCGCTTCTCCTCGAGCTGCGCGCGCAGGCGCAGGTTCTCCTCCAGCATCAGCCGCGCCCATTCCTGCCCCTGGCCCGCGAGCATCTCTTCAAGGTCCGAGTGGCGCTTGCGGATCATCGGCTCGCTCATCAGCATACCCTCAACCTTCGCCGCGTGGGCGCGCGCCCCCGCGAACGGCACGTCCTCGGCCACGGTCATCTCCGCTCGCTTCGCGCTCATCGGCTCGCGCCTACTCGAGGCATCTCGCCTCGCCGGAAGAACCTCACACGCGGAGCGTTAATTCCCCGAACCCCGCGATTTCACCCGACTTCAGCTTGCGGGAGAAGATCTGCACCCAACTCGCTTTACCCGATGTCGACGGCGCAGCTCCAGCATTCGCCAGCATCGAACACGCCACTCATCCACCAAAACAACTGACGGCCTTCACGGTTCTCGGGGCGCCGCCTTTTTTCCTCGGCGCGCGAGGCCCATGAGCCACGTGGCGTCCGCGCGACCGAGCTCGCGCGTGATCGTCAGGATGCACACGTAGATCAGCACCACCACCGCTGCGAGCGGCACGAGCAATATGCGCCCCGCGTGCGGCATCGCGTGGCCAAGGCCCCACGCGCACGCGACCGCGATGCCGACGCGCACCATCGTGGCCGCGGGCACGAACGCGCCGGCCTCGCGCACCACCAGCGCGAACGCCACGACCATGGCCGCTGCGAGCGCGATGGATGCGGCGGTCGCCGTCACATGGAGCTGCGCTTCGCCGAACGCGCGGCCCGGCACCACCACGAAGCATGCAGCGCCGACGAGGAGCACCGCCGCGAGCGTGAGCAGCATGGCGCGCACCTCGCGGCCCAGGCTGACAAGCACCGTCGCGCCGAGCGAGAGCACCGCGAACGACATCTGTCCGAGCGCGAGCACGCGCAGGGTGTCCTCGCCCCGCGTGGCCACATCCTTGCCGTACGCGAACGCGATACACGACCACGGCAGCGCGAGCACGACGGACACGGGCAACCCCACGACGACCACGCCAAGGCGCGCCCCGCGTGAGGTGAGGCGCGCGACCTCGGTCCGGTCACCGCCCGCGCGTGCCTTCGCGAGCATGGGGAAGAGCACCTGCGTCACGCTGAAGAGCAGCTGGTACGGAAGGAACGCGAAGAGCTGACAGGCGCGATAGACGGCGACCCACTCGTCCGCGGCCTTGTCTGCGCTCGCGATGCACGCGGACATCGCTGCCGTCGCGAACGGGTCCGGGCACGGCGCGTGTGCAGAATTCGAGAGGAAGCGGCCCAGCAGCGTGAGGTCCGACTGCATGAGCGCGTTCGTGAAGAGCTGCGACAGCGCGATGGGCAGGAGCTGCAGCACGTATGCGCCTGGCGCGATGAGCGGCCCGGCACCGGCGGAGCCCGCGGCGGCGGCGCTTCGTCCGCGCGTCCACGAGAACGCCAGCGTGAAGACTGCGAGCGCCGCGAGCAATGCGCCCACCGTTGCGCCCAGCGCGCCCGCCATTCCGCGACGCATGAAGAGGTAGCCGCAGCCGACGAGCAGGATGGTCCGCAGCGTGGCCGCCGTCACGTCCAGCGCGGCCTGCTTGCCGAAGCGACCGCTCCCGTTCAGGAAACCGACGAGCGGCGCATACACGCCGTACACGCCCAGGAGCCCCGCCATCACGAAGAGCGGCGTCTCTATGTACGGCGCCGCCTCGAAGCGCGCGAAGAGCGGCGCGAGCCCCGCGAGGAGCGCCGCACAGACCAGCGCGAGCGCCGCGTGCGCCGGAAAAAGTCGGCGAAGCGTCTCCTGCTCGCGACCGCGGCTCTGCGCCACGGCGCGGCTCATCCCCTGGGTCGATGCAGAGACGACCACGTTGTTGAACACGTTTGCGATCGCGAGGACGCGGGACAGCGCGCCGTAGCCCGACAGCCCCATGGCCATGGGAAGCAGGGGCTGCTGCAGAAAACCCGTCGCGATGAAGTAGACCTTCGCGCCCAGGATGGCGACGCCGCCTCTTCCCGCGGTGGCGCTGCGCGTCTCCGCTGCATTCTCCTTGGCCGCGCCCTCGGCCTTCTCCGCCTCTGCCGCGGCCGTGGTCAACGCGGGCTCCTGATGGCGACCGGCTTCTGCGGGGAGAACAGGGTGTCCGGGCGAGCGGAAAGCGTGCAGTCTGCACCCACCGCGAAAGCGTGAATCGGATAGCCGGTCGCTGCGCGCCTGCGGTCGCCCACGTAGAGCGTGGCCTCGTTGAAGGCGAGGCCCTCCAGATCGTAGCCAGGGCTCTTGAGCGGCGAGGTGGTCGCCGTTGTGTGTATGTTCCCCGTGATTGGATCGAACGTAACGAGGGACGTGGCGTTCACCTTGCTGGGATCGGCGACGATGGCGGCGGCGCAGCCTTCCATGACGGCCACCTGTGCGACGCTACCACCCAGATCCTTCTCGTGAACGATCAGCGTGCTCGTCATGGTCGCCGGATCGAGTCGCTCTATGCCTGCGTTCATCTCCGCGGGGCTGTCGAAGCGTCCCGGCTCCGCATAGAAGAGCGCGTCGCCGAACGGCACCGCGAGGCCGAAGGGATCCTGGCCAAGAAGCGTCACCTGACCGTCGATCGCGAGGCTCGTCGGGTCCACGCGCACCACGAGCGACGGGAGTCCCGAAGGCAGGAGCGTCTTGTCGTCCAGGCGCTCGAGCGTGACCCAGATCTTCTCCACGCCGTTGGTCGTGATCGACGTCGCGGAGCTCGGCTGTGAGTTGCCGTCGGTGTCGAACGATCCAAGGTGCACCACGTCGCGCGTGCCCGAAGGACGGAGCACGAGCATGTCGCCCGTGCGGAACTTGGGGACGAACAAGCTGCCGTCGTTCGACACGGCGACGTCTTGCGGGTTATCGGAGGTGACGCCGTCGCCCGTCGTGATCTTGCGGATGGGCGTGCCGCACGCGGGATCGAGCTCCACCAGGAGGTCGTGGTCGCGTGCGACGAAGAAGCAGCGGCCGTGCGACACCGCGAGCACCGGATCACCGCCCAGATCGACCCCTGTTGTGGGCGGCCCCAGCGAGCTCGAATCGCGCAGCACGACGATCTCGCTCGACGAGTAGTCGCTCGCAGCGACGACCGCGAGGGAAGGGGAGTCGCACGCAGGCGCGGCCTTGGTCGTGCTCCCGCCGCACGCGATCCCCGTCACGCCGCTCACGACGAGCGCGCGCACGCATGCAAGCGCGGAGGCCCGCCTGCTACGGCCATGAGCTCGAGGCAGCTCCATGACTGTCTACTACTCGAAAACGACGGCCTCCCGCTATTCGATCGTGTGCGGATGCAGGAGTCGGCCCCTCGGATCCAGGCCCACCTGCTTGTAGCGCTCGTCCTGAGTGGCCGGAGGAAGGGGCGGCAACGGGGTGACGTCCGTCACGGCTATGAGGACCGTGTCCGACCGCTCCGTGACGACGATCTCGAGATAGCGGTCCGGCTCCGCGGGGATGCGCACGCCCTTGAAGACCGTGCGCTCCGGGCCCTCGAGGACCTTGCCGTCGCGTACTTGCTCCTTCAGGTACGTGACGACCTGCTTCGCAGTGGCAGCGCCCATGGCGACCCGGGTCTGCTCGACGCTCGCCTTGACCGCGAAGCCCAGCGGGAGCACGACGGCATACGCCTTCTCCGTGCCAGCCACGAGCGAGTCCTTGGCGACGTGGTCGACCGGAACTTGTGGTGCGGCCTTCGGGGCCTCGCGCACGACGGGCTCGTGATCGTCTGGCGGCGGACTCTTGCATCCCGCCATGAACAGCATGAGCCCCGATACGAGCACCGTCGCGGCGCCGACCTGCCAGGAGATCGGCGCTGTCGACATGGCCGGCCTGCGCGCCTTCATTCGACGACTGCAGCCCACGAGTCGATCGTCGCGACCGCCGGTGCGCTGATCGTGGGGATGTTGCTCGAGTTGATGCCGGCACCGCCGATGCTCGTGCCCTTGGCGCTCATCGCCGACAACGTGAAGGTCGGCAAGGCAGTGCTGCTGAACGACAGGGATTGGTATGCGCCAAAGCTCGACGTTCCGGCCGCCGCCGTCGCGCACTGGAGCCCCGCTTGCACCGTGACACCGGGAACGTACTTGACTGCCGTGCCGGCGTTGTCGGTCGGAGCGATCGGGGCGAATATTTGAGTCGCGCCATACACACCGGTCGTCTTGATGTAGTCGAGGGCGTTGATGTAGGCAGAGCCCGTGGTGCATGCTGCCGCGACCGACTCCACTGGTGGGTAATAGCTGGCGAAGTAGGCCACGTTGTTGAAGACCGTCATTGGACCGGTCACGCGTTCACCGGGGTGCCCCGGGAAGTCATATACCCAGTTCACATACGCGTTGTAATAGCCAGTCGCGGCCGCCGCGGAGTCCGGGCGCTCCGTGAGCGAGACAACGAAGTTCTTCGGCGGTTGCCCGTTGCCGCCGATGGGCTTGGGCTGGTTGAGGACGTCTTGCTCGCCCGTCGCCACGATGAGCACGGCGCGGCCTTGCTGATCCTGGGTGACGATCGGATCGACGACGATGGGCTGGCCGTCGAGCGACGGCTTGGCGTTGGTGGGGTTCACCGTGATGTTCTGCGTGTCGTAGAAGATGCGGCCCTTCCAGTTGTCCGGGTTGGGGTCCGACACGTCGAAGCGCCAGATCATGCCGTCCGCATCACCCATGTAGAACCGCTGCGCGACCGCGCCGACATCCGCAGGGTACACGATCGGCGTGCCCGTCATCGGCGAGTCGAGCGGCGTCGCGTTGACCCGGTTCGACGCGCCCGACGTCGGGATGCCATTCGGCAGGTCCTGAGCGACGACGCCCACCTTTCGAGCGAAGACGCGGATGATCTCACCCGTGTCGAGTCGCACGATGCTGACCGAGCGACCGCGGACGCCGGTCGTGCCGAGCGCCGCCGACGTGCAGCCGTCACCCCAGTTGCGAACCTTCGTCCGCACCGTATACGGATTGGCAGCGCCGCTGTCGGTGACCACGGTGGGCGTAACGCCACCCTGTCGCAGGCACTCTCCAGGAGTGAGCGCCGAGAGCGGCATGCCGCCCGGAAGGATTGCCACGCCGACCTCGCGGAGCGGGCTGACCGCCGTGTCCTGGAAGTAGAGCGTCGTGATCGCCGGCTTGCTGACCGTGTCGCCGAAGAGCGGGTACTGTGCAGTGCCCGTTGCGCGCGAGCTGCCAGTGGAGCTGAGGCGCTCCGGGGCGGCCTTGTCCGCTGTCGTGAGCTGCCACATGAAGTGCGGTCCAACGGGACGGGCCGCCGGTGTGGTGATGCCGCCGGATTCGAAGTCGGCGCCGGGCAGGTCACCAACGGCCAGCGGCACGGGCTGATACGCGGCCGGTGGCGCCAGCGAGCCGGTGTCGACGGAGGGCTTGTACGGACCATACGTCGCACCAACGCCTGGCTCCTGGCCGGCGGAGATCTGTCCTACGAGCGGGTCCGAGATTTCCATCGCGAAGTACCCACCGGGCTGACCGGCGACAAGCATCGTGTGCCACAGGTTTGCGGCGCCCGCACCGATGTCCCCGCGTACCCGATTCCAGACCACGTCCTTCACGGCCGGTGAGCTATCGAGCAGGGTCGCCGCGCCGCTCGGGTAGTTCGAGGCGAGCGTGGGCAACACGGCAGGAGGAATGAACGAGAACAGCTCGTTCGCGTACGGGCCAGCGGCCGTGTCGTTCGTCGCGTCGAACGCATGCAGAAGACCATCCATGGTCTCCACGTAGAGCGCCGAAGGTCGTCCCGCGTAGGTCTTGGCGAACGCGCGATAGCCTTCATCCGCAAGGAATGCCTGGGGTGGGGGAGCCACGATGGGCTGCGAATGATAGACACCACCCAGCGGGTTGCAGCCGAGCGTGTACGCGTCGCCAGGCGTGCAGCGTACGTTGTACTCCGACGCGTTGTAGGAGACGGATCCGGCATACCCGGTCGCGAATGCGAAGACGGCGTTCTCGCACGAGATGTCCGTGGTCAACTTCGGGAGCGTCTTCAGCGTGGGCTTCAGGATGTTCACCGAGCCGCACGTGGTGGGCGCGATGTTGAAGAGATCAGGCGCCAGCGTTGCCGCCACGTTGCCCGCGTTTGCGATCGGTATGGCGATGTCCTGCCCTTGCGAATAGCTGTAGCTGGCAGACGTCACATTGTCGGTGTGCACGGTGTCGAACGGCCGGAACGTGACAGTCGGATCGTAGACACCGGAGTTGTCGTTCGGGACCGCCGTGAGGATGAAACGCTGGTTGTTCTTGCTGCCCGTGACGGTCGCGTTGGCGAACTTGTCGTCGTTCGCGTTCACCGGTGCCAGGTTGTTGGGCGTGCCCGTGTTGCACACGTTGCGTTTGCGCTGGATGTCGGACGTCCAGAGACCTCCGGGCTGAGGGTTCAACGTCGTGATGAACGATGCGTTCGCGTTGCCACCCGCATACGGGGTGTCGCGCGACGTGTACGTGGATGAGAAGGTCGGCGTGGCGCGGCTGGTCGTGCTGCTCGAGATGGTGCCGAGGATCTTGCCCATCGCCAGGCTGAACTCAGCCTCACTGTCGACGAAGAATGCGCCCTGCGGGGACGGGTTGGCTTCCAGGTAGCCGTCGCCGACAACCGCGATGTCGTTCAGAGTGCAGCACGCCTCTGACATGGTGCCGGTCACGTACGGCGTTTTCGTGGCGCACGTGTCGGCGAGGAGCTTGGACGAGGTGGCAGCGGTGAGAGCGGCGGTGCAAGACCCCCACGTCCACCATGCGGGCTCGGCCACGGGTGGCGTGTGGCTGCCCACCGCCGAGAAGCCGATGACGAACGTCTTGATGTGCGCGCTGGCCGCCGCATGAAGAGTGCCCGGGTAGCCACCCTGCGCGATGCCGGTGTAGAGCGTGTGCGCGGTCTCGACCGGGGTCGGGAAGGGACAGACGCCCGCGCCGGCCTTGCAGGCTGGGCGAAGGTCGAGGTTGGACGCGCCGTCGCTCACGAGAACGACGTACTGTTGCCGGCAACCCGCTTGAACGAAGTCGTCGGTGGTGGTCTTGCCAACGGCCCACGGGCCGAAGTCGTCGGTGCGCCACAGATAGTCCGCGGCGTCGTACATCATGCCGTCGAGCGGCGAGCCGCCGTAGGGGCGCGTAGCCAGCAGCACGCGCTGGATCTGATCGAGGTTGCTGTCGTCGGGGCCATCGGGCGCCGGAAATGCAACGTGCCTTCCCTCCCACGGCGGGGCCGACAGGTGACGCGCGCCGACCGAGAAATCAGGGTCCGTCGCGCAGCCCTGGAGCTTCGCCTTCGGCAGCGGGCCGCCGTGGATGACCGTTGCAGGGAGATAGGACCACTGACCGTCGAACGGATGGGCGGTGTCCACGGAGGTGCCCGTTCCGGTCGTCAGATCGCTCCAGGGCACGGTGCCACCAGTGACGCCGTAGTAGCTCACGTTGGTCGGCGCCTTTGACGGCTCGCTGTCCGACGTCATCAACGAGAAACGCACGAATTTCCGCGCCACGTCGAGCTGACCGTCACCATACTGGTTGAACGTGCACGCGGCCGGGTTGGCCGCTCCGTAGCCAGCGGCCGTGAGACCCGTCGTGTTGGCCCAGAACCGGTCGACGATGCTTCCCTTGCTGGCGGTGTAGTTCGGGTCCTGCGTGTTGCCGTCCCAGCCATTGGCGAACTGGCGAATGCCCGTGTTGTCGCCCTTGACGAGACCAAGGAGCCCGGTCGCACCGGGAAGAAAGCCAGGAGTGACGGCGCACGTGTTGGTGTTGGCCGGGCTTCCGTCGGACAGCGGCCTGTTGTACGGGATGATGTAGTCCGCGTCCGGGGGCTGCTTCAAGTTGATGGAGTACTCGTCCTTGAACCTGGTGCTGGTGCGGTCGATGGTCTCGCACGTGTAGTACGGCTTGACGTGACCGGTGAGCCCTTCGAGGATCTGGCCCCAGCGATCCATGTTGATGACGTCGCCAGCGGGCATCGGTACCAGCGGCTGGTTCCTCGAATCTGCACCCGTCACGCAGTTCGGAACGTTGCCAGCCGTCGTGCGCGCCATCGAGCCGGAGCGGTCGATGAGCAGCAGCACGTTCGGCGCCGGACCAACGACGCCGCTCGACGGCGCCGCGGCCTCTGCCTCTGTCGGACTGAATCCGGTGCTGGCTGCGAAGACCAGCAGGGTGCCCGTCAGCCCCACGCGCAGGACGGTCGTCGATCTCGTGGACAGGGCTCTCATTGCACTACCTCGTCTTGGGGGGCGCGGGAGACGCGTGTAAGGCGTGAAAAAGATGTACTTTGCATGCGATCAATCCTGCAGGGGCCCGACGACGAGGTGCCCACGGCCCATCTCCGTCTTCTGGATGTCGTACGCGGCAAACGGAGGAGCGCCTGCGGTGACCTGGGCGAAGGTCGTCACGGTCGCGCGAAAGCAGTGCATGCCAGGCGGCGCGGCATACGGACATGCCTGCTGATGCGGATAGGTGATCTCGAAGCCCGTCTCCGTGGCAAGGGTCTTGAAGCCGGTGCGCGTGCTCGGGTCGGTTGCGTTCTTGTTGTGGCTGCTCACCCACTTGTTGCTCATGGTGACGTGCATGTCGTCATCCATGACGCGCAAGCAGGTGGTGGCGAGCGTGTCGGAGGTGATCTCCACCGGCATGGCGGCAGCGGTGGGCGACGACGAAACGCAGTTGGTCGTCTGCAATACGGCGCCGAGCCGTCCTGTCGCGTAGTCGTGAATGAGCACGCCCGCGTAGTTCGGATCGAGGTAGGCCGCGCTCGTCTGGATCGTGGCCTGCGAGAGCGCGTGGGCCTGCGTGCTCTGGCGGAGGTAACCGGCGACCTTGACCTCTCGTGTGGCGGAGGACACAGCGAAGAGCCCCATCATCCCGAGCAGCGCCAGGGTCGTGGACACGATGAACATGACGGAGCCCGCGCTCCGCGACCTGCGTGCAGAGCGCCGAAGCAGCCCGCGCCGCGCGGCGCTCTCGTGAGATGAAGCGGTCTCTGTCATCATCGTCTCCATCCGTCAGTACCCCATGCTCATCTGGTTCTGCAGAACGACCTCTTCGACCGTCTCCCGTGCACGCGCGAACTCCGTCCCGCTCAGCTTGTAGCGATAGATGAACGTCGGGGACGCGCCGCCAAGACCAAAATCCCGATCCGCCATGGCGGTCCGCGTGCCGAGCTTGAAGAAGATCGACCGGATCTGCTGCGGAGATCCAGTACCCGTCGCAGGCGCGAGGGCGGCCGGTGTCGCATTGACCACCGCGTCGTCCATCGCGTAGGTCGTCAAGACGACACCGCTCAGTTTGCTGAAGCCGAACCTCAGGTCGACCGGGAACTCGCCGACGAGCTCCAGGCAGTTGGGGCAGGCCGGGGTGGCACCGGTCACGTTTCCGAATGGCGCAATATTGAAAGGAACCCAGGTGCGGATCAGCTCGAAGCGCCCGCTCGACAGAGCCGGGATGGCTGCGGTGTCGAGAGCGCTGCCTTTGGCGCTGGTGGTGGCGTCGGCGTATTTGGAGCGCTGCGTGATCTCCCAGCGAACGACCTGGACGGGGTTCACCACGACGTTGCTCGCGGCGCCCTGACCCGGTGTGATCCCGCCGATGCCCAGGTTCAGCGTCATGAGCGCATGGAGAGTATCGATGTACGGGCGCGGCAGATTCGTCCCGAGCGGTGGCGGCAGCGGGTCCTCGATACCAATGGAATTCGGCTGGTCACAGAGGGTCGCAAACTGAAAGTGCGTCATCGAGTTGTCCGACACACGGATGCCGAAGGAGAACGGTGTGACGGTGGCCGGGTCGGCGAGCACTGGCGAGAACGCCGCCGCGAGCGCGTTGATGGCGGCACCTTTGTCATACACGCCGGAGCGCGTGTAGAGCATCCGGACCACGGCCGGGTCCTTGGTCTCCAGATAGATGCGGGCTCCGCCGGCCGCCTTGCAGCCGCTGTTTACTGCGCCGGTCGGCGGCTGATCGATCGACGCAGTGAACTCGTCGGCGGTCGTGAAATTGCCGGCGAGCTCGATCGCGTCGGGGGCGAGACCGTTCAGGAGCGAGAGCGTCTTGACGTTCACGTGCTCCGCGGCGCTCAGCGGAGCCACGCCGTTGGACCCGCCGATGCTCAGGCGGACGCTCATCAGCGTGGTGAGGCCCGTCTCGGCGACGTTGTCGATGTAGCTCGGCGCCACGCCAACGGCGTCCGCGGCCGTGCACGGGGCCGTGCCGCCGTTGAGGCAGTGGGCGATCTTCGGATCCGCAAGCATGTTCCCGGTCGACATGAAGCCCACGCGCTCCAGATCGGAGCGCAGCCGCTGAGCGGCCAGGCGCTGCGTCATCTGCGTCGACGCGATCTTCATCTCCTGATGGAAGTTCGTCGTCGCGTCGCGACCAAGGGCGACGCAGGTGAGCACGACGGCGAGCCCCGAGATCATCGCGATCAGGAGCTCCACCATCGTGAAGCCATCACGGCCCCTCCGGCGCATGGCACGGCGCATGGCACGGCGCATGGTACGGCGCATGGCACGGCGCTGCAGAAGCAGGTCGCTCTTCTCGGAGCTGGTGCCTGCGCTCATGGTGCCTGCGCTCATGGTGCCTGCACCCGTAGGACGGTGGTGAGATAAAGGTAGTGGAGAGTGGCGACTCCCTGGCCGGGCGCTGTCGCGCAGTCAGCGAAGCCGGAGAGATCTCTGTTCCAGTAGACAGCCACATCCGAGCGCACCACCGTGGTCACGCCTCCTTTTTGCTGCATCACAGTGTCCTCGTGCTCGATGCAGAAAACGATGTTCGCGTTCGTCTCGAAGCCATTGATGTCGTAGCCAGTGGTAGCGGAGGGCCCCGGGTTCCACGTGGTCCCGTCCACTGCAGAGGGGAAGGTCGCGACCGGCGGAGCGCCAGCCGTCCATGTGACGAGCGAGCGCTGCATGCCGTCGATGTACGCGTTTCCGACGATGGTCGCCTGGTCGAGCCTGCGCGCGACAGCGTTCCCTCGCACCGCAGCGTTCTCCATGGCAATGACGCCGCTGCCACCGATCGCGAAGAGGCAGATCGCGACCATGACCTCGGCGACCGTATAGCCGGCCCGCGACGGCGAACGCCGGCTCTCTATCCTGGAGTTGATTCTGGAGTTGGTGCTTGCGGAGGTCATCGTCATCTCCATGGGCCTCAGAAAGACTTCACACGGGCGGTGTCGGTGCCGTCGATGATCACGCGACGGGTCAGTCCCTCGAGCGTGCCGCCGGGGTAGCGAGCGATATCGACAGTGAACGCACCAGAGAGCGGAACGCCCGCGCCGTTCACCGCCGCTGCCTGCGTGCCGTAGAAGTAGACGCGACCGCCCGGGCTGAAGCAGAGGTACGCAAAGTTACCGGCGACCGCCGCGCCGTTCACCGCCATCGATGCCTTCAGGTCGCTCGAGCCGGCGTACGCCAGGTTCATACCGTTCACGAGCTTCACGCCCGGGCCGCTCGCCGGCGGCGCAAGGGGTGCGGTGACGGTCTTCACCGGGTCCGTGTCGGCGGTTCCACCCCATTGATTGTACGTGAGGCAGCTCGCCGTCGGCTGGTTGTTGTACACGGCCTCGTAGAGCATGAAGACGCCGCGTGGCGCGGTGCCGTTCATGTTCAATGCGACCATCTGCGCGGAGCCGGTCGCGAGCGCGCGCCCACGTGCCTCCTGCATCAGCTGCGCGAGCTCCGTTGCTTTCTCGAACGCCCTGCGGTCGTCGCTCGACTTCGAGATGCCCGGGATGGCGATCGCGGCGAAGATGGCGATGATAATCACGACGACCATCAGCTCGATCAGGGTCACACCGCGCGCGTTCGCCCGGCGTACTGCTCCCCTCATTGTTCGTCCTACCGGCATGAAATCCCCTTGAGCGACAGCGCCCCCCCCCGTTCAAGCAAGCGACATGCCGCAGAAACCAGCATGGTTGGCCCCGATTTGAGCGATGAAAACGCAGGTGGGAGAACCGTCGACACTGGGTCCCACGCGCGTTCTTGCGAGGCGCTATGAAAAACGTGCGTAGCCTCGTTGGAGAGCTCCGGTGTAAACGGAGGCCATGGCCTTCGCGCGTCTTGCCGTCCTCGCCACCGCTTCCATAAGCGCTTCACTGCTCCTCGGCTGTCCAAGCAAGGACGACTCCACCCAGGGCGGCGACAAGCCTCCGCCTCCTCCGACGGTCTCGTCGGCCGCGAAGGCTTCTGCGTGCGCGGCGCCGGGCGACGTGAAGGACACCGTCAGCGCCGCGTTCTTCCCGAAGACGACGCTTGCATACTGCATCGATCCACAGGGAGAGACGAAGACCTACGGCGACCGCGCAAAGCAGCTCATCGCCGACGTCCCGTTCGACGGCGACATCGAGGTGTACAAGCGCTTCGGTCTGAAGCGGCTCGTCACGCTCCGCTACATCGACGGCGGCGGCAAGGGCGGTACGGCGGACGTCGTGCTCTCGGAGCTCTCGGACGAGCCCGCCGCGTACGGCTTCTACACGTTCCGCGTCGTCTCCGGCGACCCCGCCGACAAGAGCGCGCCGCGCGTGCTCGCAGCCAAGGGGCGCGGCGCGATCGGGACCGGGCGCGGATACGTGTGGCGGGGCAAGTACCTCGTGGAGCTGCAGTACAACAACGAGCAGGAGTCGCCCGACGCGCTCGCGAAGTCGAGCGAGGCGATCCTCACGGCGCTCGGCAAGGACATCGGCGAGAAGCTGCCTGGCGGCGCGGAGCCTCCGTCCGCCGTGCTCGCGCTCCCGAAGCCGGGCCTCCTCCCCAACGGCATCGTGTGGGCGCAGAAGGAGCCGTACGGAATCGGCAACGTGGGCGCGGGCGCGATCGGCTACTACGCTGACGGTGGCAAGCGCTGGCGCGTCCTCTCGCTCGCCACCACGGACGCGGAGCAGGGGAAGGACGCCATGAAGACCCTGCGCGGTCGCCCCGGCGCCCTTCCGATCCCGAGCGTGGGCGACGAGGCCGTGCACCTCACCGTCAGCGCGAGCAAGGACGCACCGAAGGTGGAGCTCTACGTGGGTCGCAAAGCGGGAGTCGTGTTCGGCGTGTCTGACGAGGAGTACGCCCTCTCCGCCGCTGGCGCGCCCGACAAACAGGCTGCCGTTCGCATCGCCAAGGACGACGCGGTGTCGCAGCTCAAGTCGCTTCTCTCTGCAGCGCCGCCTTCTTCGTCTTCCTCGACACCGTCGCCTTCGGCGGCGCCGTCCTCTTCGGCGAAGAAGTAGCCTTCGTCGGCGCGGCGGCCCGCGCAAAGCACGCGTCCTCGATGCGCCGCTCCTTGCGAACGAGTGACGTCTGCTGGACGAACGCGCGCGTCACGGGATCGTGATAGCCGCTCGCCATCGGAAGCGTGGGATCTTGCGCGCGGTAGTAGCCCAGGATCTTTCCCATGAGCGCGTCGCGCACCCACTTGCCCACGAGCGACGCGAGCGACACGAGCATGTTCGATGCGTCTGCATCCATCACGAACGAGACGCGACCCACGCCCAGGACCTCGTACGTGCTGATCTTGCGCGACTCCACCACCTTGGTCTTCAGATAGCCGGCAAGCGGACCGAATGCGTCCTCGTAGTAGTCGAAGCCGCCGACCTTGCCGCACGTCGCGGTGATGCGCGCGCCCGCGTGCTCGCGGAAGTCCAGGACCAGGCGCTCCATCGCGTGCAGATCCGTCTGGAAGCGCGACACACCGCGCGCGGTCGCATTGTTCAGCATGCGGTTGCACACGACGATCGAGCGCACGCGCACGATCTCGATGCCCATCTTGGCGAGCGCGATCCGGTCGCGCACGACGTCGTTGCGGAGCGTGGCCAGGCTCGCGCGGCGCTCGTCGCCAGCATCTTCCACGCGCGAGTGTCCCGCGCCGAAGCAATGGTCGGCGTGGTGCGGCGGGCACAGCGAGAGATAGTGCGTGCGCGGGTCGGCGAGCAGCGCTTCGAGCAGGTCGTCCATTGGCACGTCCGCGCCGGCGGGTCCGAAGCAGAGCTCACGCGCCCACGCTTCGCCGAGCGCATTGTCATCGTGCGAGACCAGAGCCTTCGAATCACCGAGGCGCGCCATGAGCCGCTTCGGCGCCTTCTTCTCGATCCGTTTTTCGCCCGAGGCGTCGGTAGCGCGCGCAAGCACGCCCGTGACGACCAGAGGTCCGAGCAGTGGGCCAAGACCGTTCTCGTCGAGGCCGGCGAAGAAGGACATGCCCACCTTGATACCGCACTTTTCGCAAGACCGAATCGTGGCCCGCACGGAAGAATCACGCGGAATACAGGAATACAAGGTGGTGCGCACACCCTGCGATTGACGTTCGTCATTCGGGTGTTTAAGGTCTTCCCCCCCGGACGAAGGGCGTTACTCTCCCTGTTCCCTTTGGCCTGCGCCCGGGGGACTCGGACGGGGGGAACGTCCCGAGCCCACAAGCCACAAGCCTCTTTCGGAGCGTGATCGCCGTGAAGAAAACAGAGCTCAAGAGATTCAAGACGCTGCTCGTGGAGAAGCGGGACGAAATCGTCAAGAAGGCGAAGCAGACGCTGGAAGAAGACATGACCCTCGACGCGAACGATCTCCCGGACGAGATGGATCTCGCCTCGAGCGAGTACCTCCAGTCGTTCACGTTCCGCCTTCGCGGTCGTGAGAAGGTGTTCCTCGACAAGATCGAGAAGGCGCTCCGCAAGATCGAGGACGGGACCTTCGGCACCTGCGAGGAGTGCGGTGAAGAGATCTCCGTGAAGCGCCTGGAAGCGCGCCCGGAGACCACGCTCTGCATCCGCTGCAAGGAAGATCAGGAGCGCCTCGAGAAGGACTATTCGTAGGAGGCACACATGCTTCTGGTGAGAGGCCGTTCCCGCCACACCACGGCGCGGCGCGGCCTTTTGGCTTCCATCGTTCTGTTCGCGGTCCTCGCGTGCGGCATGGGCTGCATGCCGGTGCGGTACCTCGCGCAGGCGGGCGCGGGTCAGGACGAGATCACGCGGAAGCAACTCGACGTCGACGCGCTCGTCGCCGGCGGCTGGCTCACGAAGGAGCGGCGCGCGCTGCTGGCGGACGTCGCCAACGTGAAGGCCTATGGAGAGGCGAACGGTCTTCGCGCGACCACGAACTACACGACCTACGTCGATCTGCATCGCCCGCAGGTCCTCTGGGTGACCACGGCCTGCGAGCCGCTGCGGTTTCGCGCACGAACGCAGTGGTTTCCGATCATCGGCAACATCAGCTACCTCGGCTGGTTCCAGCGCAAGGACGCTGACGACTTCGCGGCGGAGCTCCGCGCGAAGGGCTGGGACGTGGACGTGCGTGGCTCGGGCGCGTACTCGACGCTCGGCTATTTTCCCGATCCGATCCTGAGCACGATGATCGAGGAAGGAAAGGGCGCCCGCGGCGAGCTCGCCAACACGATCCTCCACGAGTCGCTCCACGCGACGTTCTACGTGGCGGGGCAGAGCACGCTGAACGAGAGCGTCGCGTCCTTCGTAGGCGACGGGCTAGCGGCGGCGTACATGCGCGAGCGCGTCGGCGCCGATGCACCAGAGACGCGCGCGTACTTCGACGAGGAGGAGCAGGGCGATCGTCGTGGGGCGTTGTTCCAGGTCGCATACGGCAAGCTCGCCGCTCTTTATGCGTCGGCCACGCCGCGCGCGGAGAAGCTCGCGGAGAAGGCGCGCATTCTCCAGGCCCTGCGCGACGAGACCAAGATGCGTCGGCCGATCACGAACGCGACGCTCATCCAGTTCAAGACCTATGGCTCCGGCAAGGCCGAGATGTCGGAGATGCTCGCGCGCTGCGGCTCCTTCGCGAAGCTCATCGACGCCCTCACGAAGCTGAGCCCCGCCCTTTTGGCCGCGGACGATCAGTCCGATCCAGGCAAGCTACTTGCCCCGCACGTGTCCACGGTCTGTCAGCGACCCTGAGGCAACCCTATTGCACGTCGGTGCGCGCGCAGCCACGCGTCGTCAGCGCTTGGGTTTGCGCTTGGGCGGTTCTTCGGCGCGCGTGTCGTGTGCGGCACCGCCCTGGGGCTTTCTTGCTGGGGGCTTCGCGGGGACCACCTGGCTGTTGCGACCTCCGCGCTTGCCGAACGCGAGGACATCCTTGAGGTAGTGCCCCGTGTGTGAGCCCTCGCATGCCGCCACGTCCTCCGGTGAGCCGGACATCACGACCTCACCGCCGCCGTCGCCGCCGTCCGGTCCCATGTCCACGACCCAGTCCGCGCACGCGACGACGTCCAGGTTGTGCTCGATGACGATCACCGTATTGCCCTGATCGCGCAGATCCATAAGCGCGCGAAGGAGGAGCTCGATGTCCGTGAAATGGAGGCCCGTCGTGGGCTCATCCAGGATGTAGAGGGTGCGCCCGGTCGCGCGTCGCGAGAGCTCGCGCGCCAGCTTCACGCGCTGCGCCTCGCCGCCGGAGAGCGTGGTCGCAGGCTGACCCAGCGATAGGTACCCAAGGCCGACCTTCGTGAGCGCGAGCAGCCGCTCGTGCACGCGCGGGATCGACTCGAACATGGGCATCGCCTGCTCGACCGTGAGGTGGAGCGCGTCGGCGATCGAGAGGCCGCGGTATTTCACCTCGAGCGTCTCGCGGTTGTAGCGGCGCCCCTGGCAGGTGTCGCACGTGACGAACACGTCCGGAAGAAAATGCATCTCCACGCGCAGTACGCCGTCGCCCTGACATGCCTCGCAGCGGCCGCCCTTCACGTTGAACGAGAAGCGCCCTGGCTTGTAGCCGCGGGCGCGTGCGTCGGGCAGACCTGCATAGAGCTCTCGCAGCTGCGCGAAGATGCCGGTGTACGTGGCTGGATTGGAGCGCGGCGTGCGACCGATGGGCGCCTGATCGATCGACACCACCTTGTCCACGTGATCGAGGCCCTGGACACTGTCACAGTCGCCGACCTTTGCGGCCGCGCCGTAGAGCATGCCGCGCGCCGCGGGCAGCAGCGTGTCGATGACGAGGCTTGATTTCCCGCTCCCCGACACTCCAGTGAAGCAAGTGAAGAGTCCGATGGGCACATCCACCGAGACGTTCTTCAGGTTGTGCACGCGCGCGCCCACCACGGTGAGCTTCTGCTTGCCCTTCGGCTTGCGTGTCGTCGGCATGGGCAACGAGCGCGCGCCAGAGAGCCACGGACCGGTGATGGAGGCCGGGTTCGCGATGACCTCTTCGGGCGTGCCTTCGGCGACGATCATCCCGCCGTGGACGCCGGCGCCGGGGCCCATGTCCACGACGTAGTCCGCCGCCATGATGGCCTCGCGATCGTGCTCCACGACGAGGACCGTGTTGCCGAGATCGCGCAGACGCGCCTCTGCCTGGAGCAGCCGCGCGTTGTCGCGCGCATGCAGACCCACGCTGGGCTCATCCAGCACGTAGAGAACGCCCACGAGCGCCGCGCCGATCTGCGTGGCAAGGCGAATGCGCTGGCCCTCGCCGGACGACAGCGTCTGCGCGCTGCGGTCGAGCGCGAGGTAGTCGAGGCCCACGTCGATGAGGAACCCCAGCCGCGCCGTGACCGCGCGCAAGAGCGGCTCCGCGATGGCGCGCTCACGCGTCGAGAAGCGCTCCGGCTCCGCTTGCATTTGATTGCAGAATGCACGTAATTTCCCGAGGGCGAGCGCGCCGAGCTCGGCGATGTCGCGACCGTCCAGCTTGATGGCGAGCGCCTCGGGCCGGAGCCGCTTGCCCTTGCAGGCTCCGCACCCGCGGCTCACCGTGAAGCGACCCAGATCGTCCGCGGCTATCCCGCCGAGGTCCTCGTCCGGGTCGTCGTCCGCCTCGTCTTCGCCAAGGAGCCGCTCGGAGAGCCTGGGGACGATGCCCTGGTAGCGCCCCTTCTTGCCCTTGCCACGAGCCGCGCTCTTCTTGTCGGGGTCCCCGAACAGGAGCGACGTCTTCGTCTCCTCCGGGAACTTCTCCCACGGTGTGTCCGGCGACACGGAGAGGGACTCCACGGCGCGCGCGATCTCGGTCGCGAGGGCCACCGAGCCGCGCCTGCCCCACGCGAGCACGACGCCCTCGCGAAGAGTGCGCTTTGGATCGCCGACGACCCGCGCGGGGTCGATGACAGTGCGTGCACCAAGACCGTCGCACGCAGGACAAGCTCCATGCGGCCCATTGAACGAGAACATGCGCGGCTCGATCGGCGGGAGCGAGATGCCGCAGTCGATGCAGGCGAAGCGCTCGCTCATCCAGAAGGGCTCTTTGCCCTCCACGCCCACGAGCAACCGCCCTTCGCCGACCTTGAGCGAGAGCTCCACGCTGTCCGTCAGGCGGCCGGCGACGCCCTCCTTGATGACGATGCGATCGATGACGACGTCCAGGTCGTGCGTCTTCTTGCCTTCGAGCTCGATCGAGTCGCCGAGGTCCACGACCTGTCCGTCCACGCGCGCGCGGACGTAGCCTTCGCGGCGCAGGCGCTCGAGCTCCAGCTTGAGCTCCCCCTTGCGTGCGCGACAGATCGGCGAGAGCAGGCTGAGCCGCGTGCCTTCACCGAGCGTCAGGATGTGGTCGACGATCTGCTGGACGGTCTGCGCCTCGATGCGCTTGCCGCAGTTCGGGCAATGCGGGATGCCGACGCGTGCGAACAGGAGGCGGAGGTAGTCCGCGATCTCGGTGACGGTGCCAACGGTCGAGCGAGGCGACTTGGAGAGCGGGCGCTGTTCGATCGCGATCGCTGGAGAGAGGCCGTCGATACGGTCGACGTCCGGCTTTGCGAGCTGCTCCAGGAATTGACGGGCATACGCGGACAGCGACTCCACATAGCGGCGCTGTCCCTCCGCGTAGATGGTGTCGAACGCCAGACTGGACTTGCCCGAGCCGCTCGGGCCCGTGAGGACGACGAACTTGCCGCGCGGAAGCGTGACAGACACGTTCCTGAGGTTGTGCTGGCGGGCGCCAGTGACGACGAGGCGGTCCATGCGGAAGCCTCGAAGGGTAAGTCCTCTTCCACGTCGCTGACAGGGAAAACGCCTGGCTAGCCGTTCGAGACCAGCTCTGCGCCTGCGATGAGGGTGACGACCGCGAGCCCGGCCCAGAAGCTGACCTGGATCACCTTGCGACCGTGTGAGGGCGCCGCATGAGGGCCGGGAGAGGTGAGCCGCGGACCCAAGACGGTGGCCGTCACAGCCAGTGCGAGCAGAAACATCGCGATGAGCACGTCGTGATTGCGGGACGCGGAATGTCCAGCGATGGCGGCGACGAAGATGGTCGCGAACCATGCGATGAACGCACCCACGAATGCGAACACCGCGCGTCCGAGGACCCTGCCCACGCTCGTCGGCGCAGCGACTTGTGCGCGCCGCAGCGCGATGATGCCCATGCCGACGGTCGCGACGAAGACCGTGAGCAGCGCGAGGCGCTCGTCCATGGGGCCGGCGTTCATCCACGACGTCGTGAACTGACCAGCGAGCACGAACGACCACAAGAGAGCGCCGTAGACCGAGAGAACGGGCCCAATGAGCGGCTGTGGCTTTCGCCGCGGGTAGTCGGGGATCTGCGGGACGATGATCGCAGGACCCATGTTCTGCGCCTGCAAATGCAGCGCAGGCGCGCTCGCGGTCGGCACCGGTATGAGGGGCTGCGGCACGGGAAGCGGAGCGACCGGCGGCATCGGCGCCGTGATGGACCCGACATCGTTGGTGCCGTGCATGGGCACCGGCGGAGCCTGCGCGGTGTGGGCCGCGTCAGCAGGTGCTGGCGTGACCGGTAGATTTGGCATAGCTGCGAGCGCGGCCTCCCAGCCATCCTCGTCGGGCGCGGTCGGTGAAGAGGCCGCGGCCTCGGGTACACCCTTCGGGTTCTGATCGTCGCCGCTCATCGCAAGGTCTCCCCGTTCCAACGAAGCTCGATGCCCTTCTCGTCGATGTCCACTTCGCGCGTGATGAGCTTGCTCTGACTCCGATCCGACGCGAGCACCAGCGCCGTGACCGTACCGTGCGTGGGGCGCGAGCCCGTGAGCGCGGCCGTCCTTCTGAGATGAATGCGTGCGGTGCCGCCGCCGCGCTCGATGCGCACGGCGGTGAGGCCCATACCCGAGGCATCCAGATCTGCGGGCAGCTCGTCCTTGTCCGTCTCCGCGCGCGCGACCATGACGTTGACTGGGTCGTCCGTGAGCGGGGTGCGCACGAGGATCAGGCTTGCCACGTCTGGCAATGGCGTCTCCGCCAGCCTTCGGGCGAGGAGCGCGTCCGTCTCTGGAGACGGCGACGCCTGTCGCGCCGCCGCAAGGAGCGATGCAGAGAGGATCGACGAGAGCTCGCCCGTGCGACCGTCGTCTCCGCGTCCGCCCGTCTGCGCGGAGCGATCGAGGAGACGAATGGCCACGTCGAGGCGGCCCGCGCCTGCGTGCGCGAGCGCAAGCCGGAGCGCAACGGCGGGATCATCCGGCATCTGCGAATCCAGCCTCTGATAGGAAGCGAGCGCGTCCTCGTAGAGGCCCTCTGCGCGCAGGCGATCACCCACGTATGCGAGCGTCCACGGATCACGCGGGGCGCGCTCGACCAGCTCACCAAACGCGCGGCGACCGTCCTCGTCCTCACCCAGGCGTCGCAGCGCGGACGCGCCGGACGCGAGCAGGCCAGCATCCGAGAACGGATCCGTCCGCACGTGGAAGATCTCGTCCTTCAGTGCGTCCTTCTGGCCCGTGGACTCGAGGAGCGAGAGCAAGAGGCGCCGCCCCAGCGGGCTATGCGGCGCGACGCGCAGGAAGCGCCGGAGCACCTTCATGCGGTCCGCGTCGTTCTTTGCGGTGCGGTAGGCCTTGTCGAGCGCGACGTCGACCTTGGGCTCCGCGCCCACGAAGAGGCGACGCATGTCCTCGTACGCGAGCGACGACACGTTCGGCCTGCGCAGCAGCTCCTGACGAATGAACGCGGCGCCGTCGGAGTCGCCGGTCGCTTCGATGCGCGCGGCGGTGTTGATGGCATCCGGGATGGCAAGGTCTGCGACCAGGATGCCGAGCAGCGTCCGGCGCTCGCTCCACGTGGGGAGCTCGCACTGGTGGTAGGCCACGTCGTAGTTGAGCATGCCCTTCTGCTTGCGCGCGCGCCATATGCCGCGCTTCACCGCCAGCGGTAGCTTGGACGTGGTGCTGCATTCCGTGCGCCGCGCCGTCTGCAGCGGCGGCAACACGATGACGTGCGTGAACGTGATGGCCACACCGCCACCGAAGAACGGGACCGCGGTGATGACGCCGCGCGAGCAGCGCTCCAGCACCGCGTCGTTGCCGCGCGAGCCCTGCGCATCCACGGTGACCTTGGTGGCGTGACCATCCACGTCCACGCTGACCGAGACCGACAGCTGCGATGGCACATCCGGCCGAACGGCCGCACGTGAGTCACGGCACGCGACCAGGGCGGGCATCGAGTCGATAAGCGCCTGGCGTGCGGCGACCTCCATGGCATCCTCGAGCGAGGCCTCGCCATCGAAGATGCTCGGCGGCTCCAGCACCAGCGAGGGCGGCGGCGGCGCGGGCGCGATGCGCGCGGCGTAGGCCGTGTCGGTGTCGGGCGAGAGGCCGAGCACGCGATCGTCCCAGGGCATCGACGCGGTGGCGCCGTTCCAGAAGAAGCTGGTCCACGGGGTGACCAGGCCTGCCTTCGTGGCGAGCGCAACGGCGCCCTCCATGCCCTCGTTGCGCATGGCGATCTCCTCGACGCGCTCCGCTGCCCAGCGCTTCGCGACGTCCGCGCCCGTGGGCGCCTCGATCTGCACGAGCGATCGCACCTCTTCGACGATCTCGTTGCCCTTGCGGAAGCGGAGCGTGATCTTCGACGGGAGCTGACCGCGCAGCCGTCCTGCGACGGTGAACGTGGAGCCGGAGCCGACAGTTCGTGTGTCGCGCGGGTAGATGCGGTCGACCGTGGCGCCGAGGTCAATCGATACGCCACGCACCACGGGCGCCAGCGCATCCGCGACGAGTGCGCCGCCCGCACGAGCCGCCTCCGGGCGATCGACGACGTCGTAGACGGGGCCAGAGCCCTGCGCGAGCTCCGCGAGCATCCAGCGATCCGCGCCCTGCCCGACGGCCACCGCGCCGATGCGAGGCACTCCGCCCGCGCGTCGCGCGAGCCGCTTCCGCAGGTCGCGTGCGGTGGCCTCACCCACCGTCGGTCGGCCGTCGCCGACGTAGACGACCATGCCGGTGCCCGCGTGGTCCTTGTCCTGACCGTCGAGCAAGTCCGCGGCTTGCTCCAGCGCGATGCCCAGGTTGGATGCGCCGCCCGCGCGTACGAGCGCGAGCGATTTCTTGATGTCCGCGCGCGTCTCCGGCGTGACCGCCGCAGGCTTCGCGGGGCCCACGACCCGCGCGCTCTGGTCCGCGGCGAGCACCACGATGGAGTCCTTCGGACCCAGCGACTCGAGGAGGGCATCGACCACGGCCCGCTCGGTCTCGAGCAGCGACGGTCCCACGCTCATGGACGTGTCGACGACGACGGCGAGCGTGACGCCTGCCTCCGTGACGTCGGGCACCTCGGTGCGAACAAGCACGTACGGGTCCTCGTTCGGCTCGCCCTTCTGCACGTATGCGCGCGCCTGCCCCGATTTCACGACGTCAGGCGTGAGCTCCACGACAAGATCGCCAGTGGGACGAACGTCCGCGCGGCGAAGCTCGATCGCGCCGTCGCGAACGACGGTGCCAAGGCTCGCGGAAAGGAAGCGCGCAGAGCTCTTCGATTGCAGCTTGAGCGCGAGGCCGCCGACCATGGGCGCCTCGATGTCGCTTGCCATCGGGAATCGGTACGTTGCATGTCCGTCGCGCGTAGGGAGCCACTCGACGTAGTCAACGAGGAGGTCGACGGACTTGCCCGCGGGCACGTCGATGAGCGTGCCGCGGAGCCAGCCGCCGCCAGCCCACTCGAGCCGCGCGGCGTCGCCGGCGCCAGGAGTGCGCGTGCCAGGGCCGAGCGTCGCCATGCTGGGGCTGCCCGCGCCTTCGTTCATGCGTGCGACGCGCGACACCAGCGCGCCTGCGGGGAGCGCCATGCGCACGTCCGCCTGTGCAGTCTGATCGCTGCCGTTGAAGTACGTGGTCTTCATGCGGGTCGTGGCGACCTCGCCCTCGATGTCCACGTCCACGGTCTCCGAGCGCACGACGAGCGGCGCTCCGGGATCCACGCCGCCTGGGCCCGCCCACAGCTCCGGAATCGCGCTCTTCGGCCCGCGCTCGCCCGACCAGGGCGTCGCGAGACCGCCGGTCCAGTCGTCGAACGCCGCCTCGGGCGCCACCTTGGCGCCACCAGGCGCAAGCGAGGCGGTCTCGCCGCTCGCCACGTGCGCGGTCTTCCCGCCCTCGGAGAGGACGAGCTCACCGCGTGCACAATACACCTTTCCTCCGTTGCCCGCGTCGAACGCGGCCGCGCTCGAGACGACCGTCGTGGTGGCGTCGCCGAACGCGACCACGGTCCGCGCGGAGGAGCCGGCCTGCACGAAGAGCCGGCCCTTCGCGAGCGTGAGCTTCGCGCCATCGATCGTGAGCTCGGTGTTGCCATCGACGACGATCTGCGTGCCGTCGTCGAGCCGCACGAGCACGCGACCCGAGGCGCCCGTCTTGACCTGATCCCCCGCGAGGAGGCGAGCCACGCCGCGCACCTCCTTGCCACGGAGCATGACCTCCGCGTGCATGGTCCGTAGATCGCCAACGGTCGTGGCGACGGTGCCGATGGGCGAGATGCTGGGCCCGCTCATGCGCATCGCAGCGATGGTTCCGGCGCCAGCGAGCACCAGCACGCCGATGCCGATGGCAGCTGTCTTCTTGTTGATATGCATCTTCATCAGGGCGTCCCCACGCGCAAAGCGCCGTTCTCGAGCGTGACGATGAGCCGTTCCGCGGGCGCCTGCAGCGTCCCGAACGTCACATTCGTTCGCGCTATCGTCGGCGTCTTTCCGCCTTCACCAGAGATCACCGTGACCACCGCGGAGACGCCGAGGCGTGCCGCGCGCGCCGCCTCTTCCGGATCCGTTCGCAGCTCCACCTTGGTGGTGCCTGCGGGCATGCGAGCCTCTGCCACTCCGAAGAGCGGGAAGTTGTCCGGCGCTGGCATCGGGGCGCCGGTGTGCGTGGTCCACAATGAAGGATGCAGCTCCGGATGCGACCACGTGACGATCACGTGGACGGACTCGCCGCGAGCGGAGGAGCCCGTCGCCGCTAGGCGATTCGCACGTGCGAGCAACCTCTCCGCGTCGTCGTTCTTGTTTGCCTTCTGCGCGTCGTCGCGTGCCCACGCAAGGAATGCCAGCGCGTTCGCGCGTGCAGCCCTGGACAGCGCGCTCTTGCCGTCCGGTGAACCGGCCGCCACGGCCTTCTCGGCCCAGCCCACGGCCTCTTCCACGCGCCCCATTCCCTGCGTCGCGGACGCGAGCAGGAGCGGGACGGAGGCGTCATCCGGTGTGAGCGTCTGCAGCGTCAGGTACTGGCGCAGCGCCTCTTCGTACCAGCCATGCGCGCGAAGAAGATCGCCGAGGCGACGTCGTGCGGCGGGATCCTCCGGCGCGAACTCCACGAGCTCGCCGAAGGTGCGCTTTGCCTCCGTGGTGTCGCGCGCGGCGTCGGCGCCGGTCTCGCGCGAGGCGAGTCGGAGATAGTGCTCGCCCACCTGCGTCCAGACGTGGGCCGTCGCGTCGGGCCGGCGGCGAAGCTTGCGCGCCCATGCGCGGAGCCCACCGTCGTCCTTGAGATCCTCGAAGGCGTCCAGCACGCGCAGCGAGAGCTCCATGTCGTCCGGCCACTTGGTGGCGGCGGCGCGCAGCACACCGAGCTTGTCCGCGGGCGTCTTGGCCTTCGCGAGCATGCCGGCGAGCAGATCCGGGTCGACCATCGCGAGGCCAAGCGCCTGATGAAGCTCGTGGAGCTCCGTCACGTTCTGGATGCGGACGATGATCGCGCGATAGATGACCTCTGCGGCGGGCGTCGCGACAAGCGACTTCCAGAGCGCCACGCGCTGGGTGACGGTCGGCAGTCGCTCGACCATCATGAGGAGGAGTGTGGTGCGTTCGCGCCACGTCGGTGCCTCGCAGTCTTCCAGTGCGCGACGGTACACAGCGAGCGCGGAGGCCGCGTCCTGCGTGCTCGCCATGCGCTCGTACCAGAGCGTGCGGCGTTCGCTCAGCGCGAGCTCCGCCGCCGCCCCGCAAGGACGCATCACGTGACCCACTGTGGCAATGATGTTGGTGGGCTGCGAAGCCGCAGCGACGCCCTGCATCGGCTGCGCAGGCCCCGCGGTGTCGCCGGGGGAGAAGACTATCGGGTAGGTCACGGTGACGATCCCGCCGCCCTCGGGCTGCGGGAAGCTCAGGTTCGGGAACGCGCGGACCACGCACGACACCACCCCCGTGTCCGGCAGGTCGGACCCGCCGTCTTGCGATGTCTGCACGGAGCCATCGCGACCGATGACGAACTTCACGCTCACGCGACCCATGAGGTTCGGATTGTTGCGGAGCCCGTTCTCGTAGCAGAGGCGGAAGCGACCGAAGTTTTGGCGCACGATGCGCGTGATCACCTCGGGCGGAAGCCGACCATTCACCTGGATCGCGCCCTGACGAAGCTCCGGAGCTTTGAGCGGGTGCGCGCCACCAAGGCGGCCATGGCCATTGCCAAATCCTTGTCCAACCCCTGTACCGGCGCCCTGTCCCAGCGTGCCCACGCCGCCGAGGCCGATGCCGTCGCCTCTGCCGCCGCCGCCTTCGCCCGTGCCGTTGGGGCCGAGGGTCGTGTCGTCACGTCCCCATGGCGCGGTGGGTGCGTTGGGATCGCTGGGCTTCGCGGCAGGCGCTGCCGCAATGGGCGCAAGAGCTGCCTTGGTATTCGCGCCTTGCTTCTGCTCGTCGCCCGCGGCACCACCGCCACCAGAAGTCGTGTCGAGGAGCCCGATCATTCCGAACTCCCTCGCTTCGTTCACCGCGCTCTGACGAGCCGCCTGGGCCGTCGCGGTGGCAGCTGACGACGGGCGGTCGTCCGAGGGCCCACGCACGCCGTAGCGCTGGTTCTGCGCGTGCGCGTTGGGATTGCCCATCGAGCCTTCTTCGCCCTTCGCGCGCGTGCCCGTCCCGCCCTCCTTGTTGTCGGCGTTGGCGGAGGCCGGCTCGGCCGCCGTGTCGTACACGTGCGAGCGCGACCACGGACGCCAGCGGGAGCGCCGATCGATCGCATCCGCGCGCTGCTCGGTGACGTCCTCTAGTTCCGCGGCCTGGCCCGAGGCAACAGCGGCCTCGCGCGCCGTGGGCACGTAGAGCGACGTGTATGGCGAGACGAGACCGAAGCGACGACCCACGTCCACGAGCGCGGCCCGCCCCGCGCCTTCGGAGAGGAGCTCCTCCATGCGGCCCTGTCCCCAGCGCCGGCGCAGGTCACCGCCGTCGTCGACGGGGAGCACCTTCAGCACGCGCGTCGCGGTGCTCGCGCCACTCGTGAGGTTCACCTGTGCGGGCGGCTTGCCGGACACGCGTCCCACGACGAGCACGCTCTCGTCCGCACCCACCGGCGGGAGCTCACGCGGAAGCACGCGCTCGATGCCGGGGCCGAGGTCCACCTTCGCGCCGATCCACGCCGGCTTCTGCGCGGCCTCGAGCAACCGCAGCGCGGACCGCGCCGCGCCGTATGCGTCGCCGACGGACTCCACGGGCGCACCGCGCGCGACGGATCCGAGGAGCGCGATATTGGCACGGCTGCCAACACCCGCCGTGAGGATGCGAGTGCCCTCGGGCAAGCGCGCGAGGCGCTCGCGCACGGCCTTCGGCGTGGTCTCGCCCACGGAGGGAAGTCCGTCGCCGATGTACACGACCGCACCGCGTCGCTTGGGATCGAGCTTGCCCGCAGCCTCCGTGAGGAGCGCGCCGATGTCCGTGGCGCCGCCGCGATCGACAGTCGCCAGGCCCGCGAGCCAGTTGCGTCGCTTGGCCGCGTCCACGGGCGCCATCTCGCCCGAGCCGTCGAACGCGGGACGCAGCGTGGCGTCGCCCGTGAACAACGCGGCGCGATCATCCGCGCCGAGGTGCGAGAGCAGCGCGGACGTCAGCGTGCGCGCGATCGCGAGCGCGAACGGCTCCGTCGCAGCCGATGTGTCGACGACGATCGCGAGGTCCACGCCCTTGCCCGCGTCCGCCGGCGCGGTGCTGCGCATGGGGACGAGCAGGTAGTCGGGCTCCTCCGCGGACACCTTGGCCGCGAACGTCGCGTCGGCGTTCATGGGCACGTCCTCCGCGGTCAGCGTGTGTGGCGCGCGATACGCGATCGCGTTCTCCTCGCCGCTGTCGAACAGCTCCACGGCAAGGTCAGCGCGGGGGACGAAGTCGAACGCCTGGATAGTGACCTTCTGGCCTTCCTGTTTGCCACCCATGCCGGCGCGCACGCGCGATGCGCCGGACTTCGTGAGGTCCAGGTTGACGCGCAGCTCCTCGATGCGCGGCAGTGAGCTTCGCGCGCCCTCCGCTGCCATCGGGTACACGTAGAGACGCCTGTCCGCCTTCACGCCTTGCCGCGAGAGCCACTCCGCGTAGCGCGTGACGACGCGCCGCTTGGCGCCGGGCTCGATCGGATAGAGGCGCGCGTTGTACACGCCGGGGCCAACCCAGGAGAGGAGCGCGGGATCCTCCGTCGACCCCTGGTACACGTTGCTCTCGTACTGCGCCTTTGCGGCGGCGCTCTCCTTGACCTTGCCCCAGACGATCGCGCCGTTGCGATCGACGCCGAACTTGGAGAGCACTGCGCCCGGAGGCGTGCGGAAGGCGTAGATGCCTTCGACGGTGGAGCTGCTCGGATTGACGAAGGTCTCGTCGACCTCGGTCACGGCGAAGTCGTGATCGATGGTCACGCGAACGTCGAGGCGCTCGACAACGAGCGAGAAGCGCGGCTTGCCCTGATCGCCAGGCGGGCGTGCGCCGACGGTGCCGAGGCCGAACGGCGCGGGCTCTGCCGCGGGATCGGCCGTGGCCAGACCGCCAGTCCAGTCATCCCACGCGACGGAGGAAGCGCGTACGGTCTTGCCGTCCGCGCCGAGCGTGAGCTTCTCACCAGAGGTGCCGCGCTCGCCGCTGCCCGAGCGAGCCGCGCCGCGAAGGACATAGGCCTCGACGCTCTTGTCGGCCATCACCTCGACGCTGGCGCGTGCGTCGGAGAGCTCGAGCGGGCCGCGCGGCGTGTCGACGAGGACGGGCGGTCCGTCGTCTCCGTCGATGAAGGCGCGGCCGGAGTCGAGCTTCACGTTCCCTTCGTGCATGACGAGCTCTGCAGGGCCGCGCACGAGCCACACGGCGCCACCATCGCGGCGGATCCATGCGAGCCCGGACGGACCGAGCGAGACGACGGTGCCTTCGGAGATGCGCTCGCGAGGGTAGGGGACCCGCTTCGTATCGCCAGGCGAGGTGACGTTCACCTCACCCTTGATGGCGCGGAGCTCCGCGAAAGTGGTTCCTTGCGAGACGACGCCGGGGAGGTTGTCCCCGCAGCCGACCAGACCAACGGGTGCCGCAAGAGAGCAAGCAACCGCCATGACGCAGACAGAGATAAACCGCATTGTCGTTCAAGCTCCGACGCGCATCACGCCCGAAAGTTCCCCGAGCCCGACCGTAAACCCATAGATCGAGCGGAGCAACCACCGATCCGCGGGCTCGCCGGACGGTATCATGCGAAGGCCGCAGGGCCCCTCGTGAACCTTGTTTTCACCTACGTCGGTGATGTCGGCTTCTGCGCCCGGAACGCCGGAAGGGCGATCGTGAGCCCGCCTGCGATGACCAGCACCATACCGAGCGCGGCCGTTGCTCTTGGCGCTTCACCCAGCGCGAGCGAGCCGTAGAGCGCGCTCACCACCACCGCCAGGTACCCGACCGCGGCCACCCGTGCCGCTCGCGCCAACGCATAGGCTCGCGTCATGGCGAGCTGCGCGACACCTCCGCACACGCCGGCGAGAAATGTGTAGAGTGCATCTTTTGCAGAGGGCACCATCAAGTAGGGAAGCGAGAGGCAGAGGAGCGCCCCGGCAGCGGTGAGCGAGAAATGCACCGAGATGGCCTCCGCGCTCTCACCTGGGCCAACGCGCCTGAGCGCGAGCATCGCGCAGCCAGAGCAGCAAGCTGCGAGCACGGCGAGGCCCGCCGTTCGCATCGCGGAAGCGGAGAGCGCGACGCCACCGAACACGAACGCTGGCCTCATGATGAGCACGACCCCGACGAGCGACAGGACGAGCGCATACGGCAGCGTTCGCCCGGCGCGCTCGCGCAGCATAATCGGGCTCAGCGCTGCGATCACGACGGGCGCGAGATTGAGCAGCGTGGTCGTGTCGCCCAGGCCGAGGTCGGTGCCCGAGAGCGCCCAGAACGTGCACGCCATCGCCCCGGTCCCGAACGCGCTGCGCAGCCACATCGCGCGCTTGTCGTTGATCGCGAGCGATGACCCACGCACGCGGGCGACGCCGATCGCGACGAACGCACCGATCAGCGCGCGCGACATGCCGACGAGCTGCCACGGCACCTCTGCGCTCGCGCGTCGCACCAGGTAGTTCATCGTCGCGAAGAGGACCGCCGAGCACGCCATCCACACGAACGCGGCGGGTCGGTCCTGGGCGTCAGGATGCACCACAGGGAAGAGCTCCTACCGGCTCGGAATCTGGACGGCCCGGACGGAAGGAGAGACGGAGGGCTGCACGGAAGGCTGCGCGGAAATGGAGACGGAAAGCGGGCCCGGAATGAGGCAAATTGCCGCGCCCTTGGTGCGGGCTGTGGGGACCACGTACGGGCTTCATTCCTGCCTATCTATGATACTCTTTGTCGCGATGCTCAAAGTCGAGTGCGAATCGTGTCATGCGCCGTACCAGGTCGACGAGCGCCGCGTACCCGCCACGGGATTGAAGATGCGCTGCCCGAAATGCGGGCATTCGTTCGTCGTCACCACGAAGGGCACCACGGCGTCGGTCACCGGCGCTTCCGATGGAGGTGGCGGCGCTCCCGCAGCTCCGCTGGGCCCCCCGAAGCGCGCGCCCACGATGGTCGGCATGGGCATCGGCGAGGGCGGGCTTCCGCCGCTCGGCAAGCCTTCCGGAGGGGGGCAGGCAGCGCCCGCCGCATCTCAGTCTGCAGCTCCTGGTGCCTTCGGGTCGCTCGACCTCGATCTGCCGTCGCTCCCGCAAAACATCGATCTGCCTTCCACCGTGAAACCGAAGGGAAGTCCATTCGGTCCTCCGCCGGGCGCCTCCCCGCGCCCGCCGACCGCGCTCGCCGCGACTGTCCCGCAGCCGCAGGCGGTTCCCGCGCCGGCACCAGCAGCACCAGCCTCCCCCTTCGGTGGTGGCTTCGGTGAGCTCGATCTGCCGGCCATTCCGCGCGCTGGCGATCTCCCCGCGAAGCAGGCTCCGCGAGGCGGGTCACCCACCGCCGCGTTCGGTAGCAATTTCTCTCCCGCCCCCGCTCCTCCCGCTGCGCCGTTCGGTGGAGGTTTCGGCGAGCTCGATCTGCCCGCGCTGCCGAACGCATCGCGTGGCCCTGCACCCGGTGGTGGTGGGGGTATGGGTGGTGGATTCGGCGGTGCGGATCTGCCGTCGCTCGCTGGGGGTGGTCCGGGGCTGCCCATGGCCGCCGGTGGTGGTGTCGGTCTTCCGATGCCCGCCGGTGGTGGAATGGGTCTGCCCATGCCGGCCGGCGGCGGCGCGGGTCTGCCAATGGCGCGCGGCGGGTTCGGCGATTTCGATCTCCCCGCGCTCGGCGGAGATCTGCCGTCCGCGCAGAACAACCTGCCCATGGGCGGCGGCGCCGGCGATCTGCCGCAGATGGCGGGTGGGTTGCCCATGGCGGCGGGCTCTCTCCCCATGGCGCAGAACTCCTTGCCGATGTCCTCTGGCGGTGGCGGCCTGCCGATGACGCAGAACTCTCTGCCGATGACGCAGGGCTCTCTGCCCATGGCGCAGAACGAGCTCCCCGGCATCGCCGGCCTCTTCGACAACAACCTGCCGGCGTCGACTGGCGGCGGCGGTATGGTGAGCTTCGGCGATTTCGAGCCGGGTGAAGCATCGCTCGCGACGAGCGCGCCGAACAACGGCGGCAACAACATGGCCTTCGGCGAGGTCGACCTCGGCGGCGGAGACGGGCCCGGCGTGGTCATCGCTCCTCCGGCCGCGATCTCCGGCGCGCGCATGGACGCCGACGCGAGGATCGAGACCGACGCCAAGCCGCGCCCGGAGCGCTTCAAGCCGCTCGGTGAAGGGCGCGGGCGTCGCATCTGGCCAAGGGTGCTCCTCGGCGTCGCGGGCGTGGGCATCCTCTTCGGCGTGAGCCTCAGCCTCACGCCCGCCGGCTTCTTCGGCTACCACTTCTTCCAGGACGCGGCCATGGCCGGCAAGTACCAGGCTGCCGCCGTGGAAGCGGGCGTTGGTGCGCGGAAGAAGCTCGCTCCCGATGGCTATCAGGCCTCGCAGACAGCGGCGAACGAATGCGCGAATGCGCTCACGCAGCTCCCGCGCTCGCGTGCGCTCGCGTCCTATGCCGCGTTCGTGGAGTTCTCGGTGCAAGCGCGCTTCGGCTCGGACGCTTCGCGTGCGGGCCGCGCGAAGACCTTCATCTCGGACATCCCGCCCACCACGGACATCCCGTATTTCTTCGCGGCGCAGGGCGCGCAGGAGCTCGTCGCGGGTGATCTCGTGAAGGCGCGCGCGCACCTCGATCAGGCGGCCAAACACGACGCCGCAGACCCCGTCTCTCAGGAGATCGCGCAGACACAAGGTGAGCTCGAGCTCGCAGCGAACGACGGCAAGGCCGCGCTGGCGGCGTTCACGCGCGCACACCAGAAGGGCGCCTCGCCGCGGTCGTTCTACGGAATCGCACGCGCGCATTTCTTGATCGGCAACCTGGACGACTCGAAGAAGGCCACGGACCAGGCGCTCGCCCAGGCGCCCACGCATGCCGGTGCCCTCACGCTGCGCGGCTGGATCTCGTGGAAGCGAGATCACTCCGCCGACGACGCGCTCCGCGATCTCGCGCTCGTCATCGACGGCGGCGCCAAGGTCAACGCGAGCCCGAAGGAACGCGCGCAGGCGTTCGCGCAGCGCGGGTGGGTCATGCTCGCGAAGGACCACGCCGGCGAAGCGCGTCAGGCCTTCGAGGAGGCGCTCAAGATCGATCAGCGCAACGTGCTTGCGCTCATGGGCCAGGGCCAGCTGCTCTTCGACGACGGCCGCTACACGGAGGCCGCGACCCGCTTCGACGAGGCGTTCGTCAAGGACCCGACCAACAACGATGCGCTCATCGGCTCCGCGCGTACGAAGATCTTCCTCGAGCGCTTCGCCGACGCGAAGGCGCAGCTCACCGCCGGTCTGAAGACGTTCCCGAAGGACATGCGCGTGCCGCTGTGGCTTGCGTTCGCGGAGGAGAAGAGCGGAAACCGAACGATCGCGGAGCGACTCTACAAGCAGTCGATCGATCTCGCCGACCCGAAGCACCCCGACGCGATCGTCGCGTACGGCAAGCTCTCGCAGATGCTCTCCGCGCAGGGCCGCGTGCAGGAAGCGCAGGCGGTCCTGGACAAGGCGAAGGACAAGCTGCCCGACAGCCCCGCGCTGCAGCGCGCCCTTGCCGAGGTCGCCGAGGCGCAAGGCAAGTACGAAGAGGCGGTCTCCCACTACGAGAAGGCGCTCGAGAAAGATCCGCAGGACCTCGGCGCGCACTTCAAGCTGGGCATCACGTACCGGAAGATGCGCAAGATCGACCTGGCCAACAAGGAGTTCGACTTCGTTGGCGCACAGGACAAGGACTTCCCTGGCTTGATGTTCGAGCGCGGGCAGCTGTTCGAGGTGTCCGGCGAGGCAGACAAGGCGCTCGCGCAGTTCAAGGCGGCGTTCGACAAGAACCCCGGCGACGTCGACCTGAAGCTGCGCCTCGGCGCAGCGTACGTGGCCCTGGGCGACCTCGACAACGCGCAGAAGTTTTTGAAAGAGGTGCTCGACGTGCGCCAGACCAGCGCTGAGGCGAAGCACTACTACGGGCGCGTCTTCCTGAAGCGCGGCGGCAAGGACGTCGACACCGCGCTCACGTACTTCAACCAGGCTGTGGCTTCCGACTCGAACCGGCCCGTCTATCACATGTATGTTGCATGGGCCGCGAACGCCATGAATCCGGTCCAGACGCCGATCGCGCAGGCCGCCGTCGAGAAGGCGCTCGCGCTCGATCAGAACTACGGCGACGCGTACTGGCAGCGCGGCATCATCGAATACAACCTGAACGCGTTGAAGGACGCGCAGAAGGATCTCCGTAAGGCGCTGGAGCTCAACCCCACGCGGCTCGAGGCGCACGCCACGCTCGCGCAGGTGTTCGAGCGCCTCAACGATCCGGGACAGGCCCTCGCCGAATGGCAGAAGGCCTACTCCGCCGACAAGGAACAGTTCGACTGGGACTACGAGTACGGCGACCTGCTCCTCGACAAGGGCCAGACGGGACAGGCAGCGAC
>JANXLV010000205.1 GCA_025355005.1 Myxococcales bacterium | reverse complement strand
TCACCGCTGCCTGCACCGCGCACATGCTCGGAAAGACTTCACCAAGCTTGCTCGCGGCCTGACATACGAACGAGCCGACGCGCCGCGTGGGTGGGCGCGCGGAGCCACGCTCGGGGCCGCGCGACCCGTGAACGGTTACTGTTGCTTTCACGCGTTGTTCACGAATCGAGCATCAGGGCGGCGAATAGCCCGACGAGATAGATCATCGACACGAAGAAGAGGCGGCGCGCCCACTTCGGACCGGGCGCGGCTTCTCGCAGGCCAAGGAGCCCGTAGCCCAGGAAGAGCGCGCCGACGAGGAGCGCGACGACCATGTATGCCCGGTGCGCGACGCCCAGCGGGTATAGCAAGAGCGATGCGCCGATCAGCGCGAGCGTGTAGCGCACGATGGAGTGGCGAACGACCTCTTCGCCGGTCACGTTCGGCATGACGATGAGGCCCGCGCGCGCGTACTCACCTTTGCGGAAGAGCGTGATGGCCAGGAAGTGCGGCACCTGCCAGAGGAAGAGCACGCTGAAGAGGACGAGGCCCGCCGCGCCGATGCGCCCGGTGCCGGCCGTCCATCCGAGCAGCGGCGGAATGGCGCCGGGGACCGCTCCCACGAGAAGCGCGTGATGCGAGCGCTGCTTCAGCGGCGTGTACGCGAGCACGTAGCTCACGTTCGCGAGCACGGCGAGCAGCGCAGTGAGCGCGTTCACGCCGATGGCCAGGATGGGCACGGATACGCACGACGTGATCACGCCGAACCAGAGCGCGGCCCTGGCGGGCATTCGCCCTGCGGGGAGCGGGCGGTTCTTCGTACGCGCCATGTGGCGGTCGATGTCGCGCTCCATGTACATGTTGAGCGCGTTCGCGCCGGACACGATGAGCACCGTGCCGAGCAGCGTGCAGATCACCGTGAGAAGCGACACCGGCGCAAGACCCGAGCTCGCCGCGACCCGATGCGCAAGCCAGAGCCCGCCCGCCGTGGTCACGATCACCATGAAGGTGATGCGCGGCTTCGCGAGCGCGATGAAGTCGGCAACGCGGACGTGCTTCTTCGACTGGGGGAGCGTTTCGGTGAGCGGCTGGGTCATTTTCGGAGAGTTCGCGGTTCTTTAGGGAGGATCGAAGCTACCCGTCAAGTCCCGCTGGCCTTTTGCCCGGTTTCCCCGTCTAAATCTCATCTGTGACCTGGTCCCCGAGAGACGAGGCGCTCTTCTGGCGCGTGAATGACGAGGAGCTCGTGAACCGCATGGCGTCCCTGCACGTGGGGCGCTCGGTGGCCCTTCACCCGCGGGCGGCGGGCATGGTCGCGCTCATGCGACGCGCCGGGACCGCGAAGGACGCCATGGAGATCGCCATGCGAGGCAACGCAGACCCGCTGCTTCGCACTCTATTCGACGACAGGCTCGTGGCCGTGCCGCCGGCGGAGCTCCACGCGCGCGCCATCTACTTCGAGACGATCGCGCGGATGCTGCCCGTGACGGAGGAGTCGCGCGCCGTGGAGGCCTGGGTGCGCTCGCTGGCAGCGTGGCTCGCCCTGCAGAAGGAGCGAAGCTACCTGGCTGCGTTCGCCGCCGACGTCCTCGAAAAACCAACGCTCGAGGACACGCGGGTGGCCGTGGACCATGCGTTTGGCGTCATCGCGCAGCTGTCGGAAGAGGCGCATGCAGGCGCAGCCACGTTCGACCGCGAAGCGCGCCTGCGCGTGCTGGTGCTGCGTGCGGCGCCGCGCGCCTGCGAGATCGCGGGGCTGTCCGCGAAGGAGGCGATGTCCGTGACGTCCCGAACGGAGGCCGCGTTGTCCGACGTGACGGACGAAGCGCTGCGTCCCATCACCGACGCCATGGAGACCGCGGAGGCGCGCAATGCGCCCCCGGAGGAGCGCGGCCGCATCCTTCATCGCGTGGCCGCCGCCTGGTATTTTTCGGCGTTCGATCCGATCGCCGAGCAGTTCGCCGTGGACCGCGCGACGCCGATCGCGTGGGAGATCTATCGCGCGCCCGGGAACCAGAAGAACCGCGCATTCCTGGAGCCCCTGATGCCGCTCTACGACTCGCTCGCGCGACGCATCGCCAGCGACCCGCTTCATTTCGCTTACGCCGCGCGGTGCGCAGAGATCATGCTGTTCTACGCGGAGCTGGAATCCACCCTCGAGGCGCAGATCCACGGCGTGGAGCAGATCCTCAAGATCTGTCCCACGCACAGCAATGGACGGCTGGTGCTCTCGCAGTACCTGTGCACCAAGGCGCTGCGTGTGCTGACGGGGCTCCCGACCTCCGCGAACATCGCGGAGGCGACCGCGATCGTGGACCGCGCGGAGAAGCTACATCCGGAGACGAAGCAGATCGCGACGGTGAGGGCCCGGCTCTTGGAGACCAAGGGCCTCGGAAAGTTCATCGGACGATAGATGCGAGAAAACCCGTTCGAGAAGTTCGACATCGACCCGCGGAGCAGCACGGCACAGATCACCGCTCGCTTCCGCGAGCTCGTGCAGGACGCGCGCACGGAGGACGCGAGGGCGGTACTTCGCGCGGCGTGGGAAGAGCTCACGCTGCATCCGCGCGACAGGCTTCTCGCGGCGATGGCCACATTCCCGGAGACCCGTGAAGAGATCCCGCTTGGCGTCGACGCGCTCTTGCCGAACGCCGTGCCGCTCGCGACCCACGATCTCGATCTCACGGACCTGCTCGCACCGCCCACGGTGCTCTCCGCGCTCGGCGCTGCATCCACACCGGCGGACGCGCCCGAGACGCTGATGAACGATGCCGTGCTCTCTGCGGTCCTGGGCGCGCGCCTGACTCACAGCGGGAGGTAACGCGTCCCGTTGCAGTGCTAACCGACAGCGGCGAGCGCTGACCACGTCGCCTGCACCTCTTCGAGTGAAGCGCGTAGCTCGCGCTCGGCGCAGAGCATCTTCATGATGCTGGTTGCGACCGCGGCGGGCGCGTCGGGGCAGAGGCCCGCGAGGTCCGTGATGGTGCCCTTCGCGGCGTTCTTCACGATCTGCCCGTACGACTTGCCTGGCACGGGCTGCACGCCGGAGAGACACTCATAGGCGATCGCGCCGATGGCCCACACGTCCGCACGACCGTCGACGGACGAGTCTCCGAAGAGCTGCTCTGGAGCCATGTAGTGTGGCGTGCCGAGCACGGCGCCAGTGCGCGTGAGCTTGTCGGCGGACGCGTCCGTGCCGTCGGGCGACAGCAGCTTCGCCAGTCCGAAATCGAGGACGATGGTGACGGGCGGCCCGCCGTCGTTGTCGGCGAGGAACACGTTTTCGGGCTTCAGATCGCGGTGAATCACGCCGCGCGCGTGCGCGGCCCCCATGCCGTCCAGCACGGGCAGCATGATCTTCAGCATCTCGCCCCACGGCAGCTTGCTGCGCTCGCGAAGAAGGCTGCCGAGCGAGCACCCGAGGAGGAGCGGCATGACGAGGATGGGCGCGCCACCCGGCTGCTGCGTCACCACGTCGAGCACCTCGAGCAACGCTGGATGGCCCACGTGCGTGGCGGCACGCGCCTCGCGCATCGAGCGACCGGCGAGCTCGGGCGAGGCCTCCTTCAGGATCTTCAGCGCGACCTCGTGCTCACGGTGCGTGTCCTTTGCGGCCCACACGACACCCATGCCGCCCTCGCCCACCTGCCGCAACAGGAGGTAGCGCGACGCGACGAGATCGCCCGCCCCGAGCACTGCAGCGGCCGCTGGCATCACGCTCGATACGGTCCGCGCATACGGCGTACCCGAGAGCTGCACGACGTCCCCGGAATCGTCGACGGCACGTGCGTATGCGGCGACGAGCTCGCGACAGCTTGCGCAGGTGTCCAGGTGAAGATCGACCGCGGCGGAGAGCCGCACGCCCTCCTCGAACAGGTCCGTCAGCGTCTCCAGCGTGAGGCAACCCACCCGGAAGAGCATACACGAGCTATGCTCCTCTCGTGGAGCGCGCCGAGCGCACGATCGATGAGGCCTTTGCGGAGGCTGTACGCGCATGGCCGAACGTGTCGGTCGACGCGGGACGTTTCGCGGAGGAGCTACAGAGCCGGGCCGCCTCGAGCGGCGCGCGTGCATGGGAGCTCCACGCGGAAGACGTGTACCTCGCCGTGGCGTGCGCGCAGGGAGATCGCGCGGCGCTCGCGCACTTCGAAGGCGCGCTCATCCCGGAGGCTGGGCGCGCGCTCTCCAGGCTGCGGCTTCCGCGGGCCGACGTGGACGAGATGCTCCAGCGCATCCGGGAGAAGCTCCTGGTACGCGCGGACTCTGAGCCACTCATCGCGTCGTACTCCGGCAAGGGCGCGCTTGCGGCGTGGGTACGCGCGGTGGCCGTCCGTGAGGCGCTCACGGAAAAGAGGAAGGCCGCGCGACGCGGCGCGGAGGTGAGCGAGAGCGGGCTCGCGGACCTGGCCGCGCGCGGGGACCCGGATCTGGAGCAGATTCGCGCGAGATACGCGGAGCCATTCAAGGCCGCATTCCGCGATGCGGTCGCTGCATTGCCGCCGCGTGATCGTAACCTGCTGCGCATGACCTACGTGGACGGCCTGACCGCAGAGCAGGTCGGGCTCGCGTACGGCGTGCACCGCGTGAGCGTCGCGCGCTGGATCGGCTCGCTCCGCGCCGCGCTCTTCGAGCACACACGCGACACACTCGCGAAGCGCCTCGCGGTCTCGCACGACGAGCTCCACAGCCTCACGCGCATGTGCCTGAGCCAGCTCGACGTGAGCATCGAGCGACTCCTGGCCCCGTCATAGACCAAACAGAAACGCGTACAAGAGTCTCATGATTCGTCGGATCTTCGAGCCGCGTTGAGGGAGAACCGTGAATCGCGTTTGGCGGTGGGCGCCCGCATGTCCGGCCTGTGACCGCATCGCGTCGTTTCGCACCCGTGGACTCGATCGGGGGCGCGACGGCTGGCGAGGTTGGGTCGTGCCGATCCGACTTTGTCCGAGCTCGCCCCCACCCGTGGACTCGTTCGCGACGACGCGCCGCGCCACCCGGCCGAACATCGCGGACGCCCCCCGCCCTCTCGTGTTCACCGCCCGCGAAACTCAGGACA
>JANXLV010000130.1 GCA_025355005.1 Myxococcales bacterium | reverse complement strand
CGGCTCGGGCGAGCCGTCGAGCCGCGAGTCATGACGAGACTCGCGAAGCCACGCGAGCCCGAGGTCGAGGATGTACGAGCGCGGGCCGCGCCCGGAGCTCGCCATGTCGAGCATGACGTTCGACGGCTTCATGTCGCCGTGAATCACGCCGCGCGCGTGCGCGTGTGCGAGACCCGCGAGCACCTGATCCACGAGCGACCACATGACGGGCCACGGAACAGTTGTAGTATGCATCCACTCGTGGACGCTGCGCCCGGGCAGCGCATCCATCACGAGGTACGGCGAACCGTCGAGCAGCGTGCCGAAATCGCGCGCACGCACGATGGCGGGGTGCTCGAGCGACGCGACGGCACGCGCCTCTTGCTGGAACCACCAGCTCTCTTCCTGGCGCGGTGATTTCGATTCCTCGGGCGGGCGCAGTCGCTTCAGCGCGACGCGATCGTGCGTGACGAGATCGCGGCAGAGATAGACGACGCCCATGCCGCCGCGACCGAGCTCCCGCAGGACCTCGTAGCGATTGACGAGCACCTGCCCGATCTCGCTCTTCGGCTTGACGGACTCCGGCGGCGGAACGGAGCGAGACCCGCTGCCGTCGGCAGGGGTTGCTTCGTCGCGTTTCTGGGCCTTGTCGCCGGGATTCACGCCCAAGAGGCTACCGCACTCCGCGCGCAGCGCGCCATACTACTTCGGCTACTTGCCGAGCGGGCTGAGGTGCGCCGACTTGACCGGCGGCTTCACCTTGGGGCGCGTGCCGATCACGATGTCCCAGAGGGGACTGGAGACGCCGAAGCCGCCCGCGTGATCCATGTGGTGGTGGAGCATGTGGTGGCGCTTGAGGCGCTTGCCGTAGCCGGACGTGAGCTTGAAGTGGTGGATGGCGTAGTGCGAGCCGTCGTACCAGAGATAGCCCAGCACGAACCCGGTGAAGAACGGCGGCGCGTAGTGGCCGAGCGTGACGGAGAACAGGCTGTAGAAAATGACCGAGAGCGGGATGCTCGTGAGCAGCGGCATCACGAGACGATCCTTGTCGTTCGGGAAGTCGTGGTGCACGCCGTGGAGGAGGAAGTGGATTCGCTTCCCCCACGCGGTCTCGTTCGTCCAGTGGAAGACCCAGCGGTGGAGGATGTACTCGGCGATGGTCCAGACGAAGATGCCGACCGGCACGAGCGCGACAGCCGTCGCAACGGGCAGGGAGTGGGTGTAGAGCGCGCGACCGAGAACGAACGCGGCGATCGGGAGCCAGAACACGAACGGCGTCGCCGGATGAATCCGGGTGAACTTCTCCAGGAAGTCGTTCTCGAACATGCGACACGTCTCGGGTCGCTTGCTGGACCCGGCTTCGGAGGTCTCTGCGAGGCTTGAACTCATTCTGTCACGGCGAGAATTATCACCGAATCTCTTACGCGCAACCTCCTTCGGCGGATTCCTCGGGTCTGCGACGTTGCACGGACGGGCCGGACTCGGTCGGGCTGGGGTCGCGCTCATGTCGAGTCGGATAGTTGACGTTCTCGGAAAGTGAAAACGACACGTCAGAGAAGAGAACTCTTGACGCTCACCCCCTAGATGTATGATGCATGCGGCTCTCATGGCTGACCAAGACAGGTTTGCGCGCATTGCGATGACGGTGGCTCGAGGGCTCGGGCGGCTTGGCCGCGAACGGGCTCGTGCGGGTGAGGTGACCCCGCAGCAGGCAGAGACGTTGCAGCTCCTCGCGGAGCGTGGCGCTTTGTCTACGTCCACCTTGGCTACCTTGCTCGGTATCGACCCGTCGACGGCGAGCCGCAACCTGGCGGGGTTGGAGCGAGCAGGCTTCATCACGCGCAAGAAGGGCGCAGACGACGGCCGTCAGACGGACATCCGTCTCTCGCCGCGCGGCAAGCGCACTGCGGACGCCGTCACTGGCGAAGCGCAGCAGGCCTACGCGGGTCTCGTCGACAAGCTTCCGCGCGGCGATCGCGCGAAGGTCATCGAGGCGCTCGAGGTCCTTGCTCGCGCGCTCGACGGCGGCCAATCCGACGCCTCCTAGGAGCCTTGTGTTTTGCGCCGATACCGGCGCGCTGGCTGCGTTCTTCGCTCCGCCCGGTCCTCACGCACGGGAGTGCGTTCCGGTCCGTGCTCGCGAGAGAACGCACCCATCGCTTGGTCTCGGAGCAAATCACTGACGGCTCCTCGTGCGACTGTGGAGCAGGCCGGAAGGCTCAGTCGCCGTTCATGAACGCTCCGACGTCGTCGGACGATGCGGGCACGAGCACCGACTCGTAGCGAACATCGACGCGTCCGACGCGAGCGCGATCTTGCGAGATGTGGAACGGGACGGTGCGGACACCATCCGCAGCGTTGATGACCACACGGCCGTCGATGGGCTGCGAGCCTGGAGTTGCGCGCACGGCCTCGACCTCGAACGCGCCTGCGCCCCAGTCGTTGAGCGAGATCGCCTCTCGCGTCTGCGACGTGACGTCCTCCGCCTTGATCTTGCGCGAGCGTGAGACCCAGCTGATTCGCTCGCCGGACGGCGTGATGAGCACGAGGTCGACGTCGGCCGCCTGATCCCAGGTCGCCTTGAGCAGGATCGCACCGGAGTCCGCGCGCTCGGAGTCGATGCGCGTCAGCTTGTCCATGCGGTCCCTCGCCTTCGGGAGCGCGGTGATCCACGCCTCCGAGGCCTGCGTGCGACCGAACGTCCGCTCGCACGCAGAGGCACGCGCCACGCTGTCTGCATCGGTCGGACGAAGCTCCGCGACGGTCACGCGGAACGAACACGCTCGCGCGTCGCCCTGGCGCTCGTAGGCCTCTGCGAGGCTCGTCGCGAGGCGGCTCGCGTCGTCCGGTACGATGGTCGGTGAGGAGAGAGCGCCGGAGAGGATGCGCATGGCACGCGCGCGGTCACCCTTGCGCATGACCACGTCGGACTCGAGCGAGATCATGTCAGCGTCGAGCGGATCGCGCTCCTTCCACTTCGTGAGCACGCGATCGAGCTCCTCGAGGTCACCGCTGTGCGAGAGCGCCAGCGCGAGGGCCTTGTGCTTGCCGCGCTCGTCGGGAGCTTGCGCCAATGCTTCGCGCGCGGTGCGAACCTTGTCCGTGTCCGACGCGACGAACGGATCGTCCACGACCGACGCGTGACGGACCCACGTGCGTTTCATCCAGCGACCAGGACGGCGGCGGTTCCAGTTGCTGGGCGAGTCGTCGGCCCAGGGGTTCGGGCTCCACGAGCCTCCGCCACCAGCGGGCGCCTTGCGCGCTGCGGGAGGAGGGCTGACCGTCGAGGGCCTGGGAGCGGGCTCGTCGAACGTGCTCTCCGCCTGCGCCATGGCCTTCGGGGCCGCGGCCCTCGCGCCGCCGCTGCGTCCTCCACCCGAGCCGAAGCCCTGGCCCGTGCCGGGGCCTGACGCGGAGCCGAGCACACCGGCGAGATCGTCCGGCGAAGCGGTCTTCTTGTCCTCGTCCTTGTCGTCGCCACCGAGCGACGAATGACCGAGCGTCGTGCTGTCCGCGACGACAGTGCCCGTGGCGGCCGTCTCGCCGGTCCACTGGGCGCCGCGCTGGGCGCGCTCGATTCCGAATGCGGTGAACATCGCCTCGCTCTCGAGGACGAGGAGCGACGTGAACTTCGAGGGCACCGAATACTTGCGAGACAGGCTCACGAGCTCCGCCTTGTCCGCGTCTGTTCCGAAGCGCTCCTTCTCGTCGATGGTGCTAGCTGCGAACAGGCGCGGCACGAATGCGTTCTTCTCGTCGGAGACCGCGGTCACGTCGATCGGATAGTGGGCCTCGAACGGCTCACCCGACACCTTGCCCTTGAGCACGACATCGCCCTTCACGGACGTGCCCAGAAGGCGCGCCGAGATGACCGTCTCCGAGCCAGCGCGCAGCGCGCACAGGTGGGTCGGTGCGACGGCGATGAGGCCGTCTGGAAGCGTCAGGGACACCTCCGAGAGCATGCGACCATACGTGGCGCTGACGACGCTCATGGCGGCCGTCTCGAGCGATTCGCCGGGCTGGTACGAGACCATCACGCCACCACCGCCACGGGCGATCTCGGCGAGCGCCGTGGTGTTCGACTGCGCGCCCACCGGCACGGAGACGACGACCGCCTTCGGCTCACCGGCCAGGACCTCGCGAACGCGATCCGCAAGCCGATTCACGCTGCGGTAGCCCGCGCTGGGCACGCCGTCGGAGATGACCGTCACCTTGAGCTCGCGTGACTTGTCGCGTCCCGTGGTGCTGGCCGCAGCGCGCACCGCGCCGATGAGGTCGGTCGCGCCGTCGGGCGTGACGCCCGCGAGGAACGCGTCCACGTCGTGTGCGCCGGGCCCGCCTGGCGCGATGAACCCGCCCGTGAGCTGCTTGCACTCGACGTCGCACGCGAGCACGGTGACGCGGTCGCGCCGGTCGAGCTCGGAGGCGATCTGGGTCGC
>JANXLV010000150.1 GCA_025355005.1 Myxococcales bacterium | reverse complement strand
CGACCCCGACCTCGACCCCGACCTCGACCTCGACCCCGACCCCTGACCCTTCCCCTTCCGACCCTCCCCCCATCCGCTTCGGCGGCACTCTCGGTATCGTCAGCCTTCCTCGCGTTCTCTCCCTCGAAGGCCTCGTCCGCTGGAAGCACTGGGGCTTCGGTGCGGAGATCGAGTATCTGCCTCCGGGGCTCGTGAAGTTCGGCGATGCGACGACGCTGTCGTGGCTCCAGGTCGACGCGCAGGCGCGCTACTTCGTGTGGAAGCCGATCTTCGTGGGCGCGCTCGCGGGCTATCAGTTCTCGCGCGCGGACTCGACGAAGTTCGGGAGCCAGGTGAACTACATCTCGACCGCGATGGTGGTCGGTCTTCGCGCGGGCGTGCTCTTCACGCTGAAGAACGGGCTCGCGATGGGCGGTGACTTCGGCGTGACCGTGCCGCTGTTCACGAGCCTGGAGCTCAACTCCGACGGCACGGAAGACTCCAACGCGCGCAAGGCGGCGCGCACGTTCGGTGAGTTCGCGATGCCGTACCTGAACCTCTTCCGCATCGGCTTCTTCTACTGAGCGTGATGAACTCTCGATCCTTGCTCGCGGCCTTGTCTCTCGCGTTGCTCCTTTCCGGGTGCGCGCTGCCGGAGCGGCCCGTTGCGGTCTCACCCGCGGCGGCGACGCGCTTCCACGACGCCGTCGACTGGAGCAAGGCAGGCGACGAGGCCGTGGAGACGCTGCGCGGCTATCTGCGCGTGGACACGGTAAACCCGCCCGGTAACGAGACGCGCGGCGCGCGCTACATGGCCGACATCCTCGACCGCGAGAAGATCCCGTACGCCATCGTCGAGTCGGCGCCTGGTCGCGGCAACCTGATCGCGCGCCTCGATCCTCCGCCTGGCACCGCCACCGAGGCGCCGCTCTGCCTCTTCTCGCACATCGACGTGGTGACCGCGGAGGTCGAGAAGTGGCCGAAGGAGACGGGGCCGCTCTCCGGTGCGATCGCGCCCGGCGGTATCGGCGCGGACAAGGACAAGCCCTACATCTGGGGACGCGGCGCGCTGGACATGAAGGGGCTCGGCGCGCTCGAGCTCGAGACGATGGTGCTCCTGAAGCGCATGAACGTGCCGCTCAAGCGCAGCGTGATCTTGCTCGCGGTCGCAGGCGAGGAGACGGACTCCAGCGGCGCGCAGTTCGTCGTCGATCACCACTGGGACAAGCTGCAGTGCTCGCAGTCCGTCAATGAAGGCGGCATCGGCATCAAGGACCTGCTCGTGCCGGGGCAGACCGTCTACACGATCTCCGTCGCCGAGAAGGGCACGCTCTGGCTGAAGATGACCGCGCACGGAGAGGCTGGCCACGGCTCGACCCCCGCGCCCGGTCGCGCGCCCGATCGACTGATCATGGCCATTCGCAAGCTCAAAGCGCGTCAGGATGAGCCGATCATCCATCCGTCGCTCTACGAGCTGGCTGCGCGCGTGGGCCACGAGCACGGCGGCATCACGGGCTTCGTGCTCACGCGGCCGTGGCTCGTGGACCGCCTGGTGCTCGATCAGCTGATGGAGAATCCAGCCGCCCGCGCGACGCTCTTCAACACGGTCAACATCACCGGCTTCACCGGCATGAAGGAGCCGAACGTGATCCCGAGCGAGGTGTCCGCCATCATCGACGGACGCGTGCTCCCGGGAACGTCACCGGAGAAATGGCTCGAGGAGATCAAGAAGACCGTCGACGATCCGAACATCACGTTCGCGGTGATCGACGCGCACGGCGGCAACGGCAGCCCGTGGGACGATCCCTTCTTCGATGCTCTCGCGAAGCACGCCGTGGACGGCCGCGCGGGCGTGGTCGCGGGCCCGGCGCTGTCACCCGGCTACACGGACTCGCTCTTCCTGCGAAACAAGGGCGTTCATGCGTATGGCTTCGTGCCGTTCGAGATCAGCAAGGAGGAGCTCGCCTACTTCCACGGCAGGGACGAGCGCGTGAGCGTGGAGAACGTGAAGCGCGGGCTGCGCTCGCTCTTCCGCGCCGTCGTCGACGTGTCCGCGAAATGAACGTGCGCGTCTGCGCGCTCCTCTTCCTCGCCTCGCTGCTCGTGAGCACACGCGCGCGAGCGGACGAGCCGGAGGGCGCCGAGATGGAGCCGCCCACGCCAGCGCCGCGCGCGCATGAGAGCCTGTCGCCTCCCGAGCCAGGCGAAGACGTCGTGGAGCTGCCCGCGAAGATCGACGCGGTCGTCGTGAACGGGCTCACGCGGACGAAGGCGGTCGTCGTGCATCGCGAGCTGGGCTTCGCGGCGGGCGACACGATCACGCGCGAGCAGCTGGACCTGGCTGTCACGCGGCTATGGAACACCACCATCTTCGCGCACGTTACGGCGCGCGTGGTCAGGGGGCGCGCTGGGCAGGTGCTCGCGGTCTTCGATCTGGAGGACCGCTGGACGCTCAACCCGCTGCTCGGCTACGGCGCGGGCGGAAGCGCGTTCTACTTTCGCGTGGGCGCAGCAGACAACAACGTCGCGGGCCGCTTCCTCGAGGCGCAGGCGCAGTACCAGTACTTCGACGGCTTCCACGGCGGGCAGATGATCCTCCGCGATCCGCGCACGTTCAATCGCCGCATCGAGACCACGTTCCAGCTCGAGCGCCTCGTCCGACCGCGTCCCGAATTCTCCGACCAGCGCACGCTCGCGCGCGTGGAGATGGCCACGCTCGTGAACGACGACTCCCTGCGTCTTGGCATGCGCGTCGACGGCTTCATGGATCGCTTCCTGCCACCGCTCGATCCTCCGAGCAACCTGCCAGCGGCCACGAACTCGGTGCTCATCGAGCCGAATATCCGCTTCGGTCGCGTGGACACGGTGCGCCTGATGCAGAAGGGCGGCAGCGTGGAGCTGCGTCAGGGCTTCGGCATCACGGACTCGGAGATCGCGCCGACGTACACGCAGACCACGGTGGAGGCTCTGCGGTTCGTCACCATCGGCTCGCGCATCAATCTCGCGTTGCGCGCGCGGCTCGCGAACATCTCGCACGTGCCGCCGCACCTGCGTCTGTACGTGGGCGGGCTGGATCTCCTGCGCGGCTATCAGGACAACTTCGTCCGCACGAACGGCTACATGCTCTACAACGCGGAGCTCCGTTACGTGGTCTACGACTCCACGTGGGTCGCGTTCATGCCGGTCGCGTTCACGGACGGCAACCTGTCACAGGACTCCCCACACGCGCTCTTCTCCGCTGGCGTCGGCATTCGCGTGCTGGTTCCGAAGTTCGTCGGCACCGGGCTCCGCGCAGACCTCGCGATCCCATTCGACAACCCGCACGCGGAGCCCAACTTCGGCGTCTACCAGTTCTTCTGAGCGAACTTCACGATATCGTCCGTACGTGCACTACTACGGACCTCACCGCGGCTATCAACATCACCCTCAACACCACCGCCGCTGACGCGACATGATCCAGATCTTCGGCACCGCGAAATGCAAGCTGACGCGCGCCGCGCAGCGCTTCTTCGCGGATCGCGGCATCAAGGTGCAGTTCGTGGAGCTGCGCGAGAAGAGCCTGTCCAAGGGCGAGCTCGAGAGCGTCGCGAAGTCCGTGGGTGGCGTGCGCGAGCTCTACGCGTCCGACTCCCCGCGCGTGAAGGAGCGCGGCCTCCAGCACTCCGCGCCGAGCGACGAGCGCATCACGGAGCTGCTGCTCCTGGACCCGCTCCTCCTCCGCACCCCCATCGTACGCGACGGAGCCCGCGCAGCCGTGGGTGATGCCGAGAAGATCTGGAAGACGCTGCTACCGCCGAAGGGGTGAGCGCCGCACACACCGTCCGAGGGGATACTTTCTGCCATTCCGTGCCGAAGCCGTGCGTCGAGCACTACACACGAGTTACGGTGTCTGGACTGACCATGGACGCGAGAGAATGCGCACGCACGATCAACGAAGCGATGAGGACGCTGCCCGACGGCGTCGCTCTCGAGGCGCGCTCGGAGGCTGGCGGTGTCGCGGTGGTGTTGACGATCTCCGACGAAGTGCGAGCCCCGCTCGACATCAAGGAGTCGCGTCTGACGGAGGAGCTCGTGAGCGCAGCATGTGCCACGACGTCCGATCGGTTCAGCGCATTCCTCGGCGCAACGGCGCGCTGGCTGGGAGCGCAACGCGAGCGCGTTCTTGCCCGTATCTATCCTCATGAGGTCTTCCTCTCGGCAGCCCTTGCGGACGCGCGCCTGACGTCGCTCGCGGACTTCATGGCCGCCCTCGAAGATCCGCGCCGTCGCCTCGAGTACGCCACGGCATCCGGGCTGGCGTAGAGGCTGGCATAAACGCTGGCGTAGAGGCTGGCGTAGAGGCTGGCGTAGACGGAAGCGCATCCAGCACATCCCGCGCGCCCCGCGTGCGCGCCGTGATAGCCTCGTTTCTAGCGTGAACGAGAGCCTTCCGCCGCATTCCCCCGTTCAAGAGGGGCAGATCATCGCGAAGAAGTACCGGGTCGAGCGCGTGCTCGGCGTCGGTGGCATGGGCGCGGTCGTTCGCGCGACGCATGTGGAGCTCGACCAGCCCGTCGCGGTGAAGTTCATGCTGCCGGAGGCGCTGCAGAGCGCAGAGGCCGTCGCGCGCTTCCTGCGTGAGGCGAAGATCGTCGCGCGCCTGAAGAGCGAGCACATCGTGCGCGTGTCGGACCTGGGCACGCTGGAGACCGGCCAGCCCTTCATCGTGATGGAGCTCCTCGAAGGGAACGATCTCCGGCACCGCATCGACAACGGCCCACGCATCTCCGCATCCGAGGCGGCCGCGTACGTGCTGCAGGCATGCGAGGGGCTCGCAGAGGCGCATCGCAGCGGCATCGTGCATCGCGATCTCAAGCCGGCGAACCTGTTCCTCACGCGCAGGCCCAACGGACGGCCGCTCGTGAAGGTCCTGGATTTCGGCATCTCGAAGGGCGTCGCCATGGGTGATGCGTCGCTGTCCGCGACCAAGACGAACGCGCTGCTCGGCTCGCCCTATTACATGTCGCCCGAGCAGATGACGTCTCCGAAGGACGTGAGCCACCTCACGGACGTGTGGTCGCTCGGCGTCATCCTCTACGAGCTCGTCACCGGCAAGATGCCGTTCGATGCCGACACGCTCGGCGCGCTCTTCCTCGCGGTCTACCAGACCCCGCCCACGCCGCTGCCCCAACTGCGCGCGGATCTCCCGCCGGAGTTCATCGCGATCGTGATGCGCTGCCTGGAGAAGAATCCGGCTGCGCGCTTCCAGAACGTGGAGGACCTTGCCGCCGCGCTCTCGCCCTTCGCGCCCGACGAGCGCATGAGCACCGCTCCTGGTCCCGGCACCGCGCCGCCTGGCCCGAACGCGACACCGGCGCCCGCGCAGCCAGCGCAGCCTGTGCACGCAACCTCACCACACGTGGCCGGGCAATCGTCAGCGTCAGGGCCTGCGTCCGGGCCCATCTCCGCCACCAGATCCGCGCGCGAGCAGGTCGGTGACGGCGTGCAGGCTGTGCAGGGCGGCTCCTTCGGCAAGGTCGCGGGCGTGACGTTTGCCGCATTTTTCCTGGGCGGCGCGCTGCTCCTCTTCCTCTACTTCCGCTTCGCGGGCTCGCCCTGATAGCTTCGTCGGCTGTGAAGATACAGAAGGCTCACGCGCTCATCCTTGGTCTCTCGGCCCTCCTGTCCGCATGCAGCGGCTCTTGTGGCAAGGGCAGCACGTCGGGCGTGGAGAAGCCCAAGGTCGTCGTCTCGATCTTCCCCCTCTACGATCTCACGCGGCGGGTGGCGGGCCCCGACGCAGACGTCACGCTGCTGCTCCCGCCGGGCAAGAACGAGCACACGTTCGACCCCACGCCGAAGGACGTCGCGACTGTCGCGCAGGCGAAGGTGGGCGTGATGGTGGGCCTTGGCCTGGACACGTGGATGGAGAAGCTGGTGAAGGAAGTGGCACCGCAGGCGCGCGTGCTGAAGGCAGGCGATCGGGTGCCCACCATCACCATCAAGGCAGACGTGCTCGGCGACGAGGAGGCGGACGCAGCGCGCGACGGCGGCGAGGAGGATCACGATCACGAGAAGGGCGCCACGGACCCGCACGTGTGGCTCGATCCGCAACGCGCGCGCCTGATCGTGAAGCAGATCGCAGAGGAGCTCTCGCGCGCCGACGGGCCGCACGGCGCCGGTTATCGCGAGCGCGCGGACGCGCTGGACGCAGAGCTGGACAAGCTCGACAAGGAACTGGAGACGCGGACCGCGGCGCTGAAGACGAAGGGCTTCATCACGTTCCACGGCAGCTTTGGCTACTTCGCGGATCGCTACAAGCTGCAGATCCTCGCGGTGATCGAGCCGTATCCGGGCTCCACGCCGGACAGCAAGTACATCGCCAAGGTGCTCTCCACCGTGAAGGCGAAGAAGGTGCCCGCGCTGTTCTCGGAGCCGCAGCTGGACGCGCGGCCGGCGCAGATCCTCGCGGACGAAGGGAAGATCCCGCTCGGCGTGCTCGACCCGGTCGGCGGCAGCACCGCAGATACCGACACCTACGAGAAGATGCTTCGCTTCGACATGGCGTCGCTCGAGAAGTACCTGAAATGAGCGGCGGGAGCTCGGACGCACCGCCGTCGGTCGGGCTCTACGTGGAAGGCACGGAGCCTTCGTCACGCGTGCCGCGCGTGCTGGACGTGAAAAACGTCACCGTGAAGTTCAGGAACAAGACCGCCGTGGAGGACGTGACGTTCCACGTGCCCGTCGGTGAGTTCCTCTGCCTCTGCGGACCCAACGGCGCGGGCAAGAGCACGCTGCTCAAGGCCATCCTGGGCCTCGTACCGGTCACGAGCGGCGAGATCATGATCGGCGATCTTCCCATCGCAGAGGGGCGAAAGAAGATCGGCTACGTCCCGCAGCTGAAGCGCTTCGACCGCGATTTTCCCGCCACGCCAGTCGACGTCATCGTCGCGAGCCTCCGCGGCAAGTGGCCCCTCTTCATCAAGAAGGAAGAGCGCGAGATCGCCATGCGCATGCTCGAGCGCACGGGCGCCGCGAAGCTCGCCAACAGTGAGATGAAGAACCTCTCCGGCGGCGAGACACAGCGCGTGTTCCTTGCGCGCGCGCTCGCGACGAAGCCCGAGCTCTTGATCCTGGACGAGCCCACCGCCGGCGTCGACGTGAACGGCCGCGCCGCCATCATCGAGCTCATGGCGGAGATCAGCGCGAGCGAGACCATCGCGGCGATCCTGGTGACGCACAACCTCCATGCGATCGCGCGCTGCGCGGAGCGCGTGCTCTACCTGGAGCGCAAGGTGCGCGCGTGGGGCCTCTGGAGCGAGCTCAGTAACAACCGCGATCTCAGCGCGATCAACGTCGCAACGGACCACAGGTCCCTGGAGCTCGACGGGGACTGACGGCGTGCCACGCGGCTAGACGCGCGCGCACCTCATCCTGCCGGGAATAGTGCCGTTCCAGCGACAGCGGTGATCCGGATCGGCAGGTTTGCCCCACCTACATGGACGCGACGTAATGTCGGACCGTCGATGGTACCGGGGGGATCGAGGTGCTACCTTTTGTGAGAAAGGAGGAACGAGTACGTCATGCGTGACACGCCCAGCACACCGCTCATCCTCTGGATCTGCGCGGCTGTGTGCGCCCACTTCATGTTCGCCGAAGGCGGCGGGGTGGTGGCGGAGGTGCATGACGATCACTCGTTCCTGAAGCACATGGGCTCGCAGATCCGCGACAAGGTTCGCGACAGCGAGCAGACCTTCGAGGTCGGCACCGTGTCGGACTCCGTCGCGAAGGCCGAGGAGAAGCCGCCCGAGCCGCCGCCTCCGCCCAAGCCGGAGAAGAAGGAAGAGAAGAAGAAGGACATCGCGCTCGACCAGAAGAAGCCCGAGCCGCCGAAGCCCGAGGCCAAGAAGCCGCCCGAGGTCGTGAAGGTCGTGGTCACGCCGAAGGATCCGGCAAAAGCCCTGGAGCCGCCGCCGATTCCGCTGAAGGACAAGCGCATCGCGGTGAAGCAGCACGTCACGCCGGCGCAAGAGGACAATCCGGAGGCGCGCTTCATCGGGGACGAGGCGAACCACGTGAAGGAGGAGTCCGTCGCCACGGTCACCTCGCACGATCAGGACGACAAGAACCCCACGCCTGGCGGCAACCACGCGGGCCCCAACGGCCAGCCCGGCGACAGCGAGAAGACGCGCATCGCCGACAGTGAAGATCACAAGGGCGAGCAGAACCGCCGCCCCGGCGAGCGCGGCACCGAGTTCGACGTCCAGCGCATGCCCATGCCCGAGCGCCCCATGGGCCCCGTGGCGATCAAGGCACAGGCGAGCCAGGAGCCGCCGCGCGCCGGTGGTGACGGTCGCACGCCGCAAGAAGCAAAGGCCGCCACCCAGCCGGAGCTCGCGCAGGGCGGCGCATCACCGCCGTCACCAGAGGTCGCGCAGGGCGCGGATGGCAACTGGTCGTTCAATCCCGTGCGCGCTGGCGCAGGCCTCGGCTCCGCGCTCGAGCCTGGTCAGGGAAAGACCGCGCGCGCGAATCCGGCGCCCGGTCAGACCAAGTGGCTCGGCCTCGGCGGACAGGTCGGCCCCGGCCAGATCAACCTGAACCTGACGCAGCAAGGCGTCGTCGCAGTCGTCGGTCAGGACGAGCTCCGCAAGGAGCGCGAGGCAGACGGTGAGCGTCGTCGCAGCGAGCACCGCGGCTCGTGGCAGGCCTCGAACTTCGAGCGCTGGCGCAACGCGATCGAGAACTACGTCTCCACGGTGAAGCCGGGCAACCAGACCGCGCTCAACACGGCGCGTTCGCCGTTCGGCACGTACCTGGTGCAGATCCACAACCGCATTCATCCCATCTTCGCGGACAACTTCCTCGGCTCGCTCGACAACCTGCCCAGGGAGCACCCGCTCAACAACCAGCGCCTCATCACCAAGCTGGAAGTAGTGGTCACGAAGGAAGGGCGCGTCATCAAGATGGGCGTCGTGAAGCCCAGCGGCGTCACCGCGTTCGACATCGCCGCGCTCGACTCCGTGCAGCGCGCGTCGCCGTTCGGCCCTGCGCCCTCCGCCATCTTGTCGGGTGACGGCAACGTGTACCTCCACTGGGAGTTCCACCGTGAAGAGGCCATCGCCTGCACCACGATGAACGCCTACCCGTACATCCTGAACAACGCGCCCAAGCCGGTGGACCCGGGCAACCTGCCGCCGAACACGCCGCCGGGCGATCCCGAGCGCCCCGCGCCCACGCAGGAACGCGGCGCGCCGCCGCCCGCAAACATCAACGAGTCACGCTCGGGATCGCGTGAGATCCCGCTCGAGAAGCTTTCGAACAGCGCGCCGGGCTGATAACACCGTCAGACTTGGAGTCCGGCGAAGCTTCACCCGATCCCGTCCCGGAGGCACGTCCTTCCGGCAACACGCTCGCGGCTGTTCCGGCCGGAGGCGCGGCAGGCACGGCGGGCGCTTCCGCCACATCTGCGGGTGAGGCTCGCGGCACCGAGCTCGTGACGCCCGTCGTGTGGTCCTTCACGCTGCTACGCGTGACCGCGATCCTCGCGGCGATCGCCGGGCTGATGGGCCGCGTGGTGGTGCCAGGCGCACGTGGGACGCTGGAAGAGGACACCGTCGTCCTCCTGGAGCGCGGGTCCGCGACCGTGTCGTATGCGCTCGTCGGGCTGATCACGGCGCTGCTCGCCGCAGGCTCGTTCGAGCTCGCGCGCATTCACCGCATGAACGGGCTCTTTCGCGGCTTCATCATCGGCGTGATGAGCCTGTCGCTCGCGATCGCATCGCCAGCGCTCGGTCTTCACCTGGGCGCGGTGCCCGAGGTCGCGCTGTCATTCTCCGTCACGGTGGTCGTCCTCACGTCGGCCGCGGGCTCGTTGCGTCCGCCGCACACGCGCGCAGCGGCAGCGGCCCTCCTCTTCACGGGGCTCGCCAACCTGGCGCGGCTCGTCGCGTGGCTGTTGTCGCAAAGCGCGGTGGACGCGGCGGACATGGGACGCTACGGCTTCGCGCGCGGCCTGGCCACGCTCGCGACGATCGCGGTGATCGCAGCGCTAGGTCTTGCCACGGTGTGGATCGGAACGCGTGGTACTTCGCGTGGCGCTGCGCCCACGATCCTCGCGCTCGCGGTGGCCGCCATGCTCACGTACTTCGCGCTGCGCGATGCAGAGGCGCCGCTACCGCTTCTCGCCGTCGTGCGTCGCACGCTCTCTGCCGCGGAGGGCGCGCCTGCTCCGTTCGGCATCGGTCCGCTCGCCGTCCTCGCGTTCCCCGCTGCGATCACGCTGGCGCTCGCGGCGAGCGTGCAGAAGCCGCATCACGCCGCGGGCCCGCTGCTCGGCCTCACGCTCGCATCGTTCGCCACCTTCGACGTGCCCATCGCCGCGCTCACTGCGCTGGCCGCCACCGTGTGGCTACCGCTCCTGGCCCAGGATCCGCGTCTGCTCTGGCAGTCACTCATCCTCGGCAAGCGAGAGGTAAAGGCAGCCAAAAAGAGCTAGTTCGAGAAGCTGCTCAGCGCTTGGGGGAGTAGCAGCCTGGCGTGATGGACGTGGAGAACGGCACGTAGCCGTGGCAGTAGTCCTTCGGGATGCTCATGAAGTCCACGCCGCCGTAGCAGCCGACCTTGGACGGCGCGGGCGCCTCCGAGGTGAGACCGCCGCAGGCACCAGCCACGGGCATCGCCATGGCGTCGAAGCAAGGCTTCGAGGACGGCACCGCGCAGGACTTCTCGGTGTTGAACTCGCCGCGGATACACAGGCCCTGGACGCCATCCTTGAGGCAGTCACTGTCCGCCTTGCACGGCGCGCACAGGCCACCGTCGCCGATGCACTTGCCCGCGCGCGGGTAGCAGACCTTGGAGGTGACGCCGTCCACCGGCGCGCAGAACGCCTCCGTGTTGCAGCCCTTGTCGGCCGTGCATTCCGGCGCGCAGATGGCCTTGCCGTCCTTGTCGGCGACGCAGTGCGAGACCGCGTTGTTCACCGGGAGGCAGTCGAGATCCGTGCGGCACGGCGCGCAGTAGTCGCGCTTCAGGCAGACCTTGGCCGTGTTGTTTGGCTTGCGGGCCGTGGTCTGCACGTTCGGGAAGCGGTTGATAGTTCCGCAGTAGAAGCCGGCGCCGCACTGGCGGTCGTCCGTGCAGTCGAACTGCGTGCAGTATGCATTGCCGTCGGTGGGGCTCTCGCCGTTGCACCAGAAGCCGTTCGCCAGATCGCATTCAGGGTTCGCGTCGAGCCCCTTCATGGGGTTGCAGGGCGCGCCGAACTGGCCCTTCGCCGCCACGTAGGTGGTGGTGTTGGCGGCGCAGTAGGTGGTGCCGGTCGCGTCGGGGCTGCAGGTGTAGTTCGCGGGGCAGCCGGTGTTCGGGTCCGTGAGCGACTGGCAGAGCCGGCGACACTTGGTCTCCGACTTCTGCGTGACCGGGTCCACCTCTGCGATGCAGGAGTTCTGCGCCGCGCACTTGGAGGAGTCACAGGCGGAGCTGCTGCTGCAACCTTCCGCTGCGAAGAGAACCAGCGCGGAGACCGCGACGAAACTGAACAAATGCGCGTATGCCCGGACCATGCTGCACCTGAGTATCTGAAGAGCTGAGGAAGTTACGTCTGCTATACTCGAGCTTCAGAGGATGTCGATTGCGGCGCAACCGTTCAGCCTCCTCACGCGTAATCTGTCAGAATGGTTTGTCGAGGAAGAGTTTGACTGCCGGCCGACTTCGGAGCACAGAGAGCTGTAGCAATCGTTCGCAGGTCCGCAATAGCACACGGTACAAGGTGGCACAATGAGAATTCAGGGCGTTTTCGCAGTCTCCGCGTTGATCGTGTTGGCGTTTGGTTGCTCGTCGAGCTCCAAGCAGGACCCGGGCCTTGCCGCCGGCGGCACCGGTGACATCCAGGGCCACGACACCAGCCCCGATGGTGTTGCCTACCCGTCCACCAACCTGGGCACCAAGGCCTCCACCAACAACCCGAGCACGGATGTCGTCGGCAAGCCCGGCAACACCATGTCGAACTTCAAGTTCTACGGGTACCCGGACGGCGACGTGACCAAGGGCCTCGCGCAGATCTCCCTCGCGGACTTCTTCGATCCCAACCACAAGAAGTGGAAGCTGATTCACATCCAGGCCGCCGGCACGTGGTGCGTGTGGTGCCAGCGTGAGACGCAGGCCACGGTGCCGATCTACCAGAAGCTCTCTGGTGAGGGCGTTGCGTGGCTGACCGCCGTTGTCGAAGGCTCCACGCCCGGCTCCGCCGCGTCGCAGAAGGATCTCGATCACTGGGTCACGTCCTACAAGCCCACGTTCCCGAACGTCGTCGATCCGGGCAACCACAACTTCGGAACGTTCTTCAGCGCAGGCGCGCTTCCGTGGAACGCCAACGTCGATCCGGCGAACATGGAGATCCTGAGCGCGGGCGAAGGCGCCCCGTCGAGCGACGGCTCCTCGGTCACGAGCATGGACGTGTCGAACGAGGTCGAGCCGTGGATCGGCTTCCTCGCGAAGCACCCCGCCGACCCGGCCACCGGCGTCCGCAAGTAACGCGAGTGAAGGTTTGAACGTGCGCGCATTCCTGTCGCTGTCCCTGCTCTCTGCCGCGCTTGCCGCAGGCGGGAGCGGGTGCGGCGGCGAAGGCGCGTCCGGTCCAGGCGCCGCAGACCCGACGAGCGCAAACGCGAACGGCGGAACCGGTGGCACCTCCGGCAATACTGGCCCCTCGAGCCCCTCTGGCAATGCGGGCAGCGCGAGCGGGCGCGGAGCCAGTGACTTCACCACGCGCGACGTGGACGGCAAGACCGTGCGGCTCTCCGACCATCTGGGCAAGAAGACGATCCTGATCGACTTCTGGGCGACCTACTGCGAGCCGTGCCGCGCGGAGTTTCCGCACCTGCAAAAGTTGTATGATGCACAGAAGTCCAAGGGCTTCATCGTGCTCGCCGTCTCGATGGACGGCCCCGAGACCATCGCCACGGTCCCTCAGATCGCGAAGAGCTACGACCTGTCGTTCCCCGTCCTCCTGGATGAGGACTCCAGCATCGCGAGCATGTACAACCCGAAGAAGTCGGCGCCGCTCTCGGTGCTCATCGACAAGAGCGGGAAGATCGTGCGCGTCCGCGAGGGGTACAACCCCGGCGACGAGAAGCTGGTCGAGGACGACGTCGTCAAGCTGGTCTCCGGCCAGAGCCTTTGAGCGCCTGAGCGCCTGAGCGTCTGAGCGAGCCCAGGCAGATGTGGTAGCGTGCGCCGGCCGTAATGCTTCGTGCGCGCACAATTCTGGTTGGCCTTCCGATGCTGCTCGGCATCACGCTAGCCCCGCGGCGTGCCCACGCGCTCGACCTGCCCACGTTGAAGGACAAGCCCGTCACGCTCGACGTCACGGAGACAACCATCGTGGCGCAGCACTTCAACGCGCGCACGGACGAGGGCGAGATCGCCCAGGACCAGGGCTACGGCACGTGGATCAATCGGCTCAACACCGCGCTGAAGTGGGATCACTTCACGCTCGGCCTGCGGCTGGACTCGCAGATCTACTGGGCTCGGCCCGAGGACCGCAGCTACGCCGACGTGCGCGACAAGCGCAACGCGATCGAGGACGGCGCATCTCGCTTCCGTGACGCGATCTACCCGAGCAAGATCTGGCTCGCGTACAAGGCGCCGGGCGTCGAGGTCATCGCCGGTGATGCGTACGTGCAGTTCGGTCGTGGGCTCACGCTCTCCGCGCGCAAGATCGACGAGCTCGGGATCGACACCACGGTGCGCGGCGGCAAGGTGCAGATCCAGAAGGACCCGATCGCGCTCACGCTCGTCGCCGGTCTGATGAACCCGAACCGCTTCGAGGACGCGCAGGGGCGCTCGCTGCTGTTGCCCAAGAAGATAAGCTTCGAGCCGTCGAGCCCGCAGCCGGTGTTCGGCTCGGACCGCGTCGTGGGCGCGGAGATCCAGGCGGGGCGCGGCGGTCCGGTGATCCTCTCCACGCGCGTGGTGCGCTTCACGCGCTGCGCGCCGTTCGGCTACGACGCGGCGGGCAACACCAGGTTCGATCGCGGCTTGCAGGATGGGTCGGGCAACTTCCTCTCCTCGCTGGACTCACCCATGGGCTCGTGCGATCCGGTGGACTCGCAGTCGTGGCTGCAGTCGCTCCCGAATGGCATCAGCCCCAACATCCGCTCGAGCGAGGTGGTGATCGGCGGACAGAGCCTGGACGTGCCGAATCTGTTCGGCGTGGGGAACCTGTACGTCGAAGGGGCCGTGATGCGCTACGAGGGCGCGTCCACGCAGGCGAAGAACACGGAGGGCACTGCCCTCTATGGCTCGTTCACAACGAAGACGGGCTTCATCACGCACACGATCGAAGGCAAGAGCTACCACAACTACTACCCCGTGCAGGCCGCGGTGGATGCGACGCGCGCCATCCAGTTCTCGAACGTGACGTACACGAGCCAGCCCACGACGGAGCTCATCACGCAGGACAGCATGTTCGGCTTCTTCAACGGCTGCGTGGACGGCGGGCGCCTGCGATCGGACGCGCGCCTGCGGAAGAACTTCCTGCTCTACGGCGCCGTTGGCTACTACATCAGCAAGAACGAAGAGGTCGGCGGCGGCTGCGACCGGTTCGGCAAGAGCCTGAGCAAGACCCCAGACGACGTCACCACGCACGTGTGGGACGCGATGACCGGGCTGGAGTGGCGGTGGACCGACGACAAGAGCTACCTGTTCGCGAGCACGGGCGTCCGCGACGACGAGAAGTACTCCGGCACGCCGTACTACCGGGAGAAGCACTTCGAATACACGTTCACGAAGCACATCAGGGGGGCCTACTCCCTTGAGCTCACTGGCCGTCATCGCATCCGCTGGCAAGAAGGCGAGAACAAGCGAGACTTCGCCGAGGCCGAGTGGCACGAAGGCGAGCACTACACCGCGCTGAAGATCGCGCCGAAATGGGTCGTTTCACACGGCTTCGAGTACACGACGAGGGTCGGCGCGCCCACCTACTACAACAATGGCTCGCTCCTCTATCGCATCACCGAGTCGTCGAACCTGAAGGTGCTGGTGGGTCAGCAGAGAGGCGGCATCAAGTGCGTCAGCGGAGTCTGCCGAAACTTCCCGCCCTTCGAAGGAGCGAGAGCAGAGCTGACCGTCCGCTTCTGAAGAGCACTGCGCAAGGCTGTTGCGCGAATCGGAACTGCCTATGTGCCTTGAACAGAGCTCCAAATTGAGCAAGCTTGAATTGTCGGTGGTGAAGAAGCTTCTTGAGGGAGAGCTCCCTCCTCTAGCTTTGCTCCGATCTCAGCTCGACGGCGCTACGGTCTCCACTCGAACGCTGACGGGCGTGGGATTCTACCTCACGCTCGAACTTCGACCAGACGTGGCCCCTGCGAGTGTCCGCGCCGGGCGGGTTGTAGTCGGTGACGTGGGGGCGAGGATTCCAGGACTGGAACACGGCGCGGGCTTCCTCCTCTACATACAGGATCGAAAACTCTCGATGCTGGAAGGCTACAGTTACGACGAGGCATGGCCAGCGGACACCAACGCTTTCGAACTCTTCTACATCAACGATGACCGTACTGAAGTGTTGGGTGGGCTGCGGCCGTAGCCACTTGGCCTCGGCGGAGGTGCAGCGCTCGGCGAGGTGCGGCGCTCGGCCTGGGCGGCGTGGAGCGCGCCAGCTCCCCGCGCGTGCAGATCCAGTCGTCGCTGGATTTTTTGATCCGGTGACTGGATCTGCGTGCCGCGAGCGGAGTGGCAGAGCGGAGAGAAAGAGCCTATGATTTACTGCATGAACGCGCGCACGAAGAAACTGCTCGAAGAGGTGCTGGAGCTGCCTGCTTCTGAGCGCGCGCTGCTCGTGGCCGAGGTCGATGCGAGTCTCGATGGCGAGGACGCACCGGAAGAAGTCGAGAGGGCGTGGACCGCCGAGCTTGAGAAGCGGCTCGACGACGTCGTCGCGGGGCGCGTGAAGACGCGCGACCTCGACGAATCGATGGCCGAGCTCGAAGCGAAGTACACGCGTCCGCGATGAAGTCGAAGCCCTGGCGCATCCACGCGGAGGCCGAGGAAGAACGAGACCGCGCCGACTACGCCGACGTGGACGCGGAGCTGGGCGCGGACTTCCGCGATGCGCTTCGTGAGGCCATCGCCGCGCGACGGCACACGCCGGACATCGGAACCGCGGTGAAGGTCGGAAAGCATCAGGTGCGCCGCTGCCGCATCCGCCGCTTTCCTTTCGCGCTCGTCTTGGTGGAGCTCGACGTGGAGTATCTCGTGCTCGCCGTGGCGCACGTCCGCCAGCGCCCGGGCTATTGGAAGAAGCGCCTGCGCGCCATGCGCTGAGGCCCACCCCCACAAGCGAGCGGCGTACCGAGAAATGCGCGGTAGAATGAACTCGTGCCTGCCGCGTTGTCCACGTCCATCCCACCGCCTGATCTGATCCCGGTCCGAAGCCGACCCCGTACTGCCCCCAGTGGCTCCGATGGCTGCAACGGCGGCAAGAAGCGTTGTTCTTACGTTTGCGATGGCGAAAAGTGCGACCTCAGCATTGATTCCACAAACAACTCCACCCCGTGCCCGTCGCAGGCGTGGTGTCTGTGACGACCGAACAGTCGAGCGGCGGTCTCGATGTGTCCAGGCTTCCGGGTTTGCCGCAACTGCTGGCGCTGGTGGCCGACGTGGACGGGACGAGAGGGCCAAACGATGAGCCCCTCGTCCAGCTGGGTCGGCCGTCGATGCTGCTCATGCCATCAACGTCCCCGACGCAGACGGCAATGTACTTCACCAAGCTGCACGCGTTGCCGGGCGTTGACGTCGAGCAGGTCTTCTCGAACGTGCACGTTGCCGTGCTCTCCTGCTACGGCGTACCGAATGCAGCGCACCTCGAGGCAGTCCGACGGGAGTGCGAATCGCAGACGATGCACTTCGTGGGCGATCTGGACCCATTGGATCTAAGCGCGTTTCTTGTCCTCGCAGCCAGCTTGCTCGAGTCCGGCAAGTCCGTCCGCTATGTCGGAGTCAGTGGCAAGTGGGTCGAACGCTGTCGCCGCCTGCTGCCAGTCGGAAAGTCCATGCCGCTGATCCCGATGTCTGACTTCGAGCTGCGTCATTGGAGAGCGCTGGCTTCGCTTCCGATCAGTTGGCCGAGCCTAGTCGGAGCCTCTGCCGTTGCTGTCCTCGACAGTGGCATGAAGCTCGAACTGGAGGGAGCGACAAACCCAGCCTTCTACTCTTCCGCTGTTTCCGACGAGGTGTCGGAGGATCTACGAACCGCCGCCAATTGTGCGTCCTGACATCCGCGCAGGGGGCGCACGGCGCAGTGCATGTATCCTGCAAGTGGTGGGCGGGGCCGCGGGTGAGCGCGGGGCGGTGGTGGCGAGTTGACATAGGATTCGCTCATGTCAAGCCGGTGGGCGGCACGTCCGGTGGCAACCGTGAGACTCTCGTACGTGAGCACCGCGCGCAGCTCGAAACGCAGCCTGGCGGGATGGACCTCGCACCAGGCGATGCTGTTCAGTTCAAGGGGCGAAGGGCTCGGCGGTTAGTGCCTGCATGAAGGGGACCAGGTCTGGCGCGGAGCTGACATCGAACTTGGGTAGCCAGGGCTCGGGCTCCCCCACTGTCAACTTGCTCTGCAACGGCAACCCAGCATTCGCATACAGCTTGGCCACGTCGAGCAGCGTGCTGGTCGCGCCACCGTGCCCATAAGGCGCGCTCTCCGCGACGCCACGCAGAGGCGGAGTCTTGAAGGCCCCCGTGAGCGCGGGCCCCGCGGCGAGATGCGAGATGAACGGGTGCGGCGCGGGCATGTCACTCCACACGCTCTGCGAGGTCAGCTCCCCCATGAGCACGTTGGAGATGACGTCGGTCCTGCCGCGGTCCGCCATGGCGTCGGCGCGGCCGGTGGGAAATCGTGAGATGTGGAACGCGTCGTCGGTGAGTCGCGGTCCCCAGTGGCACTGCGGACATCCGAGCTTCACGAAGGCGGTGAGGCCCTTCTTCTCGTCGTTCGAGATCGCCGTGAGGTCGCCGGCGATGTACTTGTCCAGGCGATTGGGCTTCACGCGGATGGTGCGCTCGAACGCGGCGATGGACTTGGCGACGTTGACGAGGACGCGCGTGATGGCGTCGCGGTCGGCCTGCGGCATGGCGTCGAAGGCGGGATCTCCGGGCAGTCCGTTCGCGGGGAAGCGCACGGCGTCCGTCAGATCCGGGAGCGGATACTTGGTCCAGACAGCCTCGTACTGAACCTTGTAGTTTGCATATATCTGGTGAGCGACGAAGAGGCGGCTACTGCCGTACTCCTTCTTGGCCTCGAACGGCCCTGCGGCTTGCGCCCAGAGTGAGTCCGCGCGGCCGTCCCAGAACTGCCAGCGCGCGTGGGCCGCGAGCCCTAGCGACGGCGCGTTGCGATCCACGTGCGCGGTGCCCTCGGACACGGGGAGCGAGTCGGTGAAGGCCTTCGTCGCGTCGTGACAGGTGACGCAGCCCACGGTCCCCATGGGCGAGAGCGCCTTGTCGGAGAAGAGCGTCTTGCCCAGCGCGGCTGCCGCGACGTCATCCGACTTCTCGTTCGTGGGGTCGGGCGGAGGTGCTCCGGGAACCGTCGTCTCCTGGAGCAGTGCCCATTCGTTCGGAGCGAAGCGCGCGTCCATGAGCTTCTGATCTGGGTATGGCGGTGCCGGTGCGCCGTCCAGCAGCGTGAGCTCCTGCGCGATGCGGAATGCGAGCTGCGCGGGATCAGGATCGCTGAGAAAATTCCGGATCACCATCGTGCGTGTGTCGACGAGGACGTAGACCGGCAGCACGGCCTGTGATGGCGGCACCTTGGACAGCTCGTATGCGGGCGTGGCGACGATGCGGGTCTTCTGATCGAGCTTGTTTTCGTGGCGCGCGAGGTCGTCCACGGTGGCGGGGTTCCCGTCCTCGTCCGCGATGAGCATGTCCAGCCAGCGGAGGCGCGCGCCGAACGTCGCGTTACCGGTGAGGTCCTTGGTGTGCGCGAGGTCGTAGCGACAGGTGCCGCACCAACCCGCGGTGACGCGCAGCACGAGCAGGCGTGACTGCGCGGCGCATGGCTCGAAGTAGTCGGCCAGGTTGACGGCGACCTTGTTGCTGGTCTCGTCGATGCCGCTCCACGAGAGGTTTGGAATGGTGGCAAGCAGCTCCAGTGAGGTGGGCACCTTGGGGTAGGCGCCGTCCACGCTCTGACCGTTCACGCAGAGCGGATGCGACGAGTCGATGAGCGCGCCGCCCTCGAGACCGCCGTCGGACGAGGCCTGTCCGCCGCCGCTGCCGCCGCTGCACGCGCTGAAGGACGTGAGCGCGCTGATGATCACGGCCGCGCCAAGTGCCGCCGGCGCGAGCATCCGTGAGGCGCTACCTCGGGAACGCTGCTGCATTTCCGCCATCCACAGTGATGATACACCCCGTGGTGCTGCGTGCCGTGCCCAAGAACAGGAATGCGCGGCCCACGTCGTCCGCGGTGACCTCGCGCGCGAGCAGATTCGACTGGAAATACGCGTCCACCGTGAGCCCGCGTGCCTTTGCGCGCGCCTCCACGACGCCGCCGCCGAAGAGCGCTGTGCGCACGCGATCCGCGTTCACCGCGTTCGAGCGGATGCCCGCGCTGCCAAGGTCCACGGCGTACTGACGCATGAGCGCGATGAGCCCTGTCTTGGCGATCGCATACGGCCCGAAGCCCGGGCCCTGGTTCAGCGCGCTCTTGCTCGCGTTGAAGAGCAGGCTGCCGCCGCGTCCTTGACGCAGCATGACCTCCGCAGCGACCTTCGCCACGGTGTTGTGCGACAGGAGGTTCAGCTCGAGCGATGCGCGCAGGTTCGCCGCGCCAGAGTCCTCGTGGAGCAGCCCTTGCGGAGCGTTGCCAGCGTTGCTCACCACGACGTCCACGCCGCCAAACGCGAAAAGCGCTGCATCGAATGCGGCGCGCACGTTTGCTTCGTCGGTGACATCGCAGATCACGTCGGTGACCTGCGCGCCGTACTTCTTGCGCAGGCGCGAGAGCTCCCTCGCGAGCGACTCGATGTCCTGATCGGCGAGCACGACATGCGCGCCCTCGGACAGAAAGAGCTCCGCGGTGCCCAGGCCGATGCCGCTGGCGGCGCCGGTGACGAGCGCGCTCTTTCCACCCAGCGTCGCGCGTGCCTGCTTCTTGATCTTGGCCTGCTCGAGGCTCCAGTACTCCACGTCGAAGAGGTCCGACATGGGGACCGGCGAGTAAGCGCCCACGTCGTTCGCGATCGACATCACGGGCAGCGTGCGCTCGTACACGTCCGCGGCGACACTTGCCTCCTTCTTCGTCGCGGCGATCGACAGTATGCCCACGCGCGGAATGAGGATGATTCGCGGGAACGGATCGAGCTTCGTCTTCTCGAGCTTCTTCGCCTTCACGTTGCTCGCGAAATAGGCGTCGTACGCCGCTACGTACTCGGTGACGGCGGCCTCGAATGCGGTCGCGAGCGCGACGTCATCCGCGAACTTTTGCGCGTCGAAGCGGAGCGGCAGCGGCTTCGTGCGGATGACGTGGTCCGGCGTCATGCAGCCGCGGGCGATGGCCCCATCCAGGTCGCTGCGCTCCAGGAGCTCGAGCGAGTCCACGCGCACGTCGAGCAGGAGGCCCTGCTCTTCTGCGAGGCCATGAAGCCGCGAGAGCACGCCGCGCACGATCGGCAGCACGCGCCGCGTGAGCGCTGCATCGCGCTGGAGCGCGCCCACCTCCACGGTCGTGCGCGTGCGAATGCCGATGTACTTCTCCGCGCGCGACACGGCGTCGATCATCGACTGGTAGCTCGCCTCCGCGGTGTCACCCCACGTGAAGATGCCGTGGCGCTCCAGGATCATCACGCTGGGCGTCTCGCCGCGCTTCGTGGACGCGCGATAGAGCTCGTCGCAGCGCTTCGCGAGACCGAACCCCGGCATCACGTACGGCACGAAGAGGAGCGTGTCGCCCCAGATCTCGCGGCAGATGCGCGCGGCGTCGTCCTGATCCGCCACGGCGAGCACCGCGTCCGCGTGCGTGTGATCGATGTAGATTGCAGGTAATGCCGCGTGCAGCAATGCCTCCACGCTGGGCGTGGGCGCGGCGGGCTCCAGGAGCGAGGAGCGCAGATCGCTCACCATCTCATCGTCGGTCATCGCGGGCACGGCGAGCATGCGGCGCAGGTGATCCATGCGGCACGCGGCATGACCCGCGGGCTCGATGCTGCCGAGGTCCCAGCCAGAGCCCTTCACGCACAGCGCGTCCACGTCGCCGTGGCGCGTCTTCATGGTGAGCTTCACGGACGTGTTGCCGCCGCCGTGCAGCACGAGCGCCGGGTTCTGCCCGAGCAGCCGTGACGTGTACGTGCGGAGCGCGAGCGGCTCCGGCACGGACGCGTGCGCCTTCACGAAACGAGCAGCGTCGTCGGGCTGGTAACGGGACTCCACGGCCCTGTTCTAGCGGATCAGGGCGATTGCTGCGATACGTCCTGGACGTCCACGACTTCGGCCTGGATATCGCGCACGACCTGTCCGTCTGCCTGGAGGTGCACGACAGTGGTGCCTGCGGTGACGCCGAGGAAGACCCAGTCGTCCTCGCCAGTGATCACCTGAGAGACGCCGACGATGGTGGCATTGTCGGACTCCACGCCGCCGCCCATGCGTTTGTGATCGGAGTTGTACGCGACGATGTGCGCCTTCACGGCCCCGCCGAGCGGCACGGTGACCTTCGACAGCGAGATGGTGCCGCCGGTGGGGCTGACGGAGTTGTCGATCTCGTGCGTGGAGTAGTGCGGACCGCCGCAGGCAACGGCCGACAGCGCGAGCAAGAAGCCGAGGGAGAGTGTGAGCGTCTTCATCATTTCACCTGCACCGAAGCGGTCTTCGTAACGCCTGCGCCGGACACGGTCAGCATCGACGTGCCTGCCTTGAGGCCCGTGATCGTCGAGTTGTGACCCTTCTGGTTCGTGATGGAGAAGACAGTGGGGTCCGTCACCTTCCATTCGAAGTCCACCTCACCAGAGAGGACCTCCTTGGTGCTGGAGTGGAGGTTCGCGCGGAGGTTGTACGTCGCCTGCGAGACCCCACCGAGCGTGATGGTCAGCGTGGTGAAGTCGTTCTGGTCGGTGGTGAGCGGATCGTCGGAGTGCGCGTTCAGCCACACCTCTGACGCCTTCACGATGCGGACCTCGCTGAAGTCGACGATCTGCCCGCCGGGGTTCTTTGCGACGAAGCCGCCCCAGCCCGAGCGGTTCGCGGTGAAGAGGCCGTCGGGTGCGATGTCGATGATCTGCTTCGAGATGGGGAGCAGCGTGTCGATGTTCGCCTTGTTGCCGGGGCGCTGGAAGTCGACGCGGAACTTCGCGCCGCTCGCCACCGCGGTGGGGAATGGCTGCGCGTGGTTGTCGACGTCGCAGTTCAGCGTGGACGAATCGCATGGGAACGAGAACGTTCCGTTGCCGAGCTCGCCGGTCTGGTTCGCTGCGCTGCTCGAACATCCCAGCATCGCCAGGAGTCCGATCGCGCCGGTCGTCGTGACGACGTGTGCTGCCGCTTTTGCCCAATGCATGATTCCTCCAGTGCCTTCTCTGCGTCGGTCCCGCGACGCGTTCTCACGACCCTATCAACATCACCCGCATCACAACGGGCGGCGCACCGCGAACCAGCGCGGCGCGCCCACCCGGGCGCGGGCTACTCGTCCACCGCTCGAAGGAGCGGATGTGTAACGAGTGAGCCCAAGACGAGCGAAGCACACGAACAGACACCACCAGAAGCCACCAGAAGGAAGATAAGCGAAGAGGCGACCACCGTGTCGTGGCCCGCCGCGTCTCGTGTCGTCCCAATGAGCAACGGGTGTGCCTCGGCGCCCGTTTTCGCGAAAACCCCGGCGTTTTGCGGTGGCGACGATGAAGGCAGGCCGATCCGCGACTCGGTTGCCACTGACATCCATGACATGGGGAGAAAACCACCGTTCACGGTGGGCACCCTCACCTCGTCCCAGCGACGCGCTTCGCGTGCTTGACAGCGGCAGGTCTACGGAGCTAGAAAACGCTGGACCCAGGCGCGTAGCTCAGTGGTAGAGCACTACCTTGACACGGTAGGGGTCGTAGGTTCAAGCCCTATCGCGCCTACAAAACAAGCTCGAAAACAAGCTCGAAAACAAGACCGCCCACGCTTCATCGCTGGGCGGTTTTTCTTTTTCCTCGTCGCGTATCACCGGGGCCTTCCCATGGGCGGCAGCGAACAGCTCGGCGTCAGCATCACCCCGCTCTCCAGGCGAGGGCGCGGGTTCCGGCGTATCGTCGTGCTCACGGGCGCGGCGCCGCGGAGGAGGTCGCGAGCAAGCGCGCGCTCCGCGACTGCGATCTGTTCGTGGCGATCGGCACGAGCGGCACCGTGTGGCCGGCGGCCAGCTTCGTGCGCAGCGCCGCGTTCGAAGGCGCGCAGACCATTCTTCTGAACCTCAC
>JANXLV010000145.1 GCA_025355005.1 Myxococcales bacterium | reverse complement strand
GACCGCGCGATACGCGCCCGTGCTCACGGCCTGCGTGCTGGCGCCGGTGAACCAGTAGATGACCGAGCCGCCGGCGATGAGGCCGAGCAGGAACGGCGGGTAGAGGAGCGAGAGCTTCTCGGTGCTCTCCGAGAAGCCGTTCGTGAGGCCGACGATGATGCTGAAGATCATCGTGGTGGCGCCGACGACGGCGGTGCCGATGAGCACCGGCTTGGCGGTCGCCTTGAACGTGTTGCCTGCGCCGTCGTTCTCCTCGAGGAAGTGCTTCCCCTTCTCGAACTGGACGTCGAAGCCGAAGTTCTTCTTGATGTCCGCCTCGATGTTCTTCGTGGTCTCGATGGTCGAGAGCTCGAAGACGCTCTGCGCGTTGTCGGTGACGGGGCCGTACGAGTCGACGGCGATGGTGACGGGGCCCATGCCGAGGAAGCCGAAGGCCACGAGGCCGAAGGCGAAGACTGGCGACGGATCGAACGCGCCGATCATCATGACCTGGCCGACGCCCATCATGCTGACCCAGTACGCGGTGCCCATGAGGGCGAGCAGGATCATGCCCATCCAGTACGCGGAGAAGTTACCGGCGGTGAGACCGGCGAGGATGTTGAGCGACGCGCCGCCTTCACGCGAGGCCGTGACGACCTCCCTGACGTGTGCAGACTCGGTCGAGGTGAAGACCTTGATGACCTCCGGGATGATCGCGCCGGCGGCGGTGCCGCAGGTGATGATCACGGAGAGCTTCCACCAGAGCGTGCCATCACCGAGGGTCGGGATGAGCTGGTAGGACACGATGAACGTGAGGATGATGCTGACAATGGAGGTCAGGATGACGAGCTGCGTGAGCGGCTGCTCGAAGTTCATCTTGTCGGCCTTCTCGAACTTCGCCTTCGCGAGGAAGTCGTTGATGAAGTACGACAGCGCGCTGGCGATCACCATCACGATGCGCATGACGAAGATCCAGACCAGGAGCTGGACCTGGACCTTGGGGTCGTGGACCGCGAGGAGGATGAACGAGATCAGCGCGACGCCCGTGACGCCGTAGGTCTCGAAGCCGTCGGCCGAGGGGCCGACCGAGTCACCGGCGTTGTCGCCGACGCAGTCAGCGATGACGCCCGGGTTGCGCGCGTCGTCTTCCTTGATCTTGAAGACAATCTTCATCAGGTCGGACCCGATGTCGGCGATCTTGGTGAAGATACCGCCAGCGATGCGGAGGGCGGAGGCGCCGAGCGACTCGCCGATGGCGAAGCCGATGAAGCACGGACCTGCGTAGTCGCCGGGGACGAAGAGGAGGATGCCGAGCATCAGCATCAGCTCGATCGAGATGAGCATCATGCCGATGCTCATGCCGGCCTTGAGCGGGATCGCGTAGCAGGGGAACGGCTTGCCGCGGAGCGCGGCGAAGGCGGTGCGCGAGTTCGCGAACGTGTTCACGCGGATGCCGAACCACGCCACGAGGCAGCTGCCCGCGATGCCGATGAGGCTGAAGAGCAGGATGATGCCGACCTGCACGCCTTTGCCCAGGTCGAAGTAGTGCTGCGAGAAGCCAAAGTAGTAGACGATGATCGCGCCGATGAAGAGCTCGAGGACGAGGATGAACTTCACCTGGGTGATGAGGTACGTCTTGCAGGTCGCGTAGATGAGCTCGCTGATGTCGAGCATCGTCTTGTGGACGGGCATGTTCTTCAGCTGGTTGAAGATCACGAAGCCGAACACCATGCCGAGCGCCGCGACGACGAGACCGCCCATGAGCAGGCTGCTGCCGGAGCTGCCGTTCAAGAAGTTGACGATCTTCGGATCGTCGAGGTGCGGAACGATGAGGTTCGCCTCGCCGCCGCCGTGGTGAGCTGCGCCCGCGGCCGCATGCGCCGTGGCGAGAGGAGCGGGATGCGTGGGGCCCGTGGGGGGAGCCGTCAGGTCCGCGGCGAACGCGGATAGCGGAACGAAAATGGTGAGAAGCGCGGACGTGATGGCGAGCATGACGCTCGCGATCCTCGTCGCCGGTTTGCCGACACTGAGACTCATGTTTTTCTACCTCTCCGAGTGAGAATCTCGTGCAGACTGCACGTGACTCCCGTTGCCTCAAGGGGTTGGCCGCCTGCCTGCGCAGACGCTTCAGCTCGCCTCGTGTCCGGCCGCCTCCGGTGAGGGAGGTGACCGCACGGCGCCGCTACTACCAGATTTTCGGTCCGAGTAAACCTGACGCAGTGCATAAAAATGAACGGGGACAGGCCCGAAACCCACTTTCGCGTGGTTACGAGGTCGACAACGACGCCGACCTCGACCTCGACCTCGACCTCGACCTCGACTTCGACCTCGACCTCGACTTCGACCTCGATTCTGAGAGACTGCCGTCCACATGACGATGCACTGCCACGGGAGAATCGTTCTCGCGCTCTCACTCCTCGCGGCGACCACGGCCCTTCCTGCTTGTGGCGGTGCTCCTGTTGCCGCGCCCCACGCAGAGGGCTCGCTCACGGAGCGCGTGTTCTCGCAGGTGGTGCCCAGCGTCGTGGCCGTGCTGAACGACGACGGTGACATGCGCGAGGACGAGGCACGCAAGACGCTGCACGACATGGGCCTCGAGGGTCACTCGCCCAAGTCCGTGGTCGACGTGTCGCTTCGCAAGGAGCCCACACCGCACGGTACGGGGTTCGTGATCGATGGCGGCTTCGTGCTCACGGCCGCGCACGTGGTGCGGACACCGACGCGACTCAAGGTGATCACGCGCACGGGCCAGAGCGTGCCGGCGGAGGTCGTGAAGCTGGATGAGATGCGTGACGTCGCGGTGCTGAAGCCGAAGGTGCCGCTTCTCGACGTCCCGCCGATCGGTCTCATGAACGAGAAGGCGCAGGTCGGGCGCAAGATCTGGGCGCTCGGTCACACAGGCGGCGGGCTGTGGGCGCTCTCGTGGGGCATCACGGAGGGCGTGACGTCCGGCGTGGTGGAGCTGCTCGGCGCGGAGCTCGTCGTGCATGACGCGGCCGTTTACCCGGGATTTTCCGGTGGTCCCGTCGTCATGCTCGATCCGAGCGGCACGCCGCGCGTGGTCGGTGTGAACCACGCCATTCTCTTCACGGGTGGCATGACGCCCATCGCCACGATCTCCTCCGCGTCCAGCGTGAGGGACATCCGCGAGGTGCTCGCGGGACATCCGCACCCGATGGAGGCGCAGCTGAGCGAGTTCCGGAAGGCGCGGCTCAAGGACGTGCATGCGGACCTCTTCGTCACGAACAACCTCTCCGTGCACAAGGATCCTCACCAGCTCACCACCGCGGCCATCTACGGCAACACGCGCGTGATGGAAGCGGACGACGACGTACGCGTCCCGATCGTCGGCATCGTGTTCGGCAAGGAGCCAGGCGCGCACGAGCTGGAGCTGCGCATCGTCGACCCGCGCGAGGTCGTCGTGCTCACCGAGAAGAAGACCTACGACCTGCCCATGCACGAGCGCGTGGGCTTCGTGACGGCGGACCTGCATTTCGCGCCGAAGACGCCAGGCCGCTACGAGATCCTCGCGTTCCAGGGAAAGACGCAGGTCGGCCACACGGACATCTGGGTCGAGGATCCGAACGACGACAAGGATCTCGTCAACGACGCCGACATCGACGACGTGGAGGGCGGCGAGCCCAAGGTCAGCGTGGTGGTCGCGGCCAGCGGCAACACCGACCCGCTCACGCTGCTCGGCATCCGCGCCGGATGGAGCGAGTGGCACTACCCGCGGCGCGTGGAGTTCACCTGGTTCGCGCGAGGCTCACGCGGCTGGAGCGGCACCAACGTCGCGATCAGCGCGTACGTGCTGGACGAGAAGGGCAAGATCGTCGGGCGCGGCGTCGGCTGCATCCAGCCGGAGATCCGCCCCGAGCTGCCGTGGAGCTGCATGGGCGCTGGGGGCACGCCGCTCATCGCGGGGCCGGGAAGCTACGACGTGATCTTCGCGATCAACGATCGCCCCGTCGCGGTGTGGCCGATGGAAGCGGTGCAGCGAAGCGACGCGCAGGGCGGCCTCGAGTCGTGGATGGAGCAGATGAAGAAGCAGGGCACGTTCCGCAAGAAGGAAGACGCGCCGCCGACCCCGGAGCCGAAGGTCACGCCGAAGCCCACGCCCACGCCCCCGAAGCCAGCGCAGAAGCCGAAGCCCAAGCCCTGAGGGTCGAGCGATCCGCGCAGGCGATCAGAGGCCGTACTTCTTGACCGCGTAGAGCTCGAGCGCCGTGAGGTCGGAGACTGACGTCGTTCCCTTCACGGCGATGATCTCCGCGTACGAACCCACGAGCGCGGTCTGCCCGATCTGCCCGCCGAGCGCAGCGACCCGACCGATGGCGCTGACGTCGCGCGCAACGCCCGCGTTCGTGGCGGTGGCGGCGACGATGCCGTTGATGCGAATCTCGAGCGTCTGTCCGACGCGACGCGCTCCGACGAGGCGCGCCTTTCCGTCGTTGTAGCCCGCTGTCGTGGTGTTGATGGCGGTGGTGGAGTCGAGCCCGAGCCCGATCTTCGCGGTGAAATCGGTCTGGCTGTTTCCGAGGAGGACGATGCCAGGGAACGGCGCGGAGTTCAGCTGCTTGAAAAAGAGCTCACCGTAGGTGTACCCGGCGTCCGTTAGCGGGTTGGAGTACGCCACGACCATCTCGATGAGAAAGTCGCCCGTGCCCCACTGCATGGACGCAACGTCTGCGATCTCGAGCCGCGAGTCCTTGTTGAAGCTGAGGGCGGGCTTGCTGCTGAGCAGGCCGGTCTGCGGGCCGACAGACCCTGCGGCCGGGACCGCATTGTTGCCAGAGCCGGACTGGTCGCTCCACTGATTGACCTTGGTGCCCGTCGTGTCGAGCCCCATCGAGCCCTCGAGCCACAATACGATCCCCGGTAGCGCCTTCACCGAGAACGCGACCGAACCGTCGCTGCCCGCGGCATCGACACACGCCGCGCACCCTGCGTCACTCCCCGCGTCGTCCGTCGCGACGGAGCCGTCCGCAGTGCCGCCGCCCGTTTCGCTCCCGGTCCCCGCGTCGTCGCTCGCTGACCCCGATTGGTCACCAACACACGCCACGATCACGAGGCCCACTGCGGCTATCGTGAAGCCCCCTACGACAAGCACTGCGCGCATGCGATCCTCCCTCGGAAGCTCTGCAGCGTATCGCAAAAATGGTGTAGGCAGGGCGTCGATGTCGGAAGGCGCCAAGGCCAGCGCGAACGAGGCGCCACGAGGCTCGCCGCGCAACCTCTACGCGGCGAAGGTCGCCTTTGCCCTCCTCGCGGTCGCGTTCGCGATCAACGCGTACTACGTGTACGCAGTCCGCTTCGCGCACTTCATCCACGCCGATGCCGCCGTGACCGCGCTGCTCGGAGCGAAGGTGGTGCACTCCGGTTCCCCCGTCGTCCGTGATTGGTACTACGCGAACGGCGACGTCTGGGTCTTCGCGCCACACATCTTCGCGGTACCGACGGTCGCGCTCTTCGGCCTCTGCCCGCAGAGCCTGCTGGCAGCCGTCGTCCTCGGACTCGGGCTGGAGCTCGCCGCTCTCGTGTGGGCATATCGAAGGCTCGCGCAGGGTGGCTGGGTCGCCTGGTTCGCTGCGATCGCGACGCTGGCTGCGTGGTCTCGCGCGCATGTGCTCTTCGTTTACGTGGAGCTCGCGTACGGGTTCGTGTCGACGATGTACATCCTGCTCTTCGCGCTCTTCGCGCCGCTGCTCGCCGAGAAGCCGCGGAGGTGGGCGGGCGCGTTCGCGATCGCGCTCATGTTCGTCATCTCCCTGCAGAATCCCATGCGCGCGTTCATCTTCGTGGCGGCGCCGCTCATGGGCTGTTGTCTGTGGCCGTGGAATGGCTTCCCGTGGAAGGCGCGCGTGCGGTTCTCGCTGCACGCCATCGGTGGATGGGCGCTGGCGCTGTTCGTGTATCGGATGGTGTTCACCAGGTTGCTCTCGTTCTCGCCGCAGGCGGGCCACGTGGAGTTCGTCATCAAGGACGCAGCCGGCATCTGGGAGAACGTGAAGATGCTCGGCCAGGGGCTCGTCGCGATCACGGGCGGCCCCGACGAGTACGGCCTCTCCATGGTCCCGGGTCTCGTCCTCCTCGCGGGCGCGATCGCCTTCGTTCTTGCCTTCGCATTTCGCTCGCGACAGCTCACGCCGATGCGCTTCTTCACGATCGTCGTGCTCGCGCAGGGCGCGCTGGTGATTGCGCCCATGCTCCTCGGCAATCTGATGCTGAACCCGCTCTCCGCTCGGTACCTGCTTCCCGCGTTCCTTCCCATCTTCGGCATCGCGACGATCTGTGCGAAAGACACGCTCTCGAGCGCTCGGTGGCCGCGATTTCTGGCGCTCGGGTGGCTCGCGCTCATGCCGGCGGTCGCCACTCTGGTCTTCTTCCGAACGTTCGGAGCATCGCTGGAGCGCAACGGGCAGTGGGCGAACCGCGAGGCACACGTGGACGTGGCCAACGCACTGGTCGCACACGACCTGAAGCACGGCTTCGCGACCTACTGGAACGCAAACCTCCTCACGTTGCTCTCATCGGGCAAGACGAAGACCTGTGGCGTGAGCTTCGGCGGCGCGGGCCTCATGCCGCGCAAATGGGTGACGGACACGGAGTGCTACGACGCGTCCACGCTGCCGCCGAGGTTCTACGTGCTGTCTGCGCCCGAGGAGCGCGAGCAGGCGCGGCGGTCCATGACGGCGTCGCTGCACGAGCCCACGGAGCGCTTCCTGGTCGGTGACGGATTCGAGGTCTCCGTGTTCGAGACGAAGGACGTGCGCATGGACTGGCTGCTGCTGCCGCTCCCTGACGGCAACGACCTGCGCCTACCGCTGCGACTGCCCGTCACGCATCCGCAGCTCCAGCGCGACGCCTCGCATTCAATCTCCGTCATGGAAGGAAACGAGCTCGTGGCCACGGGCGACGGCGGCACCGTGGTCTACGGCCCGTACCTTCACATGCCGGCTGGCGACTATCGCGTGCGCTGGATCGGCCGGGGCATCGCGTCGGAGGGCCAGATCGCGTTCGACGTGGTCTCGGGTCCGGCCACGTTCGCGCACCAGGGATTTCCAGCGACAGAGCTCCCACGTGAACACGATGCGGAGCTCGCGCACTTCGACTTCACGATCGACAAGCCCACTGCAGGTGTCGAGTTCCGCGTATTCAGCGGCGGCGGAGGCCGCGTCGCGCTCACGGCCCTCGCGCTGGAGCGTCGCTAAAACATCTGGTGTATCGTGGTGCCTGCATGACGTTCACGCCCACGAGCCTGCTCATCACGGGGGGTGCCGGATTCATCGGCAGCTCCACGGTGCGGCGCGCCGTGGCGGCGGGCGTCTCGAAGATCGTGGTGCTCGACGCGCTCACGTACGCGGGCCATCGGATCAACCTGGGCGACGTGATGAGTGCCGTGACGTTCGTTCACGGCAACATCTGCGACGCCGCGCTCGTGAACGGGCTCTTCGCGCAACACGCGTTCGACTCCGTCATCCATCTTGCCGCGGAGACGCACGTCGATCGCAGCATCGAGTCGGCGGCCGAGTTCGTGCAGACCAATGTCGTGGGCACGCTGACGCTGCTCGACGCCAGCATGCGCGCGTGGGCCGCGCCAAACGCGAACACAGAGCGCCGGTTCGTGCATGTGTCGACCGACGAGGTGTACGGCTCGCTCGGGCCCACGGGCCACTTCACGGAGAGCACGGCATACGCCCCCAACTCGCCGTACGCAGCGTCCAAGGCGTCGTCGGACCTGCTCGTGCGATCGTTCCACCGCACCTATGGCCTGCCCACGGTGGTCACGAACACGTGCAACAACTACGGCCCGCGCCAGCTACCGGAGAAGCTGATCCCGCTGATGATCGCGCACGCGCTCTCCGGCAAGAAGCTGCCCGTCTACGGCAAGGGCGCGCAGGTCCGCGAGTGGCTGCACGTGGACGATCACGCGGACAGCCTCTGGCTCGCGCTCACGCAGGGGGCGGCCGGCGAGAGCTACAACTTCGGCAGCGGCGAGGAGACCGACAATCTTCGGATGGTCGAGCGCCTGGCCGACACCGTCGATGAGGTCTCCGGAAATCCGAAGGGCATGTCGCGCGCGCTCATCACGTTCGTCGAGGACCGCAAAGGCCACGATTTCCGGTACGCCATCGATTCGTCGAAGGCGAAGGCTGCGTTCGGCTGGCAACCAAAGCGAACGCTCGCGCACGATCTACGCGCGGTGGTGGAGTGGTACAGGGACAACGAGGAGTGGTGTCGGCTCGTCTCGTCCGACGAGCACTCCCGCTTCCAGGCCGCGTATTACAAGGACCGCGAAGGGACGGGCGGAGCGAAATGAAGGGCATCATCCTCGCGGGCGGATCTGGCACGCGGCTCTACCCAGCGACGCTCGGCATCTCGAAGCAGCTCTTGCCGGTCTACGACAAGCCGATGATCTACTACCCGCTGAGCGTGCTCATGCTCGCGGGCATCCGCGAGATCCTCCTCATCAGCACGCCGCGCGATCTGCCGGCGTTCCAGGCCACCCTCGGCGACGGCTCGCGCTTCGGTGTGTCACTCACGTACGCGGTGCAGCAGGCGCCGCGCGGCCTGGCGGACGCGTTCATCGTGGGCGCGGACTTCATAGGCAAGGAGAAGGTGTGCCTCATCCTCGGGGACAACCTGTTCTACGGCGGCGGGCTCACGCAGATCCTGGAGAGCGCCGCCGGCATCGAGAGCGGCGCACGCATCTTCGCCTACTACGTGAACGACCCCACGCAATACGGCGTGGTGGCCTTCACGAAGGACGGGACACCAACGAGCCTGGAGGAGAAGCCTGCGCAGCCGAAGTCGCACTACGCCGTGCCCGGCCTCTACTTCTATGACAACGACGTGGTCGACATTGCGCGGAACGTGAAGCCGTCGCCGCGCGGCGAGATCGAGATCACGGACGTGAACCGCGCCTACCTCGAGCGCGGAACGCTCTCACTCGCCATCTTCGGCCGCGGCATCGCGTGGCTCGATACCGGCACGCACGACGCGCTCGTGCAGGCAGGCGTGTTCATCCAGGCCGTGGAGACCCGTCAGGGCCTCAAGGTCGGGTGCCTCGAAGAGATCGCGTTCCGCAAAGGCTTCATCGGTCGCGAAGCGCTCACGACTGCAGGCGAAGGGCTCGCCAAGACGGACTACGGGCAGTACCTGCTGCGGCTCGCAAGAGAGGACTAAGGGCCCGGCGCTGGACGGGGCGTCCGCAGCGCGAGCTCTTTTGCGGAGGCGTAGTGGGCTATTGCGCGCTTCGCGTCGAAGGATCGGGCGTAGGCGGATGCCGCACGTAGGTGGACGTCTGCGCTGTCCGGCGAGAGGTCGGCGAGCGCGTCCCATGCCTTTGCCTCTCGCGCCGTCTCGCCTGCGATCGCCAGTGCTTCTGCGGCAGCCACGTAGAGCGCAGAGTCGTTCCCTCGCGCATCCGCCCGGTGCTCGAGCGCCCATACCTCGTGCGGCGACGGCGTAGACGACGCGGGCACTCGCAGGTGAAGAAGCGGTCGCTCGGGGGAGGCCCCCTCTTCTCGCCGGAACATGAGCGGATAGGTCACGGTCACGAGATCGCGGTACGGTGACGGCGTGAACGTCATCTCCTTCACCACGTTCACTACGCACGCGATCACCTGAGGATCCGGCAGGTCGGAGCCTCCGTCTTGCGCGCTCCGCACCACACCATCCCCGTCGAACACGAATCTCACGATCACTCGACCATCGAGGCTCGGGTCGTCACTCAGGCCTTCCTGGTAGCAGTAACGAAGCCGCGCTGCGTTCTGTCGCATGATGAACTGGATGTTCTCTGGCGGTATGCGACCGGTCACCACGCACATTGACGCCGCGCGCATCACCGGCGCACGAACCCGGTGGCTGCGCGGGCGATCGCCACTGGCGCGCTTCGCGGGTGCACCGACCACGGGCCTGGCGCGTGTCGCTCCTTCTGTTCGAGCGATGCCGTTGCGCGCGAACATCTCTTCGCTCTCGAGCACGATGAACGAGGAGGTGTTGGACAAGAGGTGATGGGAGCGGGCGAGCTTCGCCGCGCGGTCCTGACCTTCGAATTGCGGTGTCGCATCGAGCACGTCGACCTGGGCCTGGATGGCGATGCGATCGATGGACCTGACCTCCCCGGTCGAGCTCTCGGCTGCGAGCGGAGCGCCGTCGAACGCAAGGCCTCCGTCGAACCCGCCTTGCACGCGGCCGATGATCGTGAGCATGGCGTCGTCACGCCGCCGCATGACGGGAACGAGCGCAGATGGCCACGAGACGGGGTACCTCACGTCGGTGACGAGCGACTCGAGCGAACCGTCGTCGTCGATGGGAATGACCTCGAGCTCCGCGGTGTGACCTAGCGCGCGCCGAGCGGCCGCCGACACGCTCGAAGGCGAGAGCTCACCTGCCGACGAGCGACCGCCGCCGATGAACGTGACAAGGCCGCGTCCGTCGAGCCGCGCGCTCGCGCTGCGGATGGCGCCTGCGACGTCGCGCGCGCCACCGTGATGCATGCCATCGAGGAATGCTCCGGCTCTTGCCATGCTCTCCGTGGTCTTGGCGATTGCGCCCGTGTCCGGAAATGTCTCGCACGAGGCGTCGCACGCATGCAGCGAGAATGCTCGGCCCGCGGGCAGGTCGTCGAGGATCCGCCGCGCGGCCGCGACCTCGTCGGACAGGTCCCCAGTGGTGCGGCTGTGGCTCACGTCGATCACGATCGCGTGTGGGTCGGCCGCGGTGACTCCGGTCGCGCGCGCCGGAATGCGCAGCAGGAATCCTTCGCGTCCCACTGCGAGTGAAGCGCGCGCAGGTAGGTCCTCGTTCGGGGCGTCGTAGGTCAGCCGGATGTGTCGAGTCCCGTGCGGTGCCACCGGAAAGATCCGCACTCGGATGGTCCCGTCGGCCTCGCGTTCGACGACAGCGGGATCCTTGGGGACAGGCCCGTCGACGATCTCGCTGTAGATCGTCTCTGCACGCTGGCGATCGATCACCTCGCCATCCACGAGCACGCCTTGGATGCTGAGGCCCACGCGCGAAATCGCCGCGTTTCGCGGGAGCTTGAGCCGGTACTGGGCTTCGAGCTCGTCGTCCGAATCGTTCTCGACCACGTCGTCGATCTCGACGTGTCGTGTGTGCCCCACATGGGTCTCGTGCACCTCGTGCGAAGCGAGCTGCATTCCCGGCGCATACCCGCCCCAGTCCGGGTAACGCCCCACGACGAGCGCTACCAGCGTGACGGCGGAGGCTGCGTCCATGAACGATTTGACAACCAACCGCGGCCGAAGTTCCGCGGATCACGACCCGGCGCTGGCGTTACGCGGATTCCTTCGTACACGACAGCACTGCGAGCGTGTATGGGATCCGCAGGAAGTCGCCGCGAACGTCCATCCGCACGTCCTTGAAGACGCTCCGCGCGATTCGCGGGTACTCCTCGGCGCGCCTCACGAACTGCCCGCGGTCGCGCGAGATCATGAAGCGAGCGAGCCGCGACTGGCCCTGGACGTACGCGCCGTCGAACGTGAGCAGGCGCCCACCTGGCTTGAGCGCAGCCATTGCGATCTCGAAGAGCGTCTTTGCCTCGTCGTCATCCAGGTGATGGACGACGCCGCACGCAAGGACGATGTCGTAGCTGCCGGGTGCGTCGAGCGTCGCGGTGCTCACGCGATCGCACACGAACGTGGCGCGGTCCCCGTAGTGCGCCCGCGCGGCGTCGATGTACTCGGGGCTCGCGTCGAAGCCGACGTACGTGGCGCCGTGGAGATACGGCACCATCATGCCGGGGCCGCAGCCGATATCCATCACGCGATCGGTGCTCTTCGGCTTCACGTAGTCGCGCGCGAACTTCACGCGACCGGCTGGACCGCCGAGCATGCGCCCGAAGAGCTCGTAGCCAGCAGCGAAGGAGAGCAGGGACTTCAGCATGTCGGCGGTGGAACCTTAGCAGAGCCCTGACCGCGCACCTGTCCGAGCGACATGCCCACGCGGAAGAGCGAGAAGAACCCGAGCGCAACGAGCACGACCTGCTGCCCGAGCGTGGAGACCAGCACGAACGCGAGCGCGCGGTCCTTCGGCTCGTGGAAAGGGATCACCAGCGCTGTCTCCGCGAAGGCCTGCACCACGCCGAGTCCGCCGGGCGCGGCGGGGATGGCCGCGCCAAAGGCCATCGCAGCGAGGACGAGGAGGACCTCCTCCGGTGTGGGGGAGAGGAACATGCTGAGGCACGTCCAGATGTTGGCGTAGACCAGCGCCCACGAGATCACCGTGAGCGCGATCACTGCGGCCACGCGACGTGCGGAGCCGAGGTCGCGGAAGCCATCACACAGGTCGACGAATCGCTTGGTCCAGCGATCGGCGGCGGCAACGGAGATGCGGGAGAGAAGCCTGCGCAGCAGTGTCTCCGCGCGGTGCGCCTGCCAGATGAGGAGCCCTGTCGCCGTCACGATGGTGATCACGATCGCCAGCGCTCCGGTCGCGGCCTTCTGCAACGTCGGTGGTACCGGCACCACGCGCATGGCGGCGACAAGCACCAGCACCGAGAGAGCGAGGTCCAGCACGCGTTCCAGCACGATCGCGGACAGTGCTCGCGGCATCGTGATCGTGCTGCGCTGGGCCATGACGTACGTGCGCGCGATCTCTCCCAGGCGGAACGGGAGCAGGATATTCAGCATGTAGCCGATGGTGAGCGCATGGTACGTGATTCCAATCGGACTGCGCTTCATCAGGATGGACCAGCGGAGCGCGCGCACCAGCTGCGCCCCGATCAGCGTCGCCAGGGTCGGTGCCAGCCACACGAGCTTGGCCTCGCGAAGAGCGGAGCCGAGCTCGGAGAAATGCGCCGTGCGGAACACCACGACCAGCGCGATGGCGCTGACGCCATAGCTGGCCCACAGCTTCCAGCGGCCTCTCATGCGGTCCGTCTAGCACGCTCACCGGAAGGTCGGGGATCCGCAAGCGCCTGTGTTAGCTTTCGGCGCGCGCGTGAAGTATTCGTTCGTCATTCCCATCTACAACGACGGCGCCCTTGCAGAGGACATGTGCAAGGAGTTCGAGCGCGTCTTCAAGGAGTACGTCGGCAAGGAGGACATCCTTGGTGAGGCGGAGATCGTCTTCGTGGACGACGGCAGCAAGAACGACTCCGTCGCGCTCGTGAAGAAGGCCTGCGATGCGCATCCATTCGCGTCGCTGGTCACGCTGAGCCGCAACTTCGGACAGCACATCGCCATCACGTGTGGCTACGAGCATGCGAAGGGCGACTACGTCGGCATGTTGAACGTCGACCAGGAAGATCCTCCCGACCAGCTACCCGTGCTGCTCGACGCGATCCAGTCGAAGGAAGACGACTACGACATCGTCGGCGGCATGTACCCACGCCGTGACGTCCCGCTCTTCTCGAAGGTCACCAGCTACCTCTTCCACCTCTTCTTGAACCGGCTCACTGGTTACAACACGCCCACCAACGCCTCCACGGCGCGCGTGATGAACCGGCGCTTCCTCACTGCGTACAACTCCCTGAACGAGAGGAACCGCTACATCCCTGGCCTCGAGAAGTGGCTCGGCTTCCGCTACGGCTACGTGCCCGTCCGCCATCAGCCGCGGCGCTCCGGAAGATCCAGCTACAACTTCCGTCGCCGCCTTCGCATGGCGACCGATTCGATCATCTCGTTCTCCGACTTTCCGCTGCGCCTCGCGGTGAAGGTCGGCATGTGGGTCGCCTTCGGCGGCCTGGCCCTCGCGCTGCTGCTGATCGCCGACAAGCTCTTCTTCACGGCTACCCTGCCCGGCTTCGTCTCGACGATCGCCGTCATCGTGATCCTCGGCGGCGCGCAGATCAGCGTCACGGGGCTGGTGAGCCTGTACGTGGGCCGCATCCTTGCGGAGGTGCAGGGCCGCCCCCTCTACATCGTGCGTGAGCGGTACGGGCAGCTGGAGGACAAGCCGACACACGGCGGAGCTTCTGGACAAGCAGGACGCCCGCCGCTACCGTCGGCCGCCGTATGAGCGACAAGTACTCCGAAGTCATCAAGGCGAACATCGCGGTCCACTCGAAGGTCGCGGCCATCTACTCGAAGACGGAGCCGCATTTCCGCCCCGAGAACATCTCGGTCGTGGAGAAGATCCTGAAGGACCTCGTGAAGGAGACGTCCGCCAAGCAGCTGCTCGATCTGGGCTGCGGCACCGGGTTCATGATCAATCTCGCGAAGCACCACGTCGGACGCGTCGTCGGCGTAGACGTCACGCGCGCGATGCTCGACCAGGTCGACACGACGGGCCCCGCCAAGATCGAGCTGCACGAGCACGATACCGGCTCCTTCCCCGCGGAGGCCGGCGCGTTCGACCTCGTGACCGCGTACTCGTTCCTTCACCACCTCTACGACATCGCTCCGACGATCGGCACTGCAGCCAAGGCGCTGCGCAAGGGCGGGAAGTTCTACGCCGATCTCGATCCGAACTTCTTCTTCTGGGATGCCATCAAGGAGCTCGAAGGAAAGCCCGGTCACGCCGCCTACGATCCGATCGTCCAGCGCGAGATCGACGCCGTCGCCCACAAGGACGACCAGATGGAGAAGGAGCACGGGATCCCCACCGCCGTGTTCAACGACGCCGAGTACGGCAAGGACGTGGCCGGCGGCTTCAAGGAAGAAGTGGTGCGTGAGATCGTCCTCAAGGCCGGCTTCAGCGACGTCAAGTTCATGTACTACTGGTACCTCGGCCAGGCCTCTGTCGTGAACGACGCCTCGAAGCCGCGCGAGGAACGGCTCGCGAACGCAGTGCTGGTGGACTCGGTGCTCCAGAGCGTCATGCCGCTCTCGCGCCAGCTCTACAAGTACATCGGCTTCATCGCGACCAAGTAGAGCGCGCGCGTCCTCACGATGCGGAGGGAACGGCGACCGCACTCACCGCGGAGCCGTCGTCGGCGATGTCGATCACCGTGGGTGCGCGCATGCATTCGGACGTCGTCACGTTGGCGAGCGCGATTCCGCCGTCCTCAAAGTAGCCGCCGTCCTGATGGATGTGCCCGAACAGGTGGAGCCTGGGCTTCACGGTGCGAACGCGCGCGAGCAGATCGGCGCACCCTGCCCGCTCGGGCACCGACCCGCGATCGCCGAAGCCCCGCGGTGGGCCGTGAGTGACGAGGACGTCGAGCCGATCGGGGATCCGTGACCACTTCTCGGCGAGCGCCGCGCCGCGTTCCAGGTTGAAGGCCCATGCTGCGTACGTCGGCTGCCACGGGCTTCCCCAGAAGGAGAGCGAGCCGACCGTGGTGCCGGAGTCCTCGAGATAAGCCACGTCCGCGCCGAGCAGGTCCCGCGCGCGCTCGGGCTCACGTACGAACGCCCAGTCGTGGTTGCCGGCCACGACGATCTTGACCGCGTGGGGCAGCGCTCGGATCCAGGCGGCGGATCGCGCGAGGTCCTCGATCGATCCGCCGCGGCACATGTCCCCGGCATGGATGAAGACGTCGCCCTCCGGGACCTGCAGCCGATCGTGGAAGAGGTGGGTGTCGGCAACGGCAACGATGCGGAGCGCCACGAGCGTGAGCCTATCACAGGCTCGACGCCACCTCCGCCGCGGCCTATCCTCGCCCCGAATGGTGGACGCCGCGCGCCCGAAGAACACGAGTTGCCCAGTGTGCGGAGCCACCGGCCGGCGCCTGCTCTACACGGTGCGTGATTACCGCATCGTGGAGTGCACGTCGTGCTCGCACGGCTACGTCGAGACGATGCCCACCGAGGCGGAGCTAGCGGCACTCTACAGCGAGACCGCGGAGTCCTTTCTGGGTAGCGGCGGCGCGGGACCGATGGCGGAGTACCTCGGCGACGACGACGAGCGCTACTTCGCGTTCCATGCCGACAGACTCGCGGAGCTCGAGCGCGCGGGCATTCATGCGCAGGCGCGCGTCTTCGACTTCGGCTGCTCGCAGGGCGCCCTGCTCGCGACGCTCGTGAAGAAAGGCTACCGCAACGTCATGGGCTTCGATCGCTCGGCGACCGCGGCAGCGCAGGGCCGCGCGCGCTGGAACCTGGACATTGCGACCGGGGACTTCGCGGACGTCATCGCGAAGCACGAAGGCACGTTCGACATCGTCCACGCCGCCAACGTGCTGGAGCACGTCATCGAGCCAAAGGCCGTCCTGGAGGACCTGAAGCGCCTCCTCACCAAGTCAGGGCGGCTGGTGGTGTCGGTGCCCAACACGCGGTCGCTCCAGGTGCGTGTCGCAGGGACTCGATCACCCGTGATCGATCCGCCGCATCATCTCCAGTATTACGGGCCGAGATCGTTCGAGCGACTCGTGAGCGCCGCCGGCTTCTCCGTGCTCCACGTGGCGACCGACTTCTGGGCGCCCGCCAGCGATCTCTACCTGAACATGAACGGCGTGCCGCTCTGGGTGGGGCGAGCCATCCGGCGCGGGATGATGGTGCCCGGCGTCGCCATCAACGCGCTGAAGCTGGGTGGCGTCATCTCGGTGATTGCCCGATGACGTGGTCGGCGATGTACCGAACGACGTTCGCGGGCGTCTTCGGCCGCGCGACGATGGGCTCGCCGAGAAGGTAGTGCCTCACGCAGTGCTCGGGCTCGTTGTAGCCCATGGCGGTGCGGATCGAGCACGAGCTGGAGATCCGCGGGTTGATCTCGAGCAGGTAGACGTGCTCAGCATCCTTGCGGAGCTGGATGTTCGTCGGCCCGACGGGCGCGAGCAGCCTGCAGATCTCGTCCAGGCATGCGGTGATCGCGGCGTCGTCCGGGACGAGCCACGCCTTGGCGGTCGCACCCTCCTTCGAGAGCGTGCGGCGCAGGATCAGCGAGTCGGCATAGCCGCCCGCGCCGTTGCCGAAGAGGCCGACGGTGTACTCGCTGTCGTCCGTGCCGACGAGCTTCTGGTAGACGCACTGCTGCTGCTGTCGACCGGAGAAGAAGACGAACTCTTCCCGCGAATGGATGATCTCGAGCCCCTTCGACGCATATGAGGAGTACGGCTTCAGGATGAACGGTGAGCCGAGCTTCGCAACGCACTCCTCGTAGGAGCAATCATGGAGTGTCGGAATGACGAACGTCTTGCCCAGCGCCGCGAAATGCTCGTACGTGTGGAGCTTGTTCCGCGACAGGCGAATCGGCAGGTCACTGTTCAGGACGAGACGCGTCGGAACACGCTCCCGGTGCGCAGCGAGGGAGTAGAGATCCTGCTCGATCCCCGGGATGATCAGGTCGATCGAATGCTCCCGCACCGTGCGTTCGACGAACTCGATGTAGCCATCGCTGTAGGCCTTCACGCCAGGCACGAAGTGATCGACCAGCGATCTACCGTAGGCGTCTGGATAGATGTCGGTGCCGTAGATCCGCAGCGGCAAGCTCGTCTGCCGGAGGCTGTTGATGATCCCATAGCCGATGATCGCGCCCACTCCGGTCACGAGGACTCGATGCGTCATGAGCGCTCCCCTTCCGGCCGCGAGACCAATCGCTCGAAGGCCCTCCGCAACGGCTCTTGTTGGGCAAGCAAGACCTCGAACTGCGGCGAGCATGCAGGGATGACGTAGGCCGCGGCGCTCCGATCGACACGCTCGATGCGGGCAGCGTCGTAGCCGCCGAGCTCGGCGAGCAGGTGGACGAGCTCGAGCGGTGTGTACGACTCCGCGGCAATCACGTCGTGCGTGCCGCGGATGCGGTTCTCGATCGCGTGCTCGATGGCGCGAACGACGGTCTCCACGGGGAGATAGCTTCGCTTGCGAGGCTCGTGGTCGAAGACGCGAAGGGGCTCGCCCCCGCGGACGGCGCTTGCCCAGGCATGGAGGCCGGGCTGCGACGCGGCGGAGCGGCCTCCGGCGTCGAAGATCTGCGAGAAGCGAAGGATCGTGGCGACGAGGTCGCCGTGCGCCGTCGCATAGGTCAGGAGATCGTCGCCCATGGCCTTCGTGAAGCCGTAGTCGCTGGAGCTCCTGTTCTCGGAGGTCGCGGACACGCTCGACACCTGAATGAAGTGGAGTGGTCGCTCGCGCAGCGCTAGGTAGAGCGCGCCGGCCTGGCGAACGTTCACGTCCAGACACTCACGGAGTCCCGGACCGTAGCTCACCGTGCAGTTCACGATCACGTCCGGCGCGACTTCGTCGAAGAGCGTCGAGCTCGCCGCGTCCCCCAGCTCGAACGCGCGATCGGCGCCGGCGCCGGAGCGGGAGGTCGCGACGACGCGGTACTTGCTGCGCAGGTGCTCCCGAAGGCACGAGCCGACGAAGCCCGTCCCCCCGAGAATGAGCACCGTCCTCGTGGTCACGCCTTCACCGCCACGGCAAGACAGCTGGTACCGAAGGGTATCGGCCGGCCGCGCTTGATTCGTGCGACCTCCGGCGCCAGCAGCGCGGTCATCGCACGTCGCGCCACGGGCGATGGCATGTGCTGCTTGGTCGCGGTCTCCACGAGCGCGGCGTCACTGCGACGGTGGAGGAGATGCGGGATGCTGCGCATGAGGAACACCGGCAAGGTGAGCGGCGCAAAGAAGTAGGTCTGGAACTTCACGCGGAAAGCGCACCGCTCGAGCAGGTTCGCAAGGCGTGGGAGCGTGTAGCGGCGATGGTGGCCGGCGAACTCGTCCTCGGACGACCACAGCCAGCCGTACGCGGGGACCGTCACGCACAGCACGCCGTTCGGTCGCAGAACGCGATGCACCTCGCGCAGGATCGCTTCGTCGTCCGCGATGTGCTCGACGACGTCGAAGGCTCCGGCCGCTGCGAACGTCGCGTCCGGAAAACCGGCCTCTTCCAGCGTCGCATTCACCACCGACGGCAACCCGCGGCGATGCGCATTGCTCGCGCCATCCGGACCTGGTTCGAGCAACACGGTGTCGAGCCCGTGCTTCTCGAGCGCAGCGCTGACGACGCCATTGCCGCCGCCGATGTCAAGCACGGGTCCCTCGATCCGCTGCTGGTCGAACGCGGCGGCAATGCAGGCATTGCGATGGGCGAACCAGAACGATTCGTCCTCGAAGCGAAAGAGCAGCTCGTGCGCTTCGTCCGGAAAGCTCTGCTTCTCGTGGCTTGCGTTCCGTGCCCTCCAGATGCCGTCGGCGTCACACCGGAGGTTCGCGCCGAGGCCCGACAGATCGATCGCGGTCATTCGTTGGACTGGCGGAATTTGCGCTTCTCCGGCGGCTGGTAGTACTCGTCGAGCGACTCCGGCACCTGCGCGTGGAACCCCATCTTCTGCATGGCCTTCGCGCTCACGCCGGTGAGGTCGAGACCGCACGCGGCCATCATCTTCGGGATGTCGAGGCGCTGCTTCATGTAGCCACGACACATGTTGAGCGTGATGGCGTGACGCCAGCGGTCGGTGTCGTTCTTGCCCCCCGAGTGCCACACGCGGGGATTGAGGTAGACGAGGCTTCCGGCGGGCGCCACTGCGCGCTTCGCGTTCGCGAAGAAGTACTCCTCGGAGGGCGCCTCCTTCGTGTGCTGCGAGCCGGGGAGGATCCACGTCGCTCCGTTCTCTTCGGTGAAGTCGTCGAGGAGCATCATGACTCCCGCGTTCGTGTCGTAGCCGGGGACGAGGCGAGGACAGTCGACGTGAACGCGATACGAGTAGTTGGAGCGGCCGGGGGGCATCGACGAGGACGTGAAGGCGTAGACGATGCTGCTCTCGCCGATGAGATGCTCGATCACGTTCATCACGCGCGGCTCGCCGAGGACGTCGACGAAGCAGCGCGCATGGGTGCAGCACACCATGACCATGCCGAAATCCCTGTAGTCCGTACCCTTGTGGTAGGCGCGCTCCGCATCGATCGCGCGGTCGAGGTCGCTGCGCAGCTGCGCGACGGTCGCGGGAGAGAACACGCCGGGCACGATGGCATAGCCGTCGCGCGCGAGGGTGGCCAGGGTCTCTTCGTCGGTGGGGCGTACGCTCATGACTCGCGGATGATAGTGGAAGCCACAGAGCGTCGCAAAGGGTGTCGCGGTCCGCTCTTTGAGCTAACGTTCGCGCGCATCCGCATGAATTGCGTCGTGCTCCAGCCCTCGTACGTGCCCTGGAGGGGATACTTCCACCTCATCCAGCGAGCCGACGTGTTCGTCTTCTACGACGACGTGCAGTACGACAAGCACGGCTGGCGAAACCGGAACCGCATCAAGACCGTGACTGGGTCGCAGTGGCTCACGATTCCGGTCCTCGCGAAAGGCAACACCGAGAGCGGGCTTCCGATCAACGCGGCGCGCATCAATCCGGCCGAAAAATGGGCAAAGAAGCACCTCGCAGGTATCAAGCAGAGCTACGCGCGGGCCCCCTTCTTCGACACGTATCGCGCGCTCGTCGAGTCGTTCTACGCAGAGCCACCGCCGCTGCTTGCGGACTTCACCATCGACACGACGAAGCAACTCGCCGCGGCCCTCGGCATTGCGCGCACGAAATTCCTGCGTTCGTCGGAGCTCCAGCTGGAGGGCGCGAAGAACGACCGCTTGCTGTCGCTCCTCACGACGGTCGGCGCGACGCACTACATCAGCGGGCCCTCGGCTAGATCGTACATCGACGAGGCTGCCTTCGCGGCCGCGAACATCACGCTCGAGTACCAACTGTACGACTATCCCGAGTACGAGCAGCTCCATCCGCCGTTCGATCCACAAGTGTCGGTCCTGGACCTCTTGTTCATGAAGGGACCGGCGGCGGGCGAGCTCATCTGGGGAGCAGAGACGAAACAATGATCCCGTTCAACCGTCCAGCCTTCCTCGGTCGCGAGCAGGCGTACATCTCGGAGGCACTGTCCAGCGGGAAGCTCTCTGGAGACGGCCCGTTCTGCCGGCGCGCAGAGAAGCTCCTCGAGGAGAGCACCGGTGCGCGGCGCGCGCTCCTCACCACGTCGTGCACGCACGCGCTCGAGATAAGCGCGTTCCTCCTGGACCTCGGGCCTGGCGACGAGGTCGTCGTTCCAGCGTTCACGTTTGTCTCCACCGCCAACGCATTCGCCATCCGCGGCGCGAAGGTGGTCTTCGGGGACATCAGGCCCGATACCTTGAACCTGGACGAGACGAAGCTCGAGGCGCTGATCACACCGCGCACGAAGGCGATCGTGCCGGTGCACTATGCAGGTGTGGGGTGCGAGATGGACGCGATCCTCGAGCTCGCCGGGAGCAGGGGCATCGCGGTCATCGAG
>JANXLV010000122.1 GCA_025355005.1 Myxococcales bacterium | reverse complement strand
AGCGTGAAGCTGTCCGACATCGCGCGCGTCGAGGACGGCTACCAGGAGCTTCGCACGCGCATTCGCGTGAACGGCGAGTCAGCCGTCTCCTTCTCCGTGCTGAAGCAGTCCGGCGCCAACACCGTGGCTGTCGCGGACCTGGTGAAGGCGAAGCTGACGACCATGAAGACCGTGTTCCCCAAGGGAATGCAGGCCAGCATCATCATCGACTCGTCGGACTTCATCCACGAGAACACTCACGAGGTGGAGGTCTCCATCTTCTTCGGCGGCGCGATGGCGATCCTCGTCATCCTGTTCTTCATGCTGGATCTGCGCTCGACGCTGATCAGCTCCGTGGCGTTGCCTACCAGCGTCATCGCGACGTTCTTCGTCATGTACGTGCTGAAATTCACGCTCAACATGATGACGCTGCTGGCGCTGTCGCTCGCGATCGGTCTGCTCATCGACGACGCCGTCGTCGTGCGCGAGAACATCACGAAGCACCTCGAGCGCGGCGTTCCACCGCGCGAGGCCGCGGAGAAGGGCACGCAGGAGATCGCGCTCAGCGTCCTTGCGACCACGCTCACCATCGTGGCCGTCTTCATGCCAGTGGCGTTCATGGACGGCATCATCGGGCAGTTCTTCCGGCAGTTCGGGCTCACGATCTCCGCGGCCGTCCTGGTCTCGCTGTTCGTCGCGTTCACGCTGGACCCCATGCTGTCGTCGCGCTTCTCGAAGCCGCACGTCGTGGGTCAGAAGGATCCGTTCTTGTTCCTGAAGCGGCCGTTCCTCGCGGTGTTCGAGGGCATCGACGCGGTCTACCGCACCATCCTGGGCTTTGCGGTGCGCAACAAGATCATCGTGGGCGTGCTCGCGTTCGCGTCGCTGTTCGGCATGGTGAAGATCGCCGGGCTCATGGGCTCCGACTTCGTGAACCAGGAGGACCGTGGTCAGTTCCTGCTGGACGTGGAGCTGCCCGCCGGCACCAAGCTCTCGGAGACGGCCGAGGAGCTCTTGCCCGCGGAGAAGGAGCTGCTTTTAGACAAGCGCTTCGTCACCATCATGTCGCGTCTCGGCCCCGACGGCGACGTCAACAAGGCCAGCCTTCGCATCGTGACGGTGAAGAAGAACGAGCGCACCGTCGGCATCAACGAGCTCCGCGACGTGGCGCGCAAGACGGTCAAGAAGTACATCCCAAACGCCAAGGTGGTCGTGACTGACCCGCCGTTCATCGAGGGCGCTGCCACGGAGGCGCCGATCATGGTGCAGGTGCGCGCGAGCACGTACGAGGAGCTCGCGCCGCTCGCGCATCAGTACGAGCAGGCGCTGAAGGCGATCCCCGGCATCGCCGACGTGAACATGAAGTACACGCCTGGGCAGCCGGAGCTCCGCGTCGCGGTCGATCGCGATCGCGCGGCGCGCGCCGGTGTTCCGGTCGCCACGCTCGCCATGCTCCTCCGCGCTGGTATCGAGGGCGACGAGGCGGGCAAGATGCGGCAGGGCAAGGACGAGGTGCCCATCCGCGTGCGGCTGCGCGAGGGCGACCGCGGCACCGTCGACGACGTGCTGCGCATGACCGTGTGGACACAGAAGGGCCCCATGGCCCTCGGTGATCTCGCGACGGTGGAGCGCGGCGAAGGCCCGAGCCTCATCGAGCGCGAGGATCGCGAGCGTCAGATCGTGATCTGGGCAACGCCGCAGAACCGATCGCTCGGCGAGCTGGTCACGGACATGAACGTCGCGTTCGCGAAGATCAAGATGCCGGCCGGCTCGAGCTGGCACTGGGACGGACAGGTCCGCCAGATGAACGAGTCCAACTCGTCCATGGGTGTCGCGCTGCTGCTCGCGATCATCTTCATCTACATCGTCCTCGCGTCGCAGTTCGAGAGTTTCATCCATCCGCTCACGATCATGCTCACGCTGCCGCTCGCGTTCGTCGGCGCGTTCGTGGCGCTCTTCGTGACGAAGAACTCGCTCGCGATGGGCTCCATGATCGGCATCATATTGCTCATGGGCCTCGTCACGAAGAACGCGATCTTGCTCCTCGACCGCGCCATCGTGCGCGTGCGCGAGCACGGCGAGACACCCATGCAGGCCATCCTCGAGGCTGGTCCCGAGCGCCTTCGGCCCATTCTCATGACGTCCGCCGCCATGATCCTCGGCATGCTTCCCACCGCGCTCAGCAACGGTGAGGGAAGCGAGTTCCGCGCACCGATGGCGATCGCGGTCATTGGCGGCGTGATCAGCTCCACGTTGCTCTCGCTCGTCGTCGTGCCGGCCTTCTATCTGGCGATCGAGGGACTCAAGTCGGTGCTCGGCATCGGCAAGAAGCCGCGCCCCATTCCGTCCATCGAGCCCACCGACGCCGCATCACCTGCGGAGTGAGTCAGCCGTAGATCTCCACGCCGAGCGCGACGAGCTCCAGCTTCGGCAGCGGATGTCCCATCTGCTCCTCCGCCTCTGCGCGGCAGCCCTTCTTTTCCTTCTTCGCAGCGCCAGCAGGGGTGGGCGCAGCGGGGGTGGGCGCGGGTCCAGCAGCGGTGCTCATCATCGCTTCGTCGGCGTCGTCGCACGCGGGCTCTTCTTGCGAGAGCTGAACCTGCGCGAGCACCTTCGCCTTCTTGCCGGCGGCGGTGCGCGGGACCATGAACGCGTGCCCTGCCATGCGGATGTGTGCCTCGCTGGCGTCGTCCTTGATCTCCATCCAGCAGCCGCGGTGCTGGCAGATCGCGGTCACGGTTCCAGTGGTGGCGATGGTGGTCTTCTCGAACTTGCGAGGCTCCTTCGCGATGTCGGCGAGCCGCGCGGTCGTCGCGTTGGCCTCGATCGCCTTGCCGAGCCTCAGCGCTGCGGGATTGGCCACGGCCACGGTCCCGGTCTGGGGCTGGGCCGGTGGAGCCACGGTCGCCACCGTACTGGCCGGCTCGCTCGGCCCCTGGTTGCAGCCGGCCGTCATCACGGTGCAGGCGAAAATGGCTCTGACGAGAGTGTCGCGGGACATGAGAAGGACGTTAGCACGCGAGTTCGGAGAGAACGGTAACGCAGGCCTGAGTTACTTTCCGGTGGCGGCCTTTTGGGCGCGTGCTACGCCCAAGATCCGTGAAACGCGCAGGTCTCGTCTCCATGTTGGTCGGGCTGGGGATCGCCCTCGTTTCGCCTCGCGCGCTCGCCGTCCTGCCCCACACCAGCGTGAAGATGCTTCCGTCCGGCAACGGCCGCGCGGCGATCGCGTACGACCGCGCGACGTACCGCATGAAGCAGTACCTCGAGCACCCGTACGCGTTTCCTTCCGCCGGCGTGCAGTCCCGCAACTTCGCGTTCGACAGCTACCCTGGCGTTCGCGTCGGTGGCGCGGGCGGCACTGGCACGTGGCTCGGCAACGTGGCGCCCACGCTGGTCGAGTACGTGCAGAATACAAACATCGTCCACGCGCAGCGCACGGTGTCCGGGCTCACCATCGACGAGTACGTGTTCGCGCCCATCACGCTCGACGACAACGTCGCCATCACGCTGGTGAAGGTCACGCGCACGAGCGGCACCGGCAACGTCGACGTGTACCACCTCTACAACTACCACCTGGGCTCTGGCTCGCCTGCGCCCGGCACCGACGCCGAGCAGACGCTCTTCGACGCCCCGCGCGACGCCTTCTACGAGTACGGCCCAGCGAACGTGACCTTCGCGCACGGCAGCGTCACGGCATCCACGAAGCACACCACCACGCCGGACAACCCGTACCCGCTGCTCATGACCGGCGCCGACCTTCCCAACACGAACGCCACGGCTGGCGCGACGAGCGACGCGGTGCCTGGGTTTCAGGTCTCCGTGGGCAATCTCGCCATCGGCGCGAGCGGATGGGCCGGCTTCTACAGCGTCGTCGCGCTCGACTCGAACGCCGCACCCGAGGCCGACAAGGTCCGCGCGTGGGTGAACGGCCGCGCGCCTGACGTCATCCTCGCGGCAGAGACCGCGGCGTGGAGCGGCTGGCTCACTGCGGCGCCGAAGGGTGCGACGCCCATGGAGGCTGCGCTGTCCAAGGCCTCGCAGGTCGTCCTTCGCGGCGCGCAGATCACGGAGGGCGGTAACGCGAACGGCCAGATCATGGCGAGCCTGCCGCCCGGCAAGTGGAACATCACGTGGGTGCGCGACATGGCGTACGCCACCGTGGGCCTCGTTCGTTCGGGACATTTTCCGGAGGCGAAGGCTGCGCTCCGCTTCCAGCTCTCCGCGACCACGAACAACTACCAGGCGCAGGTGGGCAAGCCATACCAGATCTCCGTCGTGCGCTACTTCGGCAACGGGACCGAAGAGAGCGACCTGAACGCGGACGGTCCGAACATCGAGTTCGACGGCTTCGGCCTCTTCCTCTGGGCGCTCGACGAGTACGTGCGCGCGTCGGGCGACAACACGTTCGCGATCAACGCGTGGTCCACGGTCTCCGCGAAGGTCGCGGACGTTCTTGTCTCCCTGCAGGAGCCCACGGGCCTCATCAAGGCAGACTCGTCCATCTGGGAAGTGCACACGAACGGCAAGGAACGTCACTTCACTTACACGACGTTGACCGCCGCGAACGGGCTCTGCTCTGCTGCACGCCTCGCGAAGGTCGTCGGCGACACGGGCTCGCAGATGACGTACCAGAGCGCGGGCGAGAAGGCCCGCGACGCCTTGCTCACCCACCTTCGCGCGCCCGACGGCACGCTTGCGCAGAGCACCGAAGGCCTTGCGTCTGGTACGCAGTGGCTCGACGCAGCCGTCGTGGAGGCTCTCAACTTCGGCCTCGTCTATCCGGACCGTCACACCGCGAAGGCCTCGCTCGCGTCCATCAAGGCCGGCCTGGTCCCACCGAGCGGGCGCGGCTTCATGCGCAGCAACATCCCTGCCTGGTACGACTCGCAGGAGTGGGTCTTCGTGGACCAGCGCTCGCAGCGCGCGATGGAGCTCAACGGCGACACCGCCTCCGCGTCCACGGCGTTCGCGTGGAACGTGGCGCAGGCTGCGGACAACTACAACCAGCTGTCGGAGCTGCACGACCGCGTCAACGCCGACTACGTCGGTGAGGCGCCCATGGTCGGCTTCGGCGCGGGCGCGTACCTCATCGCGCTCGCCGATCGCGGCTCAGGCGGCGTCCCCACGTGCGGCGCGTACGCGAGCGAGCCTCCCGAGCCAGGCACCACTGACGGAGGCGTGAGCGGCAAGGACGGCGGCGCCGGCTCCGCAGTCGACGGCGGCACGAACGACGGCGGCACGGATCCCGGCCTCACCCAGGACGGCGCCGCGGCGAACAAGAAAGACAACGACGGCGGGTGCGCGACCGCTCCGCGTGGCGAAGGCGGCAGCACCGCTGGCTTCATGCTTGGCGCTCTCGCGCTCGCAGGTCTGCTCCGCAAGCGCGGGAAGAGGAACGCGTGAAGAACGCCATCACGACATCGGGCGCGCTATTCGGTGCAGTATGCATGTTGTTCGTCGTTGCCGCGATCGCCGCGTGCGACACGGGGACGTCCACGTACGTTGCTCCTCCGCTCGACGGGCTGGACGGCAGCGCCGAAGGTGGCGGCACCCCCGGCATGCCCGGCGACATGGACGGCGGCGGTGGTGGCAACGTGGACGCCGGTCCCAGCACGGGTCCGTGCGACGTGACGTTCACGTGGAAGCCCGCCGTGGGCACCACGGTGCAGAGCGCCGCTCTCGCAGGCGAGTGGAACATGTTCGCGAAGCCCGGCACTACGATGAAGGGGCCCGACGCGAACGGCGCGTACAGCGCGACCGTGCCGCTGATGCCCGGCATGACCGGCTACAAGATCATCACGGACGGCGCGAACTACCAGCTTGACGCGAACGCCTCGTATCGCAGGTACGTCGGCGGAGTGGAGAACAGCGGCGTGCGCGTCGCGAACTGCTACCAGCCTAGCCTCACGCTGTCGCAGAAGTCTCTCGCTGGCGGCGTGTTCTCGGGCACCGTGAAGTGGGCCGACGGCAAGCAGCACCCCTCCGTCCTGCAGAGCTCGATCACGGCGACCCTCCGCAAGGATGGCACCGACACCGCCGTCCCCGTCACGTTCGACGCCACGAAGAAGCTCATCTCGTTCAAGACGGCGCAGCTCGCAGACGGGAAATACACGCTCTTCGTGAACGCGAAGGATCTGGGAGGCACCGCCGCGAAGCCGCTGCGCCTGGTCTTCTGGGCGGAGCAAGCGCCGTTCACCTGGAACGACGCGGTCATCTACATGGCCATGGTCGACAGGTTCGGCAACGCCGACAAGTCGAACGACGCCGCCCCCATTCCCGGCGTCGACCCGCGCGCGGACTATCACGGTGGTGACTTCGCCGGCGTGACTGCGAAGATCACCGACGGCACGTTCGACAAGCTCGGCATCCGCGCCATCTGGCTCTCGCCGCTGCACACGAACCCCAAGGGCGCGTTCCCCGCGGCCGACGGCGTGCACCAGGTCACCGGCTACCACGGCTACTGGCCCACCAAGGCGCGCGAGGTGGAGCCGCGCTTCGGAGGCGAGCTCGCGCTGAAGGCGCTGGTAACAGAGGCGCACAAGCACGGCATCCGCATCCTGCAGGACTTCGTCGTGAACCACGTGCACCAGGAGCACGAGTACTTCTCGCAGCACAAGGACTGGTTCCGCACGGGCTGCGTGTGCGGCACGAACAACTGCGACTGGGACGGTCACCGCCTGGACTGCCTCTTCGCCTCGTACATGCCGGACGTGAACTGGACGGTGCCCCAGGTGTCGGATCAGTTCGAGGCCGACGCCGCGTGGTGGCTCGACACATTCGACCTGGACGGCTTCCGCTTCGACGCGGTGAAGCACGTGGAGGACGCCGCGGTCATCAACCTCACCGCCTCCATCCGCGACGAGTTCGAGAAGGCCGGCACGCGCGTCTTCATGACGGGTGAGACCGCCACGGGCTGGAGCGACTGCGGCGTGGCGTGCAACCAGAGCCAGTACGATCTCATCAGCCGCGCGATCGGACCGCACGGGCTCGACGGGCAGATCGATTTCGTCACGTACTACGCGGTGCCCACGAACGTCTTCTCCACGGACAACAAGGGCCTCATCCACGCGGACTACTGGTCGCAGCAGGCCACGACGCAGTACCCGGCTGGCGCGATCATGACGCCGTACATCGGCAGTCAGGACTCGTCGCGCTTCATCACGCTCGCGAGCTACCGCGGCCAGGACGCATCTCACGACCCGGGAATTCCGGGCAATCAGTGGAGCAGCATCGCGGGCCCACCGCCGGATAGCGACACGTATGCGCGCCACAAGCTGGGTCTTTTCTGGCTCCTCACGCAGCCCGGCGCGCCTCTTGTCTACTACGGTGACGAGTACGGGCAGTGGGGCGGCGCCGACCCGAACAACCGCGCTGACTGGCGTGGCGACAGTGTCACCGGTGACGAGGCGAGCACGCTGTCATTCGCACGCGCGCTCGGGCAGGCTCGCAAGTCGAACGTCGCGCTCCGTCGCGGCGACTACGTGCCAGTGCACGCCGAGGAGAGCTGGATGGTGTTCGCGCGTCAGACCGTCGACGGCGACGTGGCGCTCGTCACCATGACGAAGAACATCGCGGGTGACTCCGTCAACGCGCAGCTGCCGCCTTCGCTCAACCTGTCGAACGGCACGGTGCTGAAGGATCTGCTCGGCGGGCCCTCCGTCACGGTGCAGAACGGCGCACTCGTGACGACGCTCGGCGCGCGCGGTACGGCGATCTACGCGAAGTAGAACGGCCCCGCGCCAGCGGCTCATTTCTTGACCGAGAGCAGGATCGGCCACTCGTGCAGCACGGTCCCGTCGGCCGTCGTCGCCGTGCTCTCGAGCACCACCAGCGCACAGCGCCTCGGGCGCGACTTGAGCTTCACGGTGAGCGTGCCGGCCTGGCCCGGCGTCAGGTGGTCCGCGCTCAGCGAAACGTCGAGCACGTTGTCTCCCAGTCCGAACGTGTTCGTCGCCTCCTTCGCGGTCACCTTGAAGGCAGAGAGCGGCGCGTCGGAGATCGCGCTGACAGGAATGGTCAGCGACTGACCCACGGTCATCTCGTAGTTGTTCCCGTCGCGCGGCTTCACGTTGAAGTACGGCGACGCGGGCGCGGGCACGCACGGATCGTGGCCAGCCTTCGCGGCCTTGTTGGAGTAGCTGCGCTGGAACACGAAGCCGCCTTCGGTCACGCGCGGCGGTGATGCCATGAAGTCGTCCTGGCATCGATCGCCGACCTCGCCGCCGAAGAGATCCCAGGCGTCGCCGCGGCTGCTCCAGGCCTCGTTCGGATCGAAGATCGGGTTCGTCGCGGCCTCTGCGATCTCGTGGCTCGCGACCTCTCGCGCCGCGAGCGCCAACGATCCGGAGCTCGCGCTGCTGAAGGAGCGCTCCGCCGACGTGTTCAAGCGCGCGTTCGCGGAGGTGCTTGCCGCGATGCCGCCAGAGGAGCGCACCATCTTCCGTCTTTACTTCATCGACCAGCTCACGCACGAAGAGCTCGGGCGGGTGCTGCATATGAGCCGCGCCTCCGCAGCGCGCCGCGTGACGGAGGCAAAGGAGAGCGTCGTGCGCCGCGTGGAGGCCCGCATCCGCGCCGAGCTCGGTGACGACTCACCGCACGCCGCGAGCCTCTTCGCGCTGGTCGCGAGCCAGCTCGACATGAGCGTGCTGAAGCACCTGGAGGACTCCGAATACTGAGGGCGACTGGATTCAACGAACCGGAGTCGATCCCGGTAGACTGCCTCGATGACCGACGCAAAGCCGCTCGCAGGGAAGGTCGCGCTGGTCACGGGTGCCAGTCGCGGGGTGGGCAAGGGCATCGCGCTGGGCCTCGGTGAGGCAGGCGCGACGGTCTACGTCACTGCGCGAGGTGCGGCGACGCGCGCGCCGCTACCCGGTACGGCAGAAGAGACCGCGACCCTGGTCACCGCGCTCGGCGGCGAAGGCGTCGCCGTCACGTGCGACCATCGTAACGATGAAGAGGTCGCCGCGGTGTTCGAGCGCATCGATCGCGAGCGCGGTCGCATCGACATCCTGGTGAACAACGTCTTCGCGATCCCGGACGGCCCGCTCTTCAACACGCCGTTCTGGGAACAGCCGATCGAGTTCTGGGACACGATGCACGACGTCGGGCTCCGCTCTCATTACGTCGCGAGCGTCTTCGCGGCGAAACGGATGGTGAGCGCGAAGGACGGACTCATCGTGAACGTGTCGAGCTTCGGCGGGAAGCGATACGCGGTAAACATCGCTTACGGCGTGGGCAAGGCGGGCGTCGACAGGCTGGCGCGCGACATGGCGCACGACCTTCGGCCTTTCAACGTGACGTCGGTGTCGCTGTGGCCGGGCGTCGTGCGCACGGAGCGGCTGGTGGCGATGGGCAGCGGCGCGCCGTTCGATCTCACGAACGCGGAGAGCGCGCAGTTCTCTGGCCGCGCGGTGGCTGCCATCTTCGCAGACCCAAAGCGCATCGATAAGTCGGGAAAGGTGCTCATCGTCGCCGAGCTCGCGCAGGAGTACGGCTTCACCGATGTGGATGGTGCGCAGCCGCCATCACTGCGGGATCTCCCTGCGGCACGACCGATCTGACTTCTGCTGCTGAACATCCGCGCCAGCGGTGCTCTGTGATCTGCAGCCCCACGCCGCTCTACATGTGAGCGATCCGGAATGATTGCCCAAGACTGGACCACGCTGGTTTCGCTCATCTACACTTGATCGCACGGTGACAGATTCTGGCTCCAACAGCGCTCAGCTCGGCAAGTATCAGCTGGTTGCCGAGATCGCGCGCGGCGGTATGGGCATCGTCTACTTGGCTCACGCCGGTGGCGTCGGTGGGTTCAACAAGCTCGTCGTCGTGAAGGAGCTGAAGCCGGAGCTCGCCCACGAGGAGAGCTTCCGGGAGATGTTCCTGGATGAGGCACGCCTGACCGCGCGCCTCAATCACCGCAACATCGTCCAGACCAACGAGGTCGGCAACGCGGACGGCCGGTACTTCATCGCCATGGACTACCTCGAAGGTCGCGCGCTCAGTCGCGCGAACAAGGCGTTCGAGAAGACCAAGCCCATCGGCCTGAACACCACGCTGCGCATCTTCGCCGAGACGCTCGCGGGACTCCACTATGCGCACGAGCTCGCGGACTTCGACGGCTCATCGCTGGGCATCGTTCACCGTGATGTGTGCCCGCAGAACGTGTTCATCACGTTCGACGGCCAGGTGAAGATCCTCGACTTCGGCGTCGCGAAGGCGCGCAATCGGCTGCAGGAAACGCAGGCGGGCACGCTCAAAGGTCGCGTCGCATACATGTCTCCCGAGCAGCTCGGTGGCACCGGCATCGATCGCCGCGCCGACGTGTTCGCGGTCGGCGCAATGCTGTGGGAAGCTCTGGCTGGCAAGCGCATGTGGGGTCAGTCGCCCGAGCTCGACATCCTGCGCTCGCTCGTGGAACGGAAGATCCCCGCGCTGCCGGAGTCCGCAAACTCTGCCCCGGAAGAGCTGCGCGCGATGGTCGCAAAGGCGACCGACTCTGATCCCACGAAGCGGTATGCGACGGCCCACGAGTTCCGTCAGCAGATCGAGCAGTATCTGCTTCGCGCGCCAGCCGAGGAGACGCTCACGGATCTGGGCATCCGCATGAACGAGGCGTTCGCAGACGAGCGCGAGAAGCTCCGCAAGGTCGTGGAGGGACACGTCTCGAAGGGCAGCTCGCAGCACATCTCGCTACCCAAGCTGGATTTCAAGGGCCTGGGTGTTCCTGCGGCCGCAGCCAGCGAGTCCAGCATCTCGAGCGTCAGCAAGCCTGCGCTCGACTCCAACCCGTCGCAGCCATCGCAGCCGTCGATCCCGAACGCGACAGGCAGCGTGTCGCAGGTGAGCGGCGTCAGCAACGTCACGCCGTCGGCGGGTACCTCCATGGCGGCGGAAGTTCCGTCGCTGGTGCTACGCCAGCCGAAGTCGAGCAAGCTGCCGTGGGCGTTCGGCGGCATCGCGGCGATCATCGCGATTGGCGCCGTTGGATACGCCATGAGGCCGCAGAAGATTGCAACGCCGACCCCGACCGCGCCCACGCAGAGCGCAGCGCCGTTCCCGACGGATATCCCGGGCACCGATCTCTGGCAGACCAAGTTCACCCAGGTCGAAGCGATCGAGGTCGCGATCGTGGTCGCGCCACCCAATGCGACCATCTTCCTGGACGGCGCGCAGCTCGCTGGAAATCCCTACTCCGCGAAGCACAAGAAGGGCGGCAAGCACAAGATCACCGCCACGGCTCCTGGGTACCTGCCCCGGACGCAGGACACCGACTTCGAGGCGAACGTCCAGATCACGCTCTCGCTGGACAAGGCCCCGCCCGGCACAGTCATGGGTCCGAACGGGATGCTCGTGCCCGTTTCTGCACCATCAGCGGGGGTGAAGCTCGTGCCGTCGGCTGCGCCATCCGCTTCTGCGACGGGGACCCAGCCAGCACATTCCGCGTCCGGCGGAAGGCCAACGGACATCAATCCGAATGGTGGTACCGCGCCGGTTCACACGATCGATCCCAACAATCCTTACGGGCAATAGATGAAATTTGCATCGCTCCGAGCGCTCCTGGTTGTCGCGCTCCTCCTGGTGTGCGGCGCGGCTGGCGCCGACGACGCAACGCAGAAGGAGGCGGGCAAGCACTTCACACACGGCGTCGCGCTCTACAACGAAGCCGACTACCGCGCCGCGCTCTCCGAGTTCAAGAAGGCCTACGAGATCGCGCCCAACGCCGCTGTGCTCTACAACATCGGTCAGACGAACCTGCAGCTCCGCAACTACGCTGCTGCGCTCACGTACTTCGAGCGCTACCAGAAAGAGGCGGGCTCGAGCGCCGCCCACTATCAAGAGGTCGAGAAGTCGCTCGAGAACGTTCGAACGCGCGTGGGTCACATTCGTGTCGTGACCAACGAGCCCGGCGCCGAGATCCTCGTTGACGACGAGCTCATCGGAAAGGCCCCCCAGGACAAGATCCTGGTCAGCATCGGCACCCGCAAGATCACCGTGGTGAAGCGCGGAGCACCGCCGCAGACCCGCAACGTGGACATCGCCACGGCGGACACCAAGGAGGTCCAGTTCATCTTCGAGCTCGCGACAGGCGGTAGCACCGGTCCCGGCACACCGCCGCCACCACCTGCGGAGAAGAAGTCGAACGTGGTGCCCATCATCCTGTGGAGCGCGACTGGTCTTCTGACCGCCGGTGCAGTCACGACGGGTATCGTCGCGCTCAACGCGCAGAGCAGCCTGAAGGACGAGGAGAACAAGCTCGGTACCAATCGCGGCCGCCTGGACGACCTGCACGGTCGCATGCAGACATTCGCGATCACGACGGACGTCCTGGGTGGCGTGGCCATCCTCACCGCCGGCGCGGCGGTCTACTTCACGTTCTTCAATTCTCCAAAGGCGGACACCGTCGGGCTCAGCGTGGCCCCCAACGGCGCTGTCCTTCGCGGGCGCTTCTGACATGAAAGCGGGCCCCACCATACCGCGTCGCGGCCGGGCGCTACTGCTCGCGGTGCTGCTGTTGCCCGTTGTCGCGTGCTCCGTGCTCCTCAACACGAGCAGCGATCAGTGCAAGTCCGACGACGACTGCAAGAAGCTGTCTGCCACAGCCACATGCCAGGCGAACGTCTGCGTGGATGGCGCCGGGACCGGCGAAGCAGGTGCAAGCGATGGCAACACTGCCGACGGCACGACGAGTGACGGAAGCACGGCCAAGGACGGCGGCGTCACGAGCGGCTTCGATGGTTGCTTCCCAGGAAAGCCCACGACCGCGGGCCAGATCCAGAACGCGTGCACCAGCTCCGAGTGCATGACGTTCGACAACTGCAAGATGCTTGGCCTCTGCGATGACGCGGGCCTGCCGGATGGAGTCTTCCCGGACGCTGGCGCTGCTGCTGGCTCGGACGCTGGTCCGAACCCCGCGGTGGATTTCTGCTTCGATCCCGTGCTGCGGCCGAACGTGGTCTACGTGACTGGCTCCACGAACCTGCCCACGTTCCTGGCCGCCGTTGCGCCCATCCTTGCGGCGGCGAGTCCGTCGTACACGATCGTGTGGCAAGCGACGAACTCATGTACCGGCGTGGATTCGCAGTTCAACGTCGATGGCGCGAAGCACGTGATCAAGGACGCGCTCGGAAAGCAGACGTTCTACTACGACGCCACCGGCGTCGCGGTCCCGTGCTGGCTCGGCGACCCGGCGGTCAATGTGATCACAGGCGGCGTTCCGGTTCCGTATGGGCAGGCCACCGTCGACGTTGGCGAGTCCGACATCTTCTCCTCGTCCTGCGCGACCAAGCTAAAATACATGCCGGATCCCAACGTGAACGGCATCGGTGAATACCTGGGTCCGATCCAGGCGATGACATTCCTGGTTCCCAGCGCGTCCTCGCAGCAGGCGATCAGCGCGGAGGCCGCGCACATGGTCTACGGCCTCGGCGGTGTCGGCGACGCAGGTGCCATTCCTTGGAGCGATCCGACGTACCTGTTCAACCGCGCAGACAGCACGGGCACCAACCAGATCCTTTCGCGCGGGATCAACATCACGCCGTCGAGCTGGTGGGGAACGCAGAAGTCGTCAGCTTCCTCCATGGCAGCAGGTCTGCAAGCCGTGCCCGCGGGCGCGACCGAAAAAACCATCGGAACCATCTCCGCCGACCTGGCCGATCAGAACCGCGGCAACCTGCGGGAGCTTGCGTTCCAGGGGTTCGGGCAGGGGTGCGGGTTCTGGCCTGACTCCACCAAGAACACGAAGGACAAGCGCAACGTCCGCGACGGGCACTACCCGCTCTGGGGACCGCTGCATTTCTATACGACCCTGAGCGGCGGCGTTCCAAGCGCGGCGGCTGGCGCGTTCGTGCTGCGCTTTGGTCTGCCCAAGCTCGACCAGGAGCTCGTCAAAGCTGTCTCGCTGTCGGGCAACGTGCCTCAGTGCGCCATGGACGTGAAGCGCGACGTGGAGATGGGCGCGCTTCGCGTGGAGGCACCCGCCTACAGCTGTGATTGCTTCTTCGACTCGGTGGTGACTGGCGCGACAACGTGCTCCACCTGCGTCACGTCCACGGACTGCAAGGACCCCGCGCGTCCTGCGTGCAACTACGGGTTCTGCGAGCCCGGCAACTGAGTGAACTGAGCCTGGCGGACATCGCGCGACACACGATCGTCACTCGACAGATGGTTGTGCCTTGTCGGATGCTCGTCTGCTGTCCATGGGAGCTTTTGACATGATCTCTCTTCTCATGCGGAGGGGCCGCAGCGCTGGCCTCCTCCTTCTGCTTGGCATGGCCGCGTGCACTGCCCTGCTGAATACAAAAGCCGATCAGTGCGGATCGGATGCAGATTGCACCAAATTCTCCGCCACTGCCGTTTGCCAGGTCGGCGTCTGCGTGGACCTCACTGCCACCGATGGCGCGGCGCTGGATGGTCAGGTCAAGAGCGACGGCGGCAACCTGCCGGACGGAAATTCGGGCCTGCCCGATGGCTGCGTACCGAAGGTCCCCGTCAGCCAGGGCGACTTCCTGAACGAGAAGTGCACGAACGCATCGTGCATCCCCTTCGACAACTGCGCCCGCCTCGGCGTGTGCGATGGGAGCTTGCCGCCCCTCGTCATCCCGGATGGAGGTTTCTGAGATGCGCCTTTCACTTTGCGTCGCTGCATCCCTCTTCTCGGTCGCCATCGCATCCGTCGCTTCCGCGCAGACGGTCACGCCCACGGTCAACTGCAAGGACGCCGCGGGTGGTCGTGCCAACGTCGTCTACGTCACGGGTTCCAGCGCGCTGAAGCCCTTCCTGGCTTCGCTAGCCCCGCTGCTTGCAGCCGACAGCGGCAGCTATTCGATCATCTACCAATCCCAGGGCTCCTGCACTGGCGTGAACAACATTTTCAGCACGAACGACGATGTCAACACTGGCAGCAGGATCATCAAGGACATCGCCGGCGCAAAGCCGAACTACCCCGTGTTCTTCAAGGCGGACGGCACCACGCAGGAGTGCTGGGCCGACCAGGCGCTGGGCGCGAACTTTCCAACCGGGCCGTACCCCTACGTCGATGTGGGAGCGTCCGACGTCTACGCGTCCAGCTGCGGCATCGCGGACCCCGGCGGCGGCATCGTCATCACGGATTTCCACGGTCCCATCCAGCCGATGACCTTCGTGGTCCCGTCCAACTCCACGCAGAAGAGCATCAGCGCAGAGGCTGGCTATCTCGCATTCGGCACGGGCGGCTACACCACGCCAGGCATTCCGTGGAGTGACCCCACGTACTTCTTCGTGCGCAACGCGAGCTCCGGCACGCAGCAGATGATCGCACGCGCCATCGGCGTTCCGGCCACGCAGTTCTTCGGGATCGACCGCGGCGGCAGCGGCGCGGTGCAGAGCGGCGTGAAGATCATCGTCGACCCGGCCACGGCAGAGAAGACGATCGGCATCCTCTCCGTCGACCTCGCGGATGCAGAGCGCTCCAACCTGCGCATCCTGGCCTTTCAGGCGAAGGACCAGACCTGCGCCTACCTGCCTGACTCCACCATCAACTCGCGCGACAAGATCAACGTGCGCGATGGTCACTACCCGATCTGGGGACCCGTGCACCTCTACGGGCGCACGACCGGCGGCCTTCCGAACGCGGGCGCAACGGCTCTGCTGACGCGGTTCACGATCCCGAAGATCGACTCCACGCTCATCGACGCTGTCTCCTCCAAGGGTCTGGTCCCGCTCTGTGCGATGCGCGTGAATCGCAGCCAAGAAATGGGCCCATTCGTGTCATTCCAGCCGCAGTTTGGCTGTGGTTGCTACTTCGATCTGAAGGCAAATGGCGCCACATCCTGCAAATCCTGCAAGACCACGTCCGACTGCCCCAACGCGGCTCCCGCTTGCAACTACGGCTATTGCGAGGTTCAATAGGGCGGCTTAGCCCCTCGCAATGGAAGAAGAAAAGAAGAAGGAGACGCCGACGCTTGCGCCGCCCCCAGGGCAGGTGGAGGACGTCTACAGTGCGTCGACCGTGGTGGGTCAAGCTCCCAAGGAGATCCTTGATCTCATCGCGAAGAGCGCCGAGGCGCGGGCGACCAACGAGCCGAAGCTCGCAGAGCCTGCTCCGCCGAAGGTGCTCATCAAGACGCCGCCAGCAATACCGGTGACGGACTTCAGCATGCCCGAGGCGACGACCGCGAAGACGGCCGCAGTGCCTGAGTCTCTCTCGAGCAGCGGCCTTCTCGACGACGACGACTGGATCATCCCGGATGAGGCGGCCAAGCCACCGCCGCCGCCGCCGCAACGTCCGCCTCCGACGCCCGTCATGGCGCCGTTCACGCCGCAGGCCATGAACGCGGCGCTCTCGGAGGCAGCGGACTCTGGCGCAAGCCTCGATGCCCCGGCATCTGGACCGCCGGCATCTGGACCGGCGCAAGCGGCGCCCTCCCGGCCCATCACCCCTCGCGCGGACTTTGCGCCGGCATCGCAGTCGCAGCCGCGGCTCCCGGTTCCCTTGCCGATGCCCATGCTGATCCCCACGCCGCCGCCGATGATGGCGCCGGCCGCTCCCTTTCCTTCCGGGCCGTCTTTGCGGCCCGTCACACCACGCGCGGAATTTGCTCCGCCGCCGTCACAGTCCACGCCGCGGATCCAGACGCCTCGCGCGGATTTCGCTCCCGCCTCCACTGGCACCGTCGCGCCTGCGGTCGGCGCGGTGCTCGGGCTGGTTGCCGCGCCCGTGGGGATTCCCGAGGAGCGCGCGTCCGCCGCGAAGCTGCTCGCTGCCGCGCCCGATCCGAACGTTCGGGTCTCTCGCGTCGACGATGAGATCTTCTCTGTTCGCAACCCGCCCGTCGAAGGCGCGCCTGGTCCTGCCATAGAGGACACTGGAGCATCGCCCATGTCGGACCGGCCCGCTGCAGGTCAGGCTGCCGGTCATCCGGGCCAATCCCTCCATGTCCCGCTGCTCGGCGATCCGGAGCCCGCGAGCGGCAACCCCAATCACCTCCCGATCGCAGCACCGCCAAACTCGATGCACGTGCCGATCGGAGAAGCCAGAGCGCCGTCGCACACGCCTGTCGTCGCGATCGTCGCCGTGGGCATCGTGTTCGTACTGCTCGTGCTCGGCGCGATCGTGTTCGCGGTCCTGCGGTAACCGCTACTCCTTCACGTCCATCGCGACCTTGGGTGCGGAGAGATCGCGCTCTGCACCTTCGACCACGAGCGTGAGCGGCGTCACGAGCCGCAGCGTGTAGCTGCCGGTGGCAAGTGGCGTCGTCGGCGCCTTCGGGTAGCCGCCCTCGGGGACCTCGCCCCCCTTCACCTGCTCGGTTGCCCAGCGCGTGTTCGACGCGGTCCAGCCGACCTTCATCTTCGCGACGCCGCCCGCGAGCAGCGTGATGCGCGCCGTGTTCTTCTGCGATGGCTTTGCGGCCTTCGGGGCCTTGCCCTTGGGTATGCCGACGAGGCGTCCCTTGCCGTCGAGCGCGTCCACGTCGAAGCGCGGCGCCGGATCGAGCACGAAATACAGCTGTAGCGGCCTCTGGCTCTTGTTCTTGTACGAGATGACGAGGTCCACGCGTCCGCCCGGAACGATCTCCGGGGTCTTCGCCGAGACGGCGACCTCCAGGTCTGCCTTCACGTCCGCCGGCTTGTCGCCGCGCGTGTCCACCTGACACGCAGGGTTGGTGAGCACCAGGTAGAGATTGTCGAAGCGGGCAGACGTGCACTCCGCGCTCTTGTCGGAGGCCACGACGGGATCAGCGCCCGCGGGCGTCGTGGTGTTGTCCGTCTCGGTCGTGGGTGACGTGGTGGACGTGCCCTCCGGCGACGTGAACGTCCCGATCGGCACCATGTCCAGCTGCCGATGCGCCGGCGGCGGACTGCACGCGGCCGTGAACGACGCCGAAAGCCACACGCTCCAGAACCACGCACTCGAACGGACCCGCTGCACGTCTCGATGCTACTCCGGCCCGTGCACAAACGCTCGATTCCAGCGGCTCACCCGGATTTACAGCGCGATTCTCGCGTAACTCACTCATGAGTTACTTTTCAATGGCGGGTATTCCGAATCCTGCTAGACGAACTCCCTGCGCGATGGTCGGATTGCGCGCCCAGTGGAGACGGAAGTGACGCACGCCACGTTGTCGGCCTCCTTGCAGTCCGTTTGCAAGCGAGTGAAATCGCTCGTCTCGCATCGCCGGGCGAGGACGCTGCTCACGAGCCTCGTGTCCGTGTCGGCGCTCGCGACGATCATGAGCGAGGGCGCCGCGCACGCCCAGAACCCCGTGGGCCGTCCGTCGATCCCGTCTTCACCACCCGCCACGGCTGAGACGGAGCCGCCTGCGGAGAAGCCACCCGAACCGCTGCCCACCGTCATCGTGCCACCGGGCACCGCTGCTCCCACCGAGGCGTCGCCGTATCCGCAAGGCAAGTTCGAGTTCGGCTCCTATGGCCGCGTGCGCGTCGCCAGCGATCTGCGCGGCGGCACGGGTCGCCCGTCGAACATCGTCTCGCACGGCGCCCGCTTCGACGAGTCGGACTACGCGGAGCTCGAGCTGCGTCGCGAGGACAAGATCACGGCCGACGTGGACAGCAAGGTCGTCGCGACCATGGCGTTGTTCGGTCCGTTCTTCCACTTCACGGGCAATCCGTCCGACAACATCGGCGTGCGCAACCTGTACGCGCAGGCACGCTACAAGGACCTCACCATCTGGGCCGGCGCGCGCATGTACCGCGGCGACGACATCTACGTCCTCGACTACTGGCCGCTCGACAACCAGAACACGGTCGGCGGCGGCGTGGGCGCGAAGGTCTACGAGACGAAGGCCGAGAACGGCACCAGCTACGAGACCAAGGTGCAGGCGCACTTCGGCATGAACCGCCTGGACGACACGTACCAGTACCAGAAGCTCTCCGTTGTCGCGCCGTTCGGCTTCGGCACCACGAACATCGCGAAGCTCGATCGTCCCCGCATGGTGGAGACGCTGAAGCTCACGGAGCTCGTGAAGAGCGGCAAGGACAAGAGCGGCTTCAAGGTGATCCTGTACGGAGAGGCGCAGGAGCTCTCGGCCGGCGTCTACACCGACACGAACACGCACACAGAGCAGCCGCTGCCGTCCGAAACCGGCTACCTCATCGGAAGTGAGCTCGCGTACTTCACGGGCGAACGCGACACGTACGTCGCATTGTTCATGAAGCATGCGCGGGGCATCGCCGCGTACGATCCGCTGAGCGTGCCGCTCACGTTCGCGGGCGACAAGTCCGTGGGTGACGCGAGCGAGTCGCTCGTCGCGCTCGGCGGCAACTACGAGCGCGGGGCGTTCGGGATCGTCGGCGGGGCGTATTTTAGGGCATTTCGTGATGCGTCGGCCACACCGACCGGAACGCAGAAGTATGACGAAGGCGCCATCGTGTTGCGGCCGCAGGCCTACGTGACGGATCACTTCGGCGTCGCGCTCGACGCGAGCTACCAGGCGCGCCGCACCGCGATCATCGATCCGAACGGCAACGGCGCGCTCTCCGCGTCCGTCGTGCGCACGGCGCTCATGCCGTACTTCTCGCCGTGGGGTCGCGGTAGCTTCAAGCGCCCGCAGATCTACGCCATCTACGCGGCCACCTTCCGCGACTCCGGCGCTCGCGCCCTGTACGCCCCGGAGGACGTGTTCGCACAGCGAAAGATCGAGCACTTCGCTGGCATCGGCGCCGAGTGGTGGTTCAACTCGAGCTCGTACCCGTGAGGCGCCCCATGAGAACAACAACGAGCCTCCTCTCTCGCTCCACGTTCGGGGCCTTGTTCGCGGCAGCGCTCATGGCGCCCGGCTCCGGCTGCGTCAGCGTTCCGGATGAAGGCAAGCAGCCCGTGCTTGCGACCCACGTCGAGGACTGGCGCGACGAGGTCATCTACCAGGTGCTCGTGGATCGCTACGCCGATGGCGACGCGAACAACGACTACAAGGTGCAGCCCGGCGCGCTCGCGCGCTATCAGGGCGGCGACTGGCGCGGCCTCGCGCACAACCTGGACTACGTGCAGAGCCTCGGCGTGACCACGCTGTGGATCTCGCCCGTCGTGAAGAACGTGGAGACCGACGCGAACGTGGACGCGTACCACGGCTACTGGGCGCAGGACCTCACGCAGACGAACCCGCACTTCGGCGACCTCGCGGATCTGCGCGAGCTCACGGCGGCGGCGCACACGCGCGGCATGAAGGTGGTGCTCGACATCGTCACGAACCACATGGGGCAGGCGTTCTTTTACGACATGAACCTGAACGGCGTGCCCGACACCAACGTCTTTGGCACCGGCTCCACGTCTCCCGTGCAGCACATCAGCGAATACGACCCCGACTGGGACCCGCGCGGCGTGCAGGCCTTCTCCGCCGCAGGAAATGCGGGGCGCGCGCCGATCGTGTTCATCCAGGACGCGAGCATCAATCGCGTGCCGCCGCAGCCCGGCATCCTCGGTACCGCCGCCGCATACCACGGCTTCGGCCGCATCTTGAACTACGACGACCCCGCGCAGCGCACGCTCGGCGACTTCCCTGGCGGCCTCAAGGACGTCGCGACGGAGCTCCCCGACGTGCGCGCGACCATGGTCGACTCGTACACGCGCTGGGTGGAGCTCGCGGACCTGGACGGCTTCCGCATCGACACCGTGAAGCACGTGGAGCACGAGTTCTGGCAGGTGTTCACCGCGGCCGTTCGCGCGCGCCTCGCGAAGCAGGGCAAGAACCGCTTCCTGATGTTCGGCGAGTCGTTCGATGGCAACGACCAGCTCCTCGGCAGCTACACCGTGCCGGGTGAGCTCGACAGCGTCTTCTACTTCTCGCAGCACTACCAGGTGTACCGCGACATCTTCGTGAACGCGCACGACCCGAAGTCGCAGAAGGGCACCGATCAGATCACGCAGCTCTGGGCGCAGAAGAAGACGCACTACGGGACGGTGCCGCAGACGGATGGCGCGGGCGTGGCGCCGTACAAGCTGCTCGTGAACTTCCTCGACAACCACGACGTCGCGCGCTTCCTCTCGGACGCCGCCGGCGACAAGGACGCGCTCCGCAACGCGCTCACGCTGCTCGTCACGGAG
>JANXLV010000073.1 GCA_025355005.1 Myxococcales bacterium | reverse complement strand
GAGGAGCGTCCCGACGACCGCAAGCTGCTCGCCAAGCTGATGCAGCTCTACTCGGAAGAGAAGGACTGGGCGAAGCTCGTGGAGGTCGTCCTGCGCCTCGCCGACTTCGTCGAGGACAAGAAACAACGTGCAAAGTACATGCATACGGCGGCCACGATCGCAGCTCGCCAGCTGAACCAGGACTCGCAGGCCCTCGGCTTCTACGAGGAGGCGCTCAGCTGCGATCCCACGCTGACCAAGGCCGCCGACGAGGCCATCGAGCTCTCCAAGAAGCGGAGCGAGCATCCGCGCGTGAAGAAGCTCCTCGAGGCGCAGCTGGAGCAGGCGAAGAACGCCGGCGACCGCACGCGCATCGTGAAGATGCTCGACCAGCTCGGTGACCTGTATCGCAAGTTCCTCGCCGAGCCCGAGATGGCGATCGACGCGTTCGAGGCCGCTCAGGCCTTCGACCCGGTGGACCGTCCGCGCGCGGAGACGCTCGCAGAGCTCTATGCGAGCGACGTGAACCAGTACCTGGAGAAGGCCGTCCGCTCGCAGGCGCAGATCCTCCGTCGCAATCCGTACCGCGTGGAGAGCTACAAGCTCCTCCGCAAGCTCTACACGGACGCGAAGCGCGCGGACCCGGCCTGGTGCCTCTGCCAGGCCCTCAGCGTGCTCAACCTGGCCGAGCCCGACGAGGAGCGCTTCTACAAGAAGCACCGCGCGGAGAACGCAGCGCCCGCACAGTCGGCGCTCACCGAGGCGGAGTGGGAGCGCATCGCCCATGCAGAGGGCGACCCGCTGCTCACGAAGATCTTCGCCCTCATCCAGCCCACCATCATCCGCGCGCGCACGCAGCCGCTCGAGCAAATGGGCTACGACCCGCGCTACGCGATCGACACATCGCTGCACCCGTACCCGGTCTCGCAGACCCTGTACTACGCGCAGGGCGTGCTCGGCCTCGCGCCGCCCAAGGTGTTCCAGAACCCGAACGATCCCTCGACGCTCGGCTTCCTGCACGCGCAGACGCCGTCGATCGTGCTTGGTCGCGGCGCGTTCGACACGTCCTTGCCGACGCAGGCGCTCGCGTTCATCGCGGGCCGCCACCTCGTCTACTACCGACCCGGCTACTACGTGCGTCACCTCGTCCCCACGGGCACCGGCCTCAAGGCGTGGCTCTTCGCGGCGATCAAGCTCTGCGTCCCGCAGTTCCCCATCGCGCCGGACCTCCAGGGCCAGGTCGGTGAGGCCATGCAGGCGATGGCGCCCGAGTTCCAGGGCGGACAGCGCGACAAGCTCGCGAGCCTTGTTTCCAAGCTACTTTCGGGTGGCGGTGCGCTCGACCTCAAGAAGTGGGTCGCGTGCATCGACTTCACTGCGGACCGCGCAGGCATGCTGCTCGCGCACGATCTGCAGACCGCCACCGAGATCGCTCGCCACACGGAAGAGGCATCCAGCGTCCCTGTGAAGGAGCGCCTCAAGGAGCTCGTTCTCTTCAGCGTGAGCGAGGAGTACTTCGCCTTGCGCGAGAAGCTCCTCATCACAATCGACTCGTGAGGGGCGCGTGATACGCTCAGGTTTTGGAGGCTTCCCGATGAACAAGGCCGCTGCTTACTTTGCCATCTCTGCGCTCGCCGGCTCGGCCGCGCTCTTCATGGCATGCGACGAGGACACGGTTCCGCTGCGCGCGCTCTCCGATGAGGGCGGTGCGAACGGTGAGGGCGGCACCGTTGACTCGGGCCCGGCGCACCCCGGACAGGCGCAGCAGAGCGGCCGCATCGTCATCCTGGGCCAGGAGGGCACCGGCGTTGCGGGCGCGACCATCAACATCGGTGGAAAGACCGTCACGTCGGACGCGAAGGGGAACTACTCCGTCCTCTACCCGCTCAACCAGCCGGTCGACATGGTCGTCACCGCGCCGAACTACTACAAGCTGCTCGAAGGGCAGTGGCTCCTGAAGCAGGACCGGAGCCGCGGCAGCACGCGCTTGCCCAGCGTCGACACCGCCAAGACGCTCCTCCAGGCGCTCAGCCTCACCGGCATCGACGTGAACGTCGCGCTCGGCGTCATCAGCGTCTGGGCGATCCCGCTCGCGGGCTGCGCGGACGAGGGTGGAGTCACGTTCGACATCTCGCCGCGCGGCGCCACGACCAACCTGGTGTACCTGAAGGCACAGTTCCCCGACACGTCGCTGACCAGCGGCGGCAAGGGCGAGAACCCGCACGTCGTCCTCTACAACGTGCCCATCGGGCAAGAGCTCACGATCATCGCGAAGCACCCCAAGTGTAGCCAGCTCCCGTTCCCGCAGGATGACTCCGACGGGTTCACGTACACCGGCAAGGTGAACCTGGAGGCCGACAACCAGACGCTGTCGTTCTTCCGCGTGTTCATGGGCCCGCATGTGGACGTGGACGCAGGCCCCGACGCCAGCTTCGACGGTTCTTTCGACGCCGCCACCGACCAGTGAGCGCGCAGCGAGCGGGGAGAAACCTGACCACACCGCGCGACGTTCGTCGGTGCATGCTCAGCGCTCTCTTGTCGCTCGCGCTCGTCGCTGCCTGCGCTGCCTGCGATACCGGCCCCAAGGCGGTGCCCAAGGGTGGTGGCACCGCCAAGGTCGCGCCATCCCCAACGGCTGCGCCTTCGCCCGTGCCTCTCGGGGATGCGGGCGGGGTCGTTTTCGCCGTGGATGCGGGGGGCGCAGAGGAGAGCGCGCTCCGCAAGCTACCCGAGCACGCGAACGTGCTCCTCATCTCGATCGACAGCCTGCGCGCCGACATGCCATGGTCCGGCTACCCGCGCGACATCGCGCCCGCCCTCACGGCGCTCGAGAAGAAGAGTGTATCCTTCACGCATTCGTACGCGGTGTCCTCGTACACGTCGATGAGCATCGGCGGCTTGCTCGCGGGCCGCTACCCGAGCGAGCTCAAACGGGATGGCTTTTTCTTCGGCACGTACCCGAAGGAGAACCTGTTCTTCCCGGAGCTCCTCCAGGCCGCGAAGGTGAAGACGGTGTCCGCGCACGCGCACGGCTACTTCAAGGACGCGGGGTTCCAGCAAGGGTTCGACACCTGGGAGCTCGTGCCGAACCTGAAGTGGAACAACACCACCGACGAGAACGTGAGCGGTGAGCAGCACGAGAAGCTCGCAGAGCAGCTCCTCGCGAGCGCCATTCCGGAAGGGGACAACACGTCGCGTTTCTTCGCGTGGTTCCACTTCCTCGACCCGCACGACATGTACATGCCGCACGACGCGGACGGGATCCCGCCGTTCGGGAAGAAGGCGCGCGACAGGTATGACGCGGAGGTCCTCTACACGGACCAGAAGATCGGCAAGCTCCTCGACTTCGTGAACAAAGCCCCGTGGCGCGACCGCACCGTGATCATCGTCACCGCCGACCATGGCGAGGCGTTCGGCGAGCACAACCAGGCGAACCACGGCTTCGAGCTGTGGGAGAACCTGGTGCGCGTGCCGCTCTTCTTCTACGTGCCCGGCGGGGGCGCGCCGAAGCACCTCGACACAGAGGTGTCCGCGATCGATCTCGCGCCGACGATCCTGGAGATGATGGGCGTGGCGAAGGACGACGCGATGGTGGGCCGCAGCCTCTTGCCGGCGCTCCTGTCGGGCAAGGAGCCCGAGGCACGCGACGTCATCCTCGACCTGCCCGACACCAGCGACAACGAGCGTCGCCGCGCAGTGGTGCGCGGACAGAAGAAGCTGCTCGCGTTCGGTGCGGACGCAGCGATGCGCGAGTACGATCTCGCGGCTGACCCTGGCGAGGAACACCCCATCACTTCGGGGGACGAATACACGGCGCTAGTGAAGCGCTACAAGGAAGACAGCGCGGCGATCAAGGACATCATGCCGTACGCCTGCCAGAAGAGCTGCCTGAACCGCGCGTATCTCAACCAAGGAACCAAGTAGATGCTCACAGTCCCCGTTCCGTGCCTCTCCGACAACTACGCGTACCTGCTCATCGCGCCTGGAACGAACGAGTGCATGGTGGTGGACCCGTCAGAGGGGGGGCCCGTGCTCTCCGCGCTCGCGCAGCAGAAGACCCGCGACGGCAGGGCGCTCACGGTGAAGGCCATCCTGTGCACGCACCACCACCACGATCACGTCGGTGGCGTGGAGGCGCTCGTTTCGGAGCTGGGCGTGACGAGCGTGTACGGATACGAAGCCGACCGCGGTCGCATTCCCGCGCAGACGCACTTCCTCACGGACGGGGAGTCATTCACGTTCGCGAACATGACCATCACGGCGATGCACATCCCGGGGCACACCACCGGCGCGGTCGCGTATGTCGTTCGCGAGGGCGCGGCAGATCCGATCGTGTTCACCGGCGACACGCTCTTCATCGGCGGCTGCGGACGTATCTTCGAGGGAACTCCGGAGATGATGCACGCATCTCTCCAGAAGGTCGCGGCGCTGCCGAAGGAGACGCGCATCTACTGCGGCCACGAGTACACCGAGTCGAACTACCGCTTCGCCGCCACGCTCGAGCCCACCAACCTGCGACTGCAAAAGGCCCGGGAGCGCGCGGCCACGGAGAGGCGCGCAAACAACCCCACCGTGCCCGGCACCGTCGAGGAGGAGCTCGCCACGAACCCATTCTTGCGCCTGGACTCCGCGGAGCTGCGCAAGGCCCTCGCCATCGACGCAGCGGAGACGCCCGCGCAGATGTTCGCCAAGGTGCGCGCTGCAAAAGACGTCTTCCGCCCGAGCGCGCCACTCTCGCAGCCCCGTGTCCCCACCTGATTGGCAGGGGCTACGTGGTCCGGACGAGGCCGGACTCGGCGCGCTCCTGGTCGACATGCTTGATGACGGCACTGCGCTCGCGTCTGAGGTAGTCGCGGATGGCGTGGTCCAGCCCGGGGTGCTCGATGAGATGCGTGGAGTGCATGATGGTGGGCAAGAAGCCGCGCACGCGTTTGTGCTCGCCGCCCGCGCCGGGCTCGAACACCGAGAGCCCCTCGCGGATGCACTCGTCGACGCCGTGGTAGTAGCAGACGTTGAAGTGCAAGAAGGGGTGCTCCTCGAACGTGCCCCAGTAACGGCCGAAGAGCCGCTTGTCCTTCTTCAGGTTGAACGCGCTGGCGATCACGCGCCCCTCGCGCTTGGCGAGGACCCACGCGAGCCTATGAAAGAAGTGCTTTCCGACGTACTCGAAGAAGCGCGGATTCAGGTAGCGTCGGCCCCACGAGAACTTGTCCACGGTCGTGAGGTACAGCTCGTACATGGTGGAGACGAGCTCCTGGTCCGGCTGCGTGGGCGGATGCGTCTCGATCGTGATCCCGTCCTTCGCGGCTTGCCCGCGCTCGCGGCGTAGCTGCGTGCGCTTCTTCGACGGCAATCGAGTCAGGAAGTCCTCGAACGTCTTGTAGCCGTCGTTCACGAAATGAAACTGCGTGCTGAGGCGATGCATGAAGCCCGCGCTCTCCCAGAGCTCCGCCCCCGCTGCCTCCGGGAAGAGCACGTGCGCGGAGGAGAGCCCGGCCTTCTTCACGAAGGCATCTGCGACCTCCGCCAGCGTGGGCACGAGGGTCTTGCGAAGCTCGTCCGGGCACAAGAGGCGCGGCCCCGTCACCGGCGTGAACGGCACCCCGAATACGAGCTTCGGATAGTAAGAGATGCCCGCGCGCGCGGCGGCCTCGGCCCATGACCAGTCGTAGATGAACTCGCCCTCGCTGTTCTCCTTCACGTACGCGGGCGCCGCGGCCACGAGCTTGCCTGCGTCGCGGAACGTGAAGTGCACGGGATGCCACCCGGACTCACCGCCGGTGCACTTCGCTTCCTCCAGGCCGTGGAGCCAGTCGTACTCGACGAACGGCGACTGCGCAGGGGAGATCAGCGCGTTCCACTCGTCACGATCGATCGCGCCGATGCGATCGATTATCCGTACCTCCATTCAAGCCTTCCTCAGCTGACGTCCCGGCGCACGAGCACGAACCAGGCGTCCATCAGCTTGCCGCCCTTCTCCGCGCGGCCGATCGACACGTGGTTGGAGAGCTTGCGCATGTGATCGATCATGCCGGCGTAGACGAGCTTGCCGCGACCGCCGTTGTCCTCGATCGCGGGCCAGCTCTCGCACTTCTCGTTCGGGAGCTGCTTGTAGTCGATGTCCACGTCGACGCCTTCCATGCCGCCCTCGGCGACGGGAGCGGCGAGCCGCGTGACGAAGTAGCCCGGACCGATGACGGCCCCGAGCCACTCGACGGGCTGATGGTTGTAGCCGATGAGCTTTCCGTGGTTCTCGGAGGTCGGCGACGGCCGCATGAAGCGCTTCTGGAAGTGCGAGAACGCGGGGAGCGAGTTCTTGCCGTCATGGATGACCTCGGTCATGGGACCGACGCTGTCGGGGACGAAGTGATTGAGCTCGAGCGGAAGGAAACCCTTTGCTGCGTCGAAGAGCGTCACCATCTTCTTCTTGTCCCAGCCGCGCGTGCAGTGGACGCGACCTTCGTGGCCGAGGCCGTCGAGCACTTCGGACAGGCGCGGCAGGTCGAGCTTGGGCTCGATGAGAACGGTGAGATCCATGGTTCGCCAAAACGTAGCTCCTTTCGCCGCGAAGGGAACGGGAAGAAAGCGACAAAGTTGCCCGTTTTCACGCCGAGCGACTTCACTGGCTCACTCACCTGGAGGATCTCCCATGAAGCGAACGGCACTCGTAGCTCTGACCCTTGCAACCAGCTTGATGTTCGCCGCTGGCTGCGCGTCCAAGAAGCCCGCGCTCTCCGTCCAGTCGAAGGCGCAGATGACTGCACCCGTCGCGCAGACCGACGGGACCATGGATGAGGCGCAGGCCGCTGCGCTGCGAGCCAGGGACCGCGCGGAGCCGCCTGTCAACGTGTCGCCGAACCTGGCGGTGTCGAGCGAGATCGCGCGTGCGTGTCACCTGCAGGCGCAGCGCGCGACGCCCGAGTTCGGCTACGACTCCACGAGCATCGTGGACGAGGACAAGGAGCTCCTTGGCATGCTCGCCAAGTGCATGGCCGAGGGCGCGCTCCGCGGCAAGAACGTCGAGCTCACCGGCCGCACCGACCCCCGTGGCGAGGCCGAGTACAACATGTCCCTCGGCGAGAGCCGCGCGGACTCTGTTCGCCGCTACCTGCATGACCTGGGCGTCGCCGCGGTCCGTCTCCGCGCCACATCGCGCGGCGAGCTGGACGCGAATGGCAGCGACGAGAGCACGTGGGCGCACGACCGCCGCGTCGACATCGATCTCGTGAACTGAACTAGAATCGGAGCGGCATGACCGCCCCGGTCTCCATCGACCTGTCCTTGCTGCGTGCGCAGATGCTCACGGAGGAGTTCTTCGCGCGCGACGCGCGGGTCGTGGGGCGTGCGCTCGTGGGGACGCGCCTGGTGCACGTCACGGACGATCGCGTGCAGATTGCACGTATCGCCGAGACGGAGGCCTACCGCGGCCCGAAGGACCGCGCCTGCCACGCGCGCTTTGGCGATACGCCGCGTACACACGCGATCTTCGGCAGCCCCGGGACCGCGTACTGCTTCTTGGTGTACGGCATGCACGACTGCTTCAACGTGGTCACCCGCGCGAAGGGCTCGGGTCACGCCGTTCTGTTGCGCGGCGCGGTGCTGGTCGAGTCGACCGCGCGTGCGGACGGCCCGGGTCGCCTGGCGCGCGCGATGGGATTCTCGCGCGGCGACAATGGTCGTAGCTGCATGTCGGAGTCGCTGTTTTTCCTCGCCCCGGAGCGCCGCCCACGCGTCAAGGTGAGCGCGCGCGTCGGTGTTGCTTACGCGGAAGAGGACGCGGATCTCCCGCTGCGATTCTTCGACGCGGAGGGAGACGGCGTGTCGCGACCGCCACCTTCGCAGGTAGGTCGTGGCCAGGTAGGTCGTGGCGTGCTTCAGCGCGTGCGGAAGACCTGATAGCGCACGTTCGCGCGTCCCGCGAACGAGAGGATGAGCGCGTGCCCGCTCCGCTCACAGACCGGACCGCGCGGCCCCAGCGCCCCGGTCGCGCTGTGCACCTGGCTCGCACCAAGAGACGCCTCGACCGGCGCACCTGCGGCAAACACTACGCGTACGCATCCATCGTCCGGCATCGGCAGCTCCGTGCGAAACGGCAGGCCGAGCTCCAGCGTCTGCTCGGGCTCGGCCACTGCGCCGCTCATCGACGGCAGCGTGAGCGGTGGGGCAGGGAGAAGCACCTCCACCTCCGCGTCCCCGATTCCCGCATCCGAGATCACGGCGTCCACGACACCTGCGTCCACCGGGGTGGGCGGCGAAGCGGTCCGCGGTTGAGCGCCACACGACAGCAGAGCCCCGACCAACAGGCGCAACCATGGAGCTCCACCGCATCGCATCGCTCGCCCCAGGCGCCGCCGTTCAGGCTCGGGGCTGGGAGGCGATCTGCGAGATGGGCTTCTGCGGCTTCTCGTCGATCGGATCCATGCGGCAGCTGCCCTGGAACTCCACGCCGCGATCGATGAAGACGGAAGGCGAGTGGATGTTGCCGATGAGGCGCCCCGGCGCGTGAATCTCGAGCGAGCTCTTCGCGCGGATGTTGCCGTTGACGACGCCCCCGCGAACGATCACCGTCGCAACGTCGATCTCTGCGTGGACCTCCGCGCCGTCACCGATGATCAACGTGTCGTCGCTCTTGATCTCGCCCTTGAAGACGCCGTCGATGCGGACGCGCCCCTCGAAGTGGAGCTTGCCGTCGAAGCGGGTGCCCTTGCCGAGGAGGGCGGTGATTTCGCTGGCCGGGAGGGCTTGATCCATAGGCTGCCGAGTAGCAGACCCACGCCCCACTGCCAAGCGGCCGGCCCTTCCTCTGCCTGCTCTTGTCAGCGTGGCTTGCACGAACGCCGCACGGGGCGTCAGCCTTCGCAGTGTCAGCCTGCTAACGACTGCACCCGCTCCAGTTGCCATGCCTGCCCGACCCTACAAAAACCGCCATTTCCTGACGGCGCGTCATTTGCATAACCGCGCTCGTCCTTCCGCCTTGCGGGGCATGCCGAGCCAGCGCGCATGTCGTGTCCCCGCAACCGTGAAGGCAGTCGCACCCCGACTCTCCCTTTGGAGGGCGGTTTCGTGAGTGGGTCGTAAGAGTGACGAATATTGCCGCGAGCCTCAGCCATGGAGTGTGCTATGGCGGGCCGACCGCGGAGTTTCTTCGCCGCTAGGAGCAGTGACACGTGAGAACGCTGAAACACCTTGGGGTCGCGCTGGTCGCGGCTTCTTCGTTGATCCCCTCCGCCGCCTTTGCAGCGCAGGATCCCGCCCCCACACCCCCGGCAACGGCTCAGGCCGCCCCCACGGCCCCCGCCACGGGCGCGCCCACGGCCCCGGCGCAGCCCCCTGCCGCTGCTGCCCCCCCCGGCACGCCCCCGACCCAGCCTGCTCCTGCGGCCGCCCCCGCGGCTCAGCCTGCTCCTGCTGCTGCCCCCGCTGCCCCGACCGCCCCCGCGGCCCCTGCTGCTCCCGGAGCCGAGGTGAAGCCCACCGCCCCCGCGGCGACTGAGCCCGGCGCTGGCGTGTCGCTCTCCCTCACCACGGAGAACCCGCCCGCGAAGGACACGGCCTCTGGCGAGAGTGACAAGAAGAAGGACGAGAAGAAGCTCCCGTGGCGCGGCTCGACCCTCATGTTCGACCAGAACATGAGCTCGCAGACCACGCACCTCGATCCGGCGACCCAGCAGACCTACGTCGGCTCGTACGAGTGGTGGATTTCCTTTCGTCCGCGCTACTACTTCACGGACAACCTGAACCTCAACTTGAGGTTCGACTACTACAAGGATCTCACCAACGCCGAGAACACCACGTACAAGCACGAGGACGTGTTCGGCGACATCTGGGCGAACCTCGTCTACGCCTTGCCGAAGCTCTCGAAGCACACCGAGGAACGCGTTGGTGTTCGTGCGCTTTTCCCGTCCTCGAAGGAGAGCCAGGCGCAAGGCATCTACGTCACCGCTGGCGCCACGGGCTCCATCTCGCAGGACGTGCCCATCAGGGGTGAAGAGGCAAAGTACCTGAACTCCGCGAAGTTCGCGCTCTCGGCCGCGTACACGCACCCCTTCAGCCAGTCCACGAGCCCTGCGAACTACGGCAACTTCACGTATGAGCGCCAGGACCTCGACGGCCGCGCGACTACCTCCAGTCTCGTCAGCCCCGGCAACCTCACGAATCACCAGGTGCTCGCGCTCATCGACGCGGAGCTCGCGATCACGCCGAAGCTGCTCTTCACGCTCGACTTCATCACGATCAATCAGTGGAAGTACCTGCCGAAGGGCGACATCGCGACCAACATCAACGGCGTCGTCACGCCGGTCCCGCGCTCCGCGAACGCCACGTCGTTCAAGCAGCAGGTGTGGTTCATCGCGAGCGTCGGCTACGACATCGTCGACGAGATCAACCTCTCCCTCGGCTACTACAACCTCACGAACGAGCTCGCTGCCGACGGCACCCGCCGCGGCGTGATCGGCGCGAACACCGTGTGGTGGAGCCCGGACGCGCGCGTGTTCTTCGACGTGACGGCGAACCTCGACAAGGCGTACCTCTGGGCAACCGGCCAGAAGGAGTCGCAGAAGAAGGCCGCTGCGCTCAACGCCACCCGCAATCGCCTCAACCGCGAAGTGATGCACACGACCGGCACCACGATTCAGGAGTAGTTCTCTTATTTGCGGGCTTCGTGGGCGGTATGCTCTACTTTCTTCATGCGAGAAAAGTTGGGCACCGTGGGACTCGTGTTGGCGTTGACGCCCGGCCTTGCGTCCGCCCAGACAACGCCAGCGCAGCCCGCGCCGAATCAGGGCCAGGGTCAGACCGCGCCCGCGGGGTCGGGTGGGGCCGACGGTCCCAAGGCGCCCGCGTATTCAGGGCCACAAGGCTCCAGCTACTCCGACAAGAAGGCTACTGGCGGCGGTGGTGCGGCGCCCATTCACCGCGTGCGCGTGCGCAAGGGCGCGCCCGTCGCGACGCTGCCCGGCTTCGAGCAGCTCCCTGACGGGGGCAGTCGCCTCTTCGTCGATCTCACGACGCAGGTGCCCGTGGAAGAGCGGCGCACTGCCAGCTCCGTGACGTACGTGCTGAAGGGCGCTCAGGTCACGCACTACAACAACACGAACGCGCTGGTCACCGTGCACTTCAACACGCCGGTCTTCCGCGCACGCCTGGTCCCGAGCGGCGCGGACCTGCTCTTCGTGATCGAGCTGCGCGATCCCAAGGCCGCTCCCGCGTACAAGATGTCCGCAAAGGGGCAGGGCGGCATCCTCACCGTCGACTTCGGCAAGGGCGAATACGTGCCGACGGCGCAGGCGGCGCCGCTGCAGGACGACAACAACAACACCAACAACACGATCGACGCGAAGCAGCCGAAATAGGCTTCACCAGCAGGTAGGCGGTCGTAGACGGCGTGCGAACGAGAGCTTCCGGAGGCGCGTCCCTTTCGCTGTGCGCGATCATCCTGGGCACGAGCGCGACGGCGCACGCGGAGGATGCAGAGCTCGAGATCGCAACGGCCCACGCCGACGAGGTCAGCTTCGACGTCCGCAAGCGCGAGATCGAGCTCCGCGGCAACGTGAAGGTCGACGCCGCGCCGTTCCACCTCCGCAGCAACGAGCTCGTGGTGAAGCGCGGGCCGCTCGGTGTGGACGTGATCGGCAAGGGCGAGATGTCGTTCTGCCCGTGCGGCGATGCGCCGCTTCGCATCGGCTTCGCGGGCGCGCGTGTGGCCCCGCCGGGAGACGTGTTCGTCTCCGACCCCACGCTGCAGCTGAACGGCACCACGGTGATGTGGCTGCCGTGGTTCTGGCTCCGCTCGCCCGCACGCCCCGGCATCCTGCCACCAGAGATCGAGTGGCGCGGCCGCGAAGGCCTTCTTCTTGGCGGTGGTATTCACCTGCCGTGGGACAGCGAGCCGCGCGCGAAGGAGCCGTGGCCCAAGGCCGAGCACCCGCCCGACCGCATCCTGGAGGTGTACGGCGCCGGCTACACCCAGGGGGGCGCGCGCGTGCGAGCCCGGCTGCTCACGTCGGGGAGCGATCTCACGCTCACGTGGGACGACTACCGGAACGACCACGGTGTCATGGTGGACGCGCGCGGTAGCCTCACGCGCGACGACGCGAGTCTGGCATGGGACGTCGACGCGCTTCGCGGTGCGCGCGCCGTCCAGGCCGCCACCGACGTTCGCGAGGCCGCGCTGCCGTACGACCGAGGTCGCGTCGAGACGCGGCTCTTTACAGGGCCGCTGCTCTTCGGCCTCGGCGCGGTTGCCGAGAGCACGCGCGGCGCCTTCGACATGGGGGCCTATGGACCACGCGCCTTCCTGCGCGCCTCGGGGGACAGCTTCTCGGCGGTGTCGTACGCGGCAACGCTCGACGGCGGCGCGCTTGCGGGAAAGGAGGTCCGCACGCTCGACGGGCGCCTTGGAGACCTTGGCTTCGCGCGGGCCAGCGGTGATGCGCGCGCTGCGACCACGCTTGGCCCCGTCGCCGCGGCGGTCTCCATGCGCGCGGAGCACACCGTCCTGTCCAACGACCGTGACGACCACGACGACGTGGTGCGCGGCACGCTCGGTCTCCCGTTCGGGCGCGCGTTCGAGCGCGAAGGCGGAGAGCCCGTCCTCCATCGCATCGAGCCGCGCGTCTCCGCCGCCGCCACGACGGTCGACCTGGGCGACACGCTCACGTTTGCCCCGCTCCGTGGCGAGGCGCTGACCGCCGACGTGGGGTTGCGCACCGCGCTCGGACGCTACGCACACCGGGATGGCGTGGAGCTCGAAGGCGCTGTGGGGCACGTCGCAGCGCGCGGTCAGCCCGCCGCAGAGGTCGCTCGATACCGGATCGCCGCGAGCGGGCACATGGTCTCCGCGATCGTGGATGGCGCGCATCTTCTTGCCAACGAGCGCTCCACCGCGGCGCACGCCGAGCTTCGCGTAGGACCGCTCGATGGGCTTCACGGGGGCGTACACGTTTCGGGTCTCAGGGGCGTGGACCCCGTCGCTGCTCGTCTCCTTTTCGATCGCAGCGAGGAGGCGTTCACCGGCTTCTTCGCGCGCGAGGGCGTGACCACGGGCGGACGCCTGGGCGTGCCCATCGTCAGGGCGCTGCTGGTGTCGGCTTACGGCGACTACGACCCCACCGCGAACGAGCTCGTCGATCTGGGCGGGAGCGTGACACTACGCGACTCCTGCGGCTGCGCCACGCTGCGCCTCGCCGCATCCCATCGCGTTGGCCGTGATGGCGTGGATGCCGCGCTCTCGCTCGTGCTCACTCCGAAGTGAGCGGGCTCACGCGACCTCTACGGACGGCGGCGCGAACTTCTCGACCAGGAATGCAGCGACGTCGCTCGGCTTCGTTCCGGGACCAAAGCCAGCGTCGAACCCGAGCTCCAGCGCGAGCTTGTGATCGATCCGCGGCCCACCGAAGAGCAGCACGAAGCGGTCGCGGAGCCCCTTCTTCGTGAGGAGATCCACCAGGGCGATGGCGTTCTCCTTGTGGCAGTTTCGCTGCGTGATCACCTGGCTCACGAGGATGGCCTCCGCAGAGAGCGCCACCGCGCGCGTGACGAGCTCGTCGTTCTCCACCTGCGCGCCCAGGTTGTGAGCGTCGAAGCCTTTGTAGCTCTCCAGGCCCTTGTCCCCGGCAAATCCCTTGTAATTCAGGATCGCGTCGATGCCGACCGTGTGCGCATCCGACCCCGTGCACGCGCCCACGACCACGATCTTCTTGCCGCGCTTCTTGATGCGCGTCTCGATCTCCTCGCGCGAGAGCGGCTCCGTGCTGATCTCCGGCACCTCGATCTTGGAGACGTCGACCGTGTGCTTGGAGTGCCCGTAGACCACGAAGTACGTGAACCCCTCGGCGCAGAGCTCCTGGGTGGCGACCAGCGGCTCGGAGAGTCCGTGCGCCTCCGCGAACCGCTTCGCAGCCTCCCTCGCGCGCGCGCCGGGGGGGATCTCCAGCACGAACGACATCTGGACCATGCCGTCGCCGTGGCGATCGCCGTATGCGCGCAGGACGTGCTCGGTCGTGTCCACCTTCACTTGTCTGCCTCCAGGAGCGCGAGGAGTGGATCATGGTACCGCGCGTCACGCTCGGCCACGCCCTTGTAGCCCTTGCCGCCAGTGCGGGTGCGCTTGATGTCGCCGAAGGCGCCCCGCCCGATCGCGTCCCAGATGGTCTCCGTCTGGACCTGCGCCAGAAGCTCGAGCGCCTCGTCGAGGACCTGGATCGCGCGCTTCGCGATCCTGCCATCCTTCTTGAACTCGATCTCCTCACCGAGATGCTTCGCGGTGGTGAACATGTATTTCGTCGCCTTGAGCGACAGGTACCGATCCATGAGCATCGGGTTGTGCACGGCCTCGCTGAACATGCCGAGCAGCTCGATCGACTGGTTCGTGGCGATGCCGACGAGGTTGAACATGGCGTCGTGCACGTGGCTCTGAAAGATGTCGCCCGTCTTGTGCTTGGTGGGCGGCATCCACTTGATGGGGTGCACCGGAAAGAGCTGACGGATCAGCTGCGCCTGCGCGATTTCCATGAGGAAGCTGTCCTCGATCCACGGATTGATCTCGTAGGCGTGGCCCAGGCCCATCTTCTCTTCCTTGACGCCGGCACGTAGCGCGAAGGCCTCGTTGATGAACTGGCTTGCGATCACCGTGTGCGCGCCATCCACGGCGTCCGCGGTGGTGAGGTAGTTGTCTTCGCCCGTGTTGATGGTGATGCCAGCGCGCGCGATGAAGCGGCGCGCGAAGTACTGGTCCACGAAGTTGCGACACATGTTGATGTCACGGAAGAGGATCCCGTACATCGCGTCGTTCAGGAGCATGTCCAGCCGCTCCACCGCGGCCATCCACGCGATCTCCGCCATGCACAGACCGGACGAGTAGTTCGTCTGCTGGATGTAGCGCTTCTCCTTCGCGCTGGCCTCGTCCGTGGCGCGGCGAATGATCTTGAAGTTCTCCTGCGTGGCGAACGTGCCGCCATATCCCTCGGTCGTGGCGCCGAACGGCACGTAATCCAGCAGGGACTGCGCGGTCGCGCGGATGACGGCCACGATGTCCGCCCCGCCGAACGCGGCTGCCTTCGCCTGCAACGCGTCGTCGTAGATGTTGCCCGTCGCCACGATGACGTATTTTTGCGGGGTGGGCGTGGCCGCGAAGCTTGCCTTGAGCGCGTCGCGGGCGTCGCGCGCGTCGTCGATGCGGGTGAGGGCAGCCTTCGCGAACGGCTCCAGCACCGCACGAACCTCCGCGTCCGAGGGTCCGCCTTCGCCGCGGTCAGTCTCCGGCGCAAACGCCATGCGCTCGGCCGCGTCCTGAACGGACGACGCGCCGAGGAGCAGCTTCCGACCCATGAAATGCGCGGCACCCAGCCCGAGCACGCCGTTGTCGCGGAGCCGGTCCACCGCAAGATTCACGAGCGGCGCGCCGCGATCGTCCACGCCATCCGCGCCATATGCGCGCAGCATGGTGCGCTCGGCGCCGACGCTGGTGTGCGTGTCGATGTACGCTTGCACGTCCGTTGCGATCTCTCGCGCGAGCGCCCGACAGCGCGCGACCTTCTCGACGTCGACGGGGACGTTTGCCATTCAGTGCTCGATTACACCAAGAACCCAAGACCCGCAAATACCAGGGCTAGAGCCGCCGCACACGCCAGCCAGAGGCGCGAGGGCCTGCGCAGGTACAGACCGAGCGCGCTCATCACGAGGGCCGCCACGACGGAGAACCACGGCGTATCCCTGCGGGTCGCGACTTCGGGCAGCCGGGGCACGTGCGCGGTGTCGGCGCTTGCGCCTTCGGACACGGACGCGCGGGAGAGGCCGGCGCGGATCTCCACCTCTGCGTCGGGCGTGAGGCGTGAGGTGGATGCGAGCGCCCGCTCGTACGCTTGCCAGGCCATGGCCGCACCGCTGCGGTCCTTGTTCGCCTCCGCCTCCGCGGCATACTGACGAAGCAGCGCGCGACCTTCAGCCGCGGCGGGCAACGGCGGACACTCAGCCGCCTGCTCCGCGAACAGTACCGCCGACAGGAACTCGCCGCGCGCGCGGGCCGCCTGCGCGGACACCAGCGCACGCGAGGAGGTCCGATGGAGATGAAGACCGGAGACGAGCACGACGGACAAAAAGAGCCACGCCGTGATGCGCACCAGCGCCCCGAGCGGGCGGTCGCCAACGGACGCGCCAGCAACATCCGCAGTCACGGGCGGCTCACTGGAAGTCCCGCCGTCGGAAGACCAGGATTGCGACCGTGAGGAGCACGCCCGTGTAGCAGAGCGCGACGCCCCACGCCGACGCCACGAACGTCCACGTGGGCTGATCGGCCACGGCGCCGAGCAGGAGAGGACGGGGCGGCACGAAGAGGTGCAAGTTCGGCACGATGCGCGCGATCACGGCGCCGACCGCCTTCGGACCCTCACCGACGATCTTCGCGGGCAGGTTCCGCAACGTATCCGTCGACCGGCCCATCACGAACATTCCGAGCGTGAAGATGCCCGTGAGAAAAGGCGACGAAAACGACGAGAAGAGCATCGCGAACGCGGTGACCACGGACACCTCCGCGAGCGTCAGCGCGTTCTGCGCCAGCACCAGCTGCCGCTCACCACCCGCGGGACCGGCCGCGATGGCCATCACCGCGTAGAGGACCACGGACCAAGGCAGCGCCAGGTACACGCGATTGTGCTTCTTCACGACGAGCCCCACGGCCAGCAACACAACCAGGATCACGGTGGGTGCGATCACGCGCACCGGGTTGACGCCGGACATCACGCCGAGCACGCCCAGCACCGACGCGCCATCGATGGCGATGAACACGACGAGCGTCGCCAGTATGCCGAAGAACTTGCCGAGCAGGTATTCGTGGCGCCGGAGCTCACGCGTGAGGATGGGGAAGAGCGTCTTCAGCTCCAGCTCGCGATGCAGCGAGGTCGCGCCCACGACGATCGACACGAGCGTGGCGTAGACGGACATCGATGCGGTGCCCAGATCCGCCACGACGCGCAGCGGCTCGCGAAGCGCCATCTGCGCCATGACGATGAGCAAGGCGGTGGTGACGAGCGCCGCACCGAACAGGCCGAACAAGATACGCGCGCGAACGGCCTCTCGATACGAGTTCAGGGCAATGGCACGAATGCGACCGAACATGATCGGTGCGCATTCTACATGAAGTTACCTCGGCACAGCGGCCAGAACGTCCGGCTCCTTCTGCGCGCCGTCCTTGCCGCGATCTCTGTCTCTGTCCTCGTCTCGGGCTCTGGCGAGCCGCGCGACGAGCGCCTGGGGCAACGCGAGCGACGCCGCGCGGACTCGCTCCTCGAACAGCTCGCGCACGATGCCCGCGCCGATGTCGATCGCGATCGCGTACGTGAGCAGCGTGCGCGGCTCGCCGTCAGCGCCGCGCGGCAGGGCTTCGAAGCGGAAGTACCCGTACGCGTCGTCGATGTCGTGGGGTGCGCGTGGATCCAGCCAGAACCGGAGCTCTTGCGGCGAGGACTGCTGCAGGTAGAGGGTGTAGACACCGTCCACCACGGCGTTGCCCGTACGCATGCTGAGGTGGCGCACGGCGCCGTCGCGCGTGATCTTGGCCTCCTTCGTGCGCGGAAGCAGCTCCCGGTACGCGGTCTCATCGTCGAACAGGCGAAGCAGGTCCTCTGGAGCCGCGTGCAGCACCGTGTACGTGATGCCACCTACCAGGCGATGCTCGCCGTGCTCGATGGTCACATGGCGAGCGACGGTCGCACCCCGTGCGAGGCGGGCGCTCTCGGCGAGTGAGAGCTCGTCGGCGCGAGCCGCTCCAACGCCCACGAGCAGGCTCGCAGCCAGCCCGACGGACGCAAGGAGGGGTATCGCGCGCAGCTTCAAGACGACCCAGCTTAATACGCCCAGGGTCGTTCCGCAATTCGTGAGCGAGGTGATTCGGAGCTCAGTTCGTGATGATCCGAACTTTGGGTCCGACGCTCACGTGCAGCTCACCCGTGGTCTCGTGGAGATCGCCGTCGATCATGTAGCGCATGTGGCCACCTCGCGCGCGGAGCGTGATGCTCTTCGGCGTCGCCTCGAAGGCGTGACCCGCGGCCATGGGCTTGGCTCGCAAGATGCGCGGCAGCTGCATGCAGAAGCCGAGCGGCGACGTGTGGATACCGAGGAGGTGGAACGTCTCGGGCTTCTCATCCCAGCGATGGAACGGCCTGAAATTGAGCCCGATCTGATCGATCGTGCCGCCGGCGATGGTGAAGTAGTCGCGCTCTTCCCACTCCGTGCCGTCATCGAAGCTGACGGAGCCGCGGAACGGCGCAGCCATCCGCTTGATCATCTCTCCCTGGACGATCGCGCTCCCGATGCCGCGGAAGAGCGTCTTTGCGGCGACGAGCGGGTTCGGATCCTCGTCGCGGTAGTACTCGGCCAGGTACCCGGCCACGACGCCTGCGCCGAAGAGGAAGCCGTAGTGATCTCCGATGCGCATCACGTGGCGCTCGACGTTCGTCAGCGGCTGGGCCGCGCTCTCCGCGTAGTCCTCGAGCAAGCGGCGAAGCAGACCTTCCGGGCGACCGCGACGCACGCCGACGGAGTTCGCGACGGTGTTCATGGTGCCGCCGCGGAGGAACGCCACGGCTGGCAACGTATGCCCCTGGTAGACGTCGATGAAGCCAGTGAGCGTCACGTGGTTCGTGCCGTCCCCACCACTGATGCCGAGCACGTCGATGTCCAGGCGCTTGAAGTCCTCGGCGATGCGATGCAGCTCGTCGATGCTCCTGGCCTCTCGAACCACGCCCTGATCGCCGAGCTGCGTTGCCAGGCGCCTTGCTCCGCCCGGATCACGCAGGTTTCGCCGGCTCTTCGGGTTTAGTACGATGCCTATGCCTGCCATGCTTCGGAACCCACCTTGGTGTACGGATCACGAGCGGTCAAGGACAGCCCATGCGGTTTGAGAGCGTTTCGGATCTGAAAAAGCCAAGCTGGCGTGTAGCGGGAGAGCGAAGCGTGCTTCGCATGAGTGGCGCGGATCGTTTGCGGTGGCTCAATGGATTGGTCACTTGCAACGTAGAAACGCCCTCTCCGGAGCGCTACGGGTTGCTCTGCGAGAAGAAAGGCAAGATCGAGGCCGACTTTCACCACCTCGGCACGATCGCGACCGGGGGGACGCCAGAGGCGCTCTACCTCGTCGTACCGTCAGACCGATTGGATGCAGTATACAGCATTCTGGAGCACCACCTGATCATGGAGGATGTGGAGCTGACGCGTGAGGAATCGCTTGGCGTCGTGTGGCATTACACGGCAAACGGGAGCAGCGCCGCGCCGCTCACGATGCGCGATGGGGAGATCTCCTCGGTGACGCTCCCGTTGCGTGGCATCGGCGGTGAGAGCGTGCTCACGGGAACGCTGTCGATCGTGAAGCGCGATCACGGCGCCGCGCTGCTCGACAACGCGCCCACCTCCGCGCTCACGGACGAAGAGTGGCGCGCGCTCCGCATCTTCTCCGGCGTGCCAGCGTGGGCCTCCGACTTCGATCAGACCATGTACCCGCAGGAGGCAGCGCTCGAGGACTGGGGCGTGGCCTTCGACAAGGGCTGCTACATGGGCCAGGAAGTGATCTTCATGATGCAGAACCGCGGCCACGCACGCCGCCGACTCGTGACGATGCAAGGCCAAGCGCTCAAGACCGGAGCCGAGCTCTTCGACGCCGATCAAAAACTGGTGGGCGAAGTGAAGAGCACGGCCACCATAGCCGACGAAACAAGAGCCGTGGCGCTGGTAAAATCCACGGTAGCCAAGCCCGGCACCCACCTGAAAATCGGAACCGACGCAGTCACGGTGCTAGCCGCCCACACCTGAGCGCGGTGGCGCACCGTCTACATCTTCCGGTCGAGCCGGTACACGTGCTTCCCGCCCTCGTCGTCCCTCAGCGAAACCTTGAGCATCTCGAGCGCGATCTCCTTGATCCGCCCGTCTCGCGGGATCTTCAGATGCAAGCGATCACCATCGCTCTTGATGATCTCGCAGCGTCCGAACGCAAAGTGGTCTGCCAGATCTCCCGCCTCCGGAAAGAGCTCCTCGTCAGTCGACACGGGGCGCGCCGGCGGCCGCGGCATGGGCGCGGGCTCCGCCAGGGTGGGCGCGCTCTGGGCGCGGCTCACGTACGCTCGCTCGTCCTTGTTGTCGTCGAGAGCTTCGTGGCTCGCGGTGGGTTTCATGCGGTCGGCGAGCGCCTCGCTCGCGTGGATTGCCTCGGCCCACGGGCTCGGAGGAGACGGCACGGCTGGGGCAACGGGATGCGATGTGACGTCGAGCGGAGCGAGCCCCGCGCCGTGCACGTAGCCCTCGAACGAGAGCACGCGCGCCGCCGCGAGCTGCCCAGCAAACGTCTCGATACCCGTGTCGGTCTCGCGCGAGAGCACCGCGCGCAGCTGGCAGAACGGTCCGTTCTCCGTCGTGACGATCGGCCCTGCCAGGCTCACCGCCTCCATCCGACCCTTGATGCTCCGCCGCGCGCCCGGACGACCCGCGATGGGATCGAACACGCGTAGCTCGACGTCTTCGACGATCGCCGTGCCGCTGATCCAGCCGGAGGTGATCGTGTGTTCGGCGAGCGCGAGGTCGAGAGATTCAGGAAAGTGCGCGTCCGAGAGACGCAAGAGTCGACCGCTGCTTGCGCCGTCTGAAGAGCTCATTTTCCTGTTTCTGCGTCGGGCGGGTTGTCGTGGGTGCAGCCGTCGCGCGGCGGATAGCTGCGTTCGGACTGTGGGTCGTGAGGGCAACGGTCCTGCTTGTCCACGATGCCGTCGCCGTCGCTGTCGCGGCCGAGCGGCGCGTAGACGATTCCGAGAATGAAGCGGAAGCGAGGGGCGGTCATCGCAGAATCACCGAGCGGGATCGCGCCGCCGCCACCAAACGAGAACGCGATGTCACCAGCGAGGAGCGGCGCAGTACGGGCGGCAAGCGTCCATTCGGCCGGGATGATGTGCGAGCCGTTCGGATGGCTCGAGAGACCCGTGAGGGTCTGCGCCGTGTCATGCTGTTCTGGAAGGTTGTAGAGTGCATGCGCTTCCACGGAGACCGCGAGGAGCTCCCTGGGAAGGATGTCTGCGCCGACGCCCATGGCGAGCAGGAACTGCTGGCCGATGCGCGCGCCCGCGAACTCCGTGGTGGGGCGCATCCGCCAGCCGAGCTCTGTGCCACCGAACCACCGCCCGCGACGGTAGTCTCCAGCGATCGACGGGACGAAGACGGCGGTGCGCTCGCCCGCGAACTGATCGCGGTCGCCGGTGGGCGCGGAGACCTCGAAGCGGGTCGTGAGGCCGTAGATGCCGTTCTCACGGTTCTTCGCGGCCGTCTCGAGATCCACGCGCGGGCGCGGGATGATCGAATAAGCGAGACCGAAGCGGAGATCGCGAACGGCGGTGTCGCGCAGCGTGGCGCCGCCCGTGAGCGGGCTGGTACCGGCGCCGTCCTGGATGACGGTGGCGGGTAGCGCGAAGTCGAGCTGGAGGCGACGCGTGACGCCGTACGCCCAGAGGAAGTTGCCGTTCACCTGGTTGTCGACGACGTTCTGCTGGCTGCCGCCAGGCCCCGGAGAGGCGATCTTGAGGACGATCGGCCGCGAGAGATAGGTGGTGACGAGGCCAAACGCGACCTGTCCCTCGTCCGCGGTCTCGGCGGAGGCGACGGTCTGCATGTGCATGGGCCCCGCGTGCGGCCAGTACGTGTCGGAGTTGATGCACGTCGACACGAGCGGGTTTGTGCAGTCGCTCGCGTCCGCGCGGTTCACGGACAAAAGCGCACACGAAGCAAGGAGACCGGCGGAGGCGATCGTCCGCGAAGACGGCATGGCGCGGCACCCTACCACAAAGAAGGTCCAGCGACCCAGATTGACAGGCGCGAGCGTCGGACGGAAAGTGCGCCGCTCTCCATGCCCGCCAGGTTGCCCAACGAAGCCAACGCCGCCAACGCCGCCATGCCCGAGATCGCCGCGCCACGTCTGCCGCTCCTGCTCGGCAGCGCATCGCCTCGGCGGCGTGAGATCCTGACGGTGCTCGGGGTTCCGCACGTCGTTTCTCCGCAGGAGGTCGACGAGACCCGGCGCTCGGGAGAGTCGGCGGACGCCTACCTCATCCGCATCGTGGGCGACAAGCGCGACCGCGCCCTCACGATCTTCGATCCGAGCACGTGCTCGGCGCTGCTGGTCGCGGACACCAGCGTCATCGTGGACGGCGACGTGCTCGGGAAGCCGGGCGACGACGACGAGGAGGGGCGACGCATGATCGCGCGCCTCGCCGGACGCACCCACGAGGTGCACACCCGCTTCTGTCTGCATGCTCCACACCGCGAGCACAGCGAGACGGTGTCCACCTCGGTGCAGTTCCGGCCCATGAGCACCGATCAGATCGCGCGATACGTGGCGAGCGGCGAGGGACGCGACAAGGCGGGCGGCTACGCGATCCAGGGTCGCGCGTCCGGGCTCGTCTGCGCGATCAATGGCTCGTACTCGAACGTCGTCGGCCTGCCCGCATCGAACGTGCTCGCGGCGCTCGAAGAGCTCGGGCTCGCGCCGTGAGCGTCGGGAGACCTGCGTGAAGGCGCCGCGCGGTGCGTGGCTGCCCGCGGTCACCGCGCTCTTTGCGCGGCTCCTCGTCATCGCGTGGGGACATGATCTGCCGCCCGCGGGCGACGGCACCTACTACGACACGCTCGCGCGAAGGCTCTCTCTGGGGAAGGGCTACACGTGGCTCTGGGACGACGGCACCGTCACGTACGCTGCGCACTATCCGGTCGGCTATCCCGCGATCATCGCGCTCGGCTACCGGATCTTCGGCGGAAGCCCGGTGGTCGCGATGGTGGAGAACGCGCTGCTCGGCGCGCTGCTCGCGGCGTCGGTGTACGTGCTCGCCCGCGGCCATGCGGAAGGCGAATCGACGGACCTTGCCAGACGAAGGCGCTTGCTCGCGACAGTGGCTGCGATGCTCGTGGCGCTGCATCCCGCGCTCGTTCCGTACACGCTCGCGCTCATGACCGAAGGCGCGGCGATCGCGCTGCTCGCTGCGGCGGCGGCGCTGGTCGAGCTGTCCGTGGCGGCGCGCAGGCGCAACGCTGGACGACAGGCGCTCTGTCTCGCGCTCGGTGCTCTGACACTGGGCGTCGCCACGCTGGTGCGACCGCAGTGTGTGCTGATGGCGCCGGTGCTCGGCGCGCTGGCCGCCGGAAGCGGGTCTGCGAAGCGGCGAGCGATCTTCGCGGGCATCGTCACGGCAGGCGCGCTCCTCGTGTGCGCGCCGTGGACCGCACGGAATTGTCGGCGCATGGAGCGCTGCGCGCTGGTCAGCGTGAACGGCGGGTGGAACCTCCTCATCGGAACGCAGTCGCAAAACGGCTCGTTCTCGACGGTGGATGTGCCCGACGAGTGCAAGACGGTGTGGTCCGAGTCAGGCAAGGATCGCTGCTTCGAGGCCGCGGCGGAGCGCGCGATCATCGCCCATCCCGGCGCGTGGCTCGCGAAGGTCCCACGCAAGCTCGGCACCACGTTCGACTACTTCGGCGCAGCGCCCTGGTACATCGAGGCCGCCGACGCCGAGCGCGTGAAGGCGATGACAGCGCGCGGCGAGCCCGCAACACGTCGGTTCGAGTACAGGGAGAAGGTCATCCTCGCGACCGTGGAGACCATCACATCGCGCGCGCTCCTCGCCCTCGCGTGCTTCACGCTGGGGGTGCGCGGGAGGAGGGGCACGCGACGCGCGCTCGGCAGCATCGCCACGGCCGCGTGCTTCTTGCCGTGGGGGACCGTGGGTGTGCTCGCGCTGTGTGCGCTTGCCTTCGTGGAGCGAGAGCGGCTGCGTCACGCGATCGTGCTGCGCATCACCGCCGCCGTCGTCATCCTCGAAACATGCATCATGCATGCTATTTTCTTCGGTGGTGGCCGCTACGGCCTCGTCACCACGCCGTTCGTATGCGCGCTCGGGTTCGCCTGTATTTGTCGATCGGGAGGTGCTACGGAGTCCGTGTCGACGCCGAACAAGCGATCGCCGGCCGAGCCCGCAAGGGCAGAGCGGGAGGAAAGTCCGAGCTCCAGAGAGTACGATGCCGGGTAACGCCCGGTGGCGGAAACGCCGAGGAGACTGCAACAGAAAACAGACCGCATGCGAATGCTTGCATTCTACATGTAAGGGTGAAACGGCGGGGTAAGAGCCCACCGCGTTCCTCGGTAACGAGGGCGGCTAGGCAACACCCATCGGGAGCAAAGCCATGTAGGCGGACGAAAGAAGCGAAGGGGCAACCCCGAGCTTCCGGAGGGCTACTCGCCCGAGTCCGTGGGTAGGCTGCTCGAGGGCGCAGGTAACTGCGCTCCTAGATGAATGATCGCTGCCTCGACGAGGGCGACCTCGGAGGGGAACAGAACTCGGCTTACGGACGACGTCGACCCATGTGCCCGCGAAAGCGGGCATGTGGCTTTTGTGAGCTCGCTCAGTGGGTGAGCCGGAACATCGCGAGCGCCTGTGTGCCCACGCTGTTCCACTGACGCACGCTCACCATCACCCTGCCAGATGGCAGCGTCCGGAGCCCGGTCACGAAATCGGGCCCACCAGCTGGGGGTGTTCCTTTCAAGGGCAGGTTGAGGATGCCGTTCGTTCCGAACGCGAGCGCCGCCTGGCCGTTGGCCGCGAACGCCCACACGGCCGCGTTGCCCGTGCCCATCGCAGTGCTTCCGCCCACGAGCAGGTGCCCGTCGGCGGTGCGCGCGGACGCGAACATGGTGTACGCGGGCACATCCAGCTGTCCCCCGCCGATGAACGTGGAGTCCAGCGTGCCGCTCGCGCCCAGGCGCCACAGGTGAGCCCTATCGCTATCCGTATGCTCACCGATCACCAGCGACGATCCATCGGCGAACCCCTCCGGGAGATCGGCCGTGAGCATCATGCCGGCGGCGGCGAGCACCATGGTGCCGCCCGCCCCGAACGTCGTGTCCAGCGCACCGGCGTTCGTCAGGCGCGTGACCACCGCGTTGGCGTTGCCAGAGCCGTCGTTCTTCTGTGCAGAGCGACCGGTCACCATGAGTCGATCGCCTGCGAGCGACATCGCTGCGTAGTCCTCGTTTGCCGGGAGCGTCGCGTCGCCAAGCGCCCCGTACGTCGTGTCGACGGCGCCGGTCGCGAGGAGCTTGCGCACGTGACGCGTCACCGGGAAGGTCGTGCCCTGGGCCGTCTCTGCCCATCGAACCAGCATCGTGTCGTCGGGCAGAAGCACGAGGTCCTGAGCGACGACCGTGTTCGAGCCGGAGATGATCGGCGCGAGCCCGTCCGGTGCGTGGAACGAGGTATCCAGCGCTCCTCCGCTCGTGAGCCTCGCAACCCACGCAGTGCCGCCACCACCACCCACGACCACGATTCGCCCCAGAGAGTCCAGAGCGAGCTGCGCTGCCGCGTACGCCGTGGCGGGAAACGAGATGTCGAGGGCGCCACCCGCTCCGAACGTCTGGTCCGGTTTGCCATCCGCCGTGAACTTGTAGAGGGTCATCGGGCTTGCTGCCGTGGTCCCCGCATAGACCTCACCTGCGTCGGTCCACGCGATGTTGAACGGCCCGCGCTCCAGGAGGATCGGCTCCCCATAGACTGGATCGCGGTGGAGCGGGAAGGCGGTCGGGTTCACGCCGGCATCGCCCTTCGTGGCTGGGCCCGCGTCCTTGGTCGCAACGACCTTCCCCGCGTCGGTGGACAGAACGCCAGCATCATCGCCAGCGGCGCCCGCGTCGGCGTCGGACAGAGGCGCGGCCCCGCTGACACCGTCGGAGCCACAGCCAGCGAGGAGCGCGAAGACGAGCCCGGCCGACAAAGAAACCATTCCCACGAGGTGCATCGGCGTTCGCATGGCGCGGGCCCAACGGCATCATCTGTTCCATGCGCTGCACCCTGAGATTGCTCGACGCGCGTTCGCATTTCGCCAACGCGGGTTCACGAGGGGGCGTGACTCTGCGTTCACGCGACAGGGAAAAATAGCCCATCGAGCGATCAAATTCGACTCGCCACGAAGCGGCTCCGTCCAACGCCGATGCGCGGGACGTGGACTTCCACGTCACCGGGCAGTACCAATCGGTGCCATGCGGCGCTTCGCACTCCTGCTCGTGGTCGCGGCATGCGGCGGTGCCGCGGCATCTCCTTCGACCAACCGCGCGAGCAGCACGAGTGCGCCGCCCTCTGCCTCCACCATCCCGAGCAGCGATGCGGGATCACGGCTCGCACCCATCGACTGCAGGCAGATCGCGGACACAGCGGGTTCGGTACCGTCGCGCATCCTCCGCGGTCGCACACCGAAGGAACACGCTGCGACGTGGACCGCCGTTCGCTTCACGCCGTGGGGCGTCTACCGGCCTCCCAGCACCGCGTTGCATCTGCTCGCGGCCGAGTCGTGGCTCCTCGTCGGCGATCTCGACGGGGCGCTTGTCGCGCTCGATCCGATGACTGGTCAAGCGCGATGGCGGTCCGAGCTGGCGCAGCTTCCGATCACGGTCGTGGAGGGCCGCGTGCTCGTCACGACCCTCACCGAGCCCGCGTGGCTGGATCTCGCCACCGGGCGCGCGATCGCAACGCGCGTGCTCTCTCTACCGGTGCCCGGTGGATGCACGGTGGGATGGGGGTGCCCGAGCGCCGTTGCGCCGGGATCATCGTGCGCGGTCGCCGCGGTCGCGCTCGCCGCCCATGAGCGCACGTTCGTCGCTCACGGCGCCGAGACCTGTCGCTACCAGGAGTACGGCCCCGTGGCAGCGCCCCAGTGGCTCTGCGACGGAAGCGCGGAGCTGCTGGAGCTGCGCGACGGTACGCTTGCGCCGGTCGATGACGCTGCGTTCGGAGCATCGCTCGTGCCGGCCGGCGCGTGCCAGGGCGCGTCCTGCACGAACACGAACACCGTGACGTTCGAAGGAGCACGGATCGAGCCTCGCGGTCAGTCACCGCTCGAATTCGTGCACACTACACCCGATGGCAAGACGCACGTCATCCACACGACGAAGGACGGGGTGTACCGCTCGCATCGCAGCGAGGACGGCCGCTTCATCGCCTTCTCGAAGCCCGGGCGCATATGGAAGAACCCGAGCGGCAATGGCGCGGCGCAGCTCACCGACTGGGCCGTTCTCGATATCGTGAGTGGCAACGTGACATGGCTCGTCGGTAGCATGATCGAGATCGACCTTCGATTCGTCGTGGTCGGGAAGGTCGTGGTGGTCCATCGCATGAGCACCGAGCGCTACGACGTCGCCGTGCCCGAGCTCGCGGGCTTCGACCTCGTCACTGGGCGCGAGCGCTGGCATCGAACGTCGCGGCGGCCGGGCGCCTGGGAACAGCCCGCGGGAACGACGAGCACGACACCGACGCCGGCATTGCCTCCCTGATCTGTCAGGGTTTGCGGACGAGCGCAGTGTGGAGGGCGCGGCGGAGTGAGCCGCGACCCGTGCACATGCACGTGGCGTGCGTGAGCGCATCGTCGATCGCTTCGGCCATGGGCGGCGATGGTAGGGCCTCGGGACGCGTGAGGTGGTGCGCCGTCACTGCCAGGCCGCCGACGCAGAGGCGGCAGCGCGTGGGGCGTTCGGCCTCGAAGGCGCGGACTACGGCCGTGACGTCCGGCTCGTGGTCCACGTCTTCGCGCGTGAGGATGGTGGCGCCGTCGGGTACGTCGCGGAGCGCGACCTTGCACGCGGCGAAGATCGCGCCGTTCACCATCACGCGGCACGCACCGCATTCGCCGTTCGCGCAGCCACGAACGACGGACTTCCGCAGAAGCGGCTCGCGCAGAAGCGAGAGGAGCGAAGCCTCCGCCTCCGCCTCCACGGCGACCGCTTCCTTGCCGACGATGAGCGCCTTTCGCACAGAAAGCACCTATCACACGTGCTGTGCAGGTCACTGGTCCGCGCCACCGCATCACCGCGCCGCCAGGTCAGCGCGTCACCGCGCCGAACGTTGACGTGCGGGCGGGGAGGGACTATTTGTATATCCGGATAAGCAGATGTCTCTCACCACCTATGTCGGCGCCCTTTCCTTGCTCGCGGACGAGAGCCGTTTGCGGCTCTGCGCGCTGCTTGCGGAGCGAGAGCTGTCCGTGGGTGACCTGGTGCGCGTGACCGGGATCTCGCAGTCGCGCGTGTCCACGCACCTGGGCCGCCTGCGTAGCGGCGGCTTCGTGCACGATCGGCGGGACGGGCAGCACACGTTCTACGCACTCGCCAGCAGCACCTTACCGAAGACCGCGCGTGAGATCCTGACCGAAGCGACCCGCACCAACGACGCCACGCTCGCGAGCGACCAGGCTCGGCTCTCTGCGCTGGAGGCGGAGCGCCGCGGCGGATTGCCCGAGTCGTTCGCGGGCGAGATGGAGCGCCACTACTCGCCCGGCCGCACATGGCAGTCGCTGTCCGCTGGCCTGTCTGCGCTCTTGCGCCTGGGGGACGTGCTCGATGTCGGCGCAGGAGACGGGGCGGTCGCGAGCTATCTGTTGCCGCATGCGGCGTCCGTCACGTGCGTGGACCAGAGCTCGCGCATGATCGACGCAGCGAAGGCGCGCTTCGCGAGCAGCCCGCAGGTCCGCACACAGGTGGCGGACGCGCACGATCTCCCTTTCCGCGCCCGCTCGTTCGACGACGTGCTCCTCTTCCACACGCTCACGTATGCCGCCCGTCCAGAGCGCGTGGTCGCCGAGTGCGCGCGGGTGCTCCGGCCGCGCGGCCGGCTGGTCGTGCTGTCACTCGACCGCCACGAGCACAAGGCAGAGACCGCGCCGTATGGCGAACGGCACCAGGGATTTTCCCCGCAGAAGCTCCGCGGCATGTTCACGCGCGCGGGCCTTCGCACCCGCTCCTGCGAGGTCGCCTGCCGCGAGTCCAAGAAGCCCCACTTCCGCGTCGTCCTTGCCGTTGCCGAGCCGACCGAACCCTGAGCAGAGAGAACCACTGATGTCCGACAAACCAGAACACCCGCTCGAGAAGCTCCTCCGCGAACGCATCGTCGTCATCGATGGCGCGATGGGCACCACCATCCGCACCTACGGCATGAGGGAGGCGGACATCCGTGGCGACCGGTGGAAGAACAGCAAGAAGGATCTCCTCAACAACGGCGACCTCTTCTCGCTCACGCAGCCCGACATGATCATGGACATCCACCGGCGCTTCCTGGAAGCCGGCGCGGACATCATCGAGACGAACACGTTCGGCGCCACCAGCATCACGCAGAGCGAGTTCTACGTGGACGATCCGCGTGAGCACGGCGGCCGCAAGGATCCCGAGTTCTACCAGAAGATCGTCGACGACCCGTTCCTGGACGCGCTCGCATGGGAGATCAACGAGACCTCCGCGCGGCAGTGTCGCACCGTGGCGGATCGCGCAGCACAGAAGGACGGGGTGCCGCGGTTCGTCGCGGGCGCGATCGGTCCGCTCACGGTGTCGCTCTCCAACTCGCCTGACGCAGATGACGCGGGCTTCCGCGTGGTCACGTTCGAGCAGGTGAAGATCGCCTACGCACGACAGGTGCGCGCGCTCATCGCGGGCGGCTCGGACGTGCTCCTCGTGGAGACCATCTTCGACTCGCTGAACGCGAAGGCAGCGCTCGTCGCGATCGAGGAGGTCTTCGCCGAGGACAAGGTGCTCTTGCCGATCATGATCTCCGCGGCAGTGGGCAGGGGCGGGGAGACCATGATCTCCGCGCAGACGGTGGAGGCGCTCTGGAACGCAGTTCGCCACGTGCGTCCGCTCTCGATCGGGCTCAATTGCTCGCTGGGTCCGGATCTCATGTATCCGTTCCTCGACGAGCTCTCGAAGAAGGCAGACGCGGCGATCTCCTGCTACCCGAACGCCGGGCTCCCCAACGCGCTCGCTCCCACCGGCTTCGATCTCGAGCCCGCGGACATGGGCCGATACCTCGGAGAGTTCGCGAAGAGCGGCCTCCTCAACATCGCCGGCGGCTGCTGCGGCAACACGCCGGAGCACATCGCCGCGATCGCGAAGGCCGTGAAGGGCGTCGACGCCCGCGCGCTCGACGGCCGTGCCCCCGCACCGGTCTCGGTCACGGTTCCCGCGGACCTCGACGTACTTCCGCTGCGACTCTCTGGCTCTCTCCCGTTCACGCAGCAGCCCGGCGTCTTCATGATGATCGGCGAGCGCACGAACGTCGCCGGCTCACCGAAGTTCGCGAAGCTCGTGAAGGAGGGGAAATTCGAGGACGCGGTCGCGGTCGCCCGTCAGCAGGTCGAGAGCGGCGCCAACGTGATCGACATCTGCATGGACGAGGGCATGATCGACGGCACGGCCGCCATGGCGCGCTTCCTGTCGCTCCTCGGCAGCGAGCCGGAGGTGGCGAAGGTCCCGTTCATGATCGACTCCTCGAAGTGGGAGGTCATCCTCGCGGGCCTCGCGCACATCCAGGGCAAGGGCATCGTGAACTCGATCTCGCTCAAGGAGGGCGAGGAGAAGTTCCGCGCCTGCGCGCACGACGTGATGCGCTTCGGCGCCGCCGTCGTGGTCATGGCCTTCGACGAGAAGGGTCAAGCCGCGACCTACGAAGAGAAGATCCGCATCTGCAAGCGCGCGTACGACATCCTCGTGGGCGAGGGTTTTCCGCCCGAGGACATCATCTTCGATCCGAACGTCCTCACGGTGGGGACCGGCATCGAGGAGCACGCGAACTACGCGAAGGACTTCATCGACGCTACGCGCTGGATCAAGACGCATCTTCCACACGCGAAGGTGAGCGGCGGCATCTCCAACGTTTCGTTCAGCTTCCGCGGGCAGAACCACGTGCGCGAGGCGATGCACTCGGCGTTCTTGTACCACGCGATCGCGGCGGGCCTGGACATGGGCATCGTCAATGCCGGCATGCTGGAGGTGTACGAGGAGATCGCTCCGGAGCTGCGTGACCTCGTGGAAGACGTTCTCTTGAATCGCCGCTCGGACGCGACCGAGCGCCTGGTCGATTTCGGAGAGAAGCTGAAGCTCGCAGGCGATGGAGCCGCCGCCGCACAGAAGAAGGAAGAGGAGTGGCGCAAGGCCCCGGTGGAGGCGCGGCTCGCGCATGCGCTGGTGAAGGGCATCGACACGCACATCGACGCGGACACGGAGGAGGCGCGCGCGAAGCTCGGAAAACCGCTCCTCGTGATCGAAGGGCCGCTGATGGACGGCATGAGCGTGGTGGGAGACCTGTTCGGCGCCGGCAAGATGTTCCTGCCGCAGGTCGTGAAGTCCGCGCGCGTGATGAAGAAGGCCGTCGCCTACCTCACGCCGTTCATGGAGGCGGACAAGGCAGCGCAGGCCGCAGCCGGAATCGCCGTACGGAACCAGGGAAAAGTGGTCCTGGCCACCGTGAAGGGCGACGTGCACGACATCGGCAAGAACATCGTGGGCGTCGTGCTCGCGTGCAACAACTACGAGGTCATCGACATGGGCGTGATGGTCCCGTGCGAGAAGATCCTGGAGAAGGCGCGCGAGGTGAAGGCCGACCTGATCGGCCTCTCCGGTCTCATCACGCCGTCGCTCGACGAGATGACCCACGTGGCGCGGGAGATGGAGCGCCAGGGAATGAAGATCCCGCTGCTCATCGGGGGCGCCACGACCAGCCGCGCGCACACGGCGATCAAGATCGCGCCCTTCTACAGCGAGCCGGTGGTTCACGTGCTGGACGCCAGCCGCGCGGTGCCCGTCACCACCAGCCTGCTCAGCGCCGACGGCAGGACCGATTTCGTCGCGCGCCACCGCGCAGAGTTCGAGGAGCTGCGCCGCATGCACGCAGGCAAGGCGCAGCAGAAGCTCGTGTCGCTCCCATCCGCGCGCGAGCACCACACGCAGATCGATTGGAAGCAGAAGGACGACATCGCGACGCCCACGAAGACCGGCGTGACGCCCGTGGAGGTGCCGCTCGATGTGCTCGCGCGCAACATCGACTGGACGCCCTTCTTCCACACCTGGGAGCTCAAGGGCGTCTACCCACGCATCCTCGAGCACCCGACCTACGGCGAGCAGGCGAAGAAGGTGTTCGCGGACGCGCAGGAGCTCCTCGCGAAGATCATCAGCGAAAAGAAGCTCACCGCGCGCGGCGTCTACGGCCTCTTTCCGGCGAACGCTGTCGGCGACGACGTGGAGCTCTATGCGGACGACGCACGCAACAAGGTCCTCGGGCGCTTCCATTTTCTGAGGCAGCAGACCGAGAAGAAGTCAGGCGAGCCGCATCAGTCACTGTCCGACTTCGTGGCGCCGAAGAGCACCGGCATCCGCGATCACGTCGGCGCGTTCGCGGTCACCACTGGCCTCGGGCTCGACGTCTGGGTGAAGGAGCTGCGCGCCGCGCACGACGACTACAACGCGATCATGGCCGAGGCGCTCGCGGATCGGCTCGCCGAGGCATTCGCGGAGCACCTGCACCAGCGCGCGCGCTGCGAGTGGGGCTACGAGCGCCTCGAGAGTCTTTCACCAGCGGAGCTCATCGCAGAGAAATATCGCGGCATCCGCCCGGCCGCTGGATACCCCGCGTGCCCCGACCACACGGAGAAGGGAACGCTCTTCACGCTGCTCGACGTGGAGAAGAACACCTCCATGAAGCTCACGGAGTCGTACGCCATGTGGCCTGGCTCGAGCGTGAGCGGCCTCTACTTCGCCCACCCGAAGTCGCGCTACTTCACGCTCGGCAAGATCGATCGCGATCAGGTCGCGGACTACGCGAAGCGCAAGGACATGACGATCGCCGAGGTCGAGCGCTGGCTCGGACCGAACCTCGGCTACACACCCGCGAGCTGACGCGTCGGCTCACCGACATGTTCAAGCGGCGTGCGGGGCGACGTGGGCGAGGCGCTGACGCAGCTTCTCCTTTGCGCGCGCCTCGATCTGGCGTGCGCGCTCGCGTGAGACCCCAAGCGTGCGTCCCAGCTCTGCGAGGCTCATCTCGTCCGGGTCGTCGGCCATCACGCGTACGCGCACGATGAAGCGCTCACGCTCGTCGAGGAGGGCGACGGCCTCGCGCACCTTGGTCTTGATCTGGTCCGCCTCTTCCTTCGTCGCGAAGGTCTCTTCCTGCGAGGGCTCGTCGGTCGGAATGTTGTCGAAGACGGTCGTGTTCGTCTCGTTTGCGACGGGGGAGTCGCCGGCCACGTCGCGGGCCTCGAGCCGCACGGCCAGTCGCGCGAGCCGCTCGGGGTTCGTCCCGTAGCGCGCAGCGAGGATCTCGATCGCCTCGTCGCGTCCGATGCCTTCCTCGCGAAGGAGCTTGTCCTTGTCCTTGCGAAGCTGGAAGAAGACCTTCGACCGCAGCGAGCCGGCCGAGAGGCGAACGAGGCTGTGATTGCGGATCACGAAGTCGAGCATCATCGCCTTCGCCCAGTGCGCGCAGTAGGTGACGAAGCGCGTGCCGCGTTCCGGATCGAACTTGTCCGCGGCCACCATCAGCCCGAGCGCGCCCTCGCTCACGAGGTCCGCGATGGGCACGCCATAGCGGCGGTACCGCAGCGCGATCGGCATCACGTAGCGAAGGTTCGACCGCACGAGCTCATCGAGGGCGGCTCGGTTTCCCTTCTTCGCCTTCACGGCGAGCATGTGCTCGCGTTCCCGGGTCAGGCGGGGATATTTGTCGAAGTCGGAGCGGAAGTTCGTGACGTCCATGGTGGGTTCCGATGTCCGTCCACACAGAAGGGGGTCAAAAATCCGACGCACACCAGCGAGCCTGGTCGCCGTTTTGCTGCCCCAAATGCAAGAAAACCGAGAACCATTGAGGTTTTCGGTCTTCCGGAACAGTCTGTTCCCTGGTGAATGCGTGGCCTCTAGAAGCTGACGGAGGAGCCGCAGCCGCAGCTGCCCTTGACGTTCGGGTTGTTGAACTTGAAGCCTGAGCCGTGCGCGCCCTCGACGTAGTCGATCTCGGTGGCCTCCAGGTACTGGAAGCTCAGCGGATCCACGTAGAGTTTCACGCCGTTGGACTCGAACGACTCGTCCATGTCGGTCGTGGCGTCTTCGAAGTACAGATCGTACTGGAAGCCAGCGCACCCACCGCCGATCACCCGAAGCCGCAGTCCTTGGCCGCCGAGGTTCTCGGACGCCGCGATCTCATTAACCTTGGCCGCGGCCTTGTCGGTGATGGTGATCATGCGGGAAACATAGTCCGGCTGAAAAAAAATTCAAGCATCATGCGACCCTTACGCAAGGGTGAGACTCAAGGGGGGACTCATGACGCAAGCCGAGCTCGGCCCTACTTGGTGGTGACCTTGACGATGGTGCCGGTCTCGCACGCGATCACGAAGGCGCCCTTGCCGGCGGGCGCGAGCTGTCCGATCGCTCGGCGCCCGACGCTGGTGCCGCATGCGTTCTCGCCAAGCGTGTCGACGCCACCGGGCGTGACGACGCCGATCTGACCTTCGGGCGTCATGAAGGCCATCGCCTTGTCGTCGTCGACGATGACACCCGTGTGGGGTGGCGCGACCAGCGTAGCGGTTCCACCGTCGGGCATCGGCACCGCCGTGCGCGTACCGACGTTCGTGCGCGGACCATCGGTGCCATCCGGCTCGAAGCTCACTGCGATCGAATTCGTTGCGGTGTACTGCAGCAGGCTGAGCGAGCCGCTGGTGCGAACCGCCGGTGGGCCGAGGAAGAGCCCGACGGCCGCGGCCGCGCGAATCGAGCTCGCGCCGCCATGCGCGAGGTCGAGCGCCACGAGCTGCGACCCGCGCGCGACAGCATAGAGCACGCCTTTCGAGAGCACCGCGTTGCCATCGATGGGCGACTCGAACGAGGCCACGCGGCTCGCCTCCAGATCGCCGGGAACCCACGACAGTACCGTGCCGTCTGCGACGACCAAGAGCACCTCGTGCCCGTTCGAGAGAAGCGCGCCAGTGGGCGCAAGCGGCACCTTCGCGCGGTGACGCGGACGGCCCTCCGAGTCGCATGCGATGAGCTCGGTCGCGGTGGCAACGATGAACCCGCCGTCTCGCGTGGCAAGAGGTGCCACGTGAGCGGGTCGATCGCGCGCGACGATCTGCGACGCGACGACACGGTCCTCTGCGAGCACGATGGTGCGACCGCTGGTGCCCAGGTACGCAATGCGACCCGAGGAGAGCAACACGGGCGACGACGCGGGTGGCTCCGCAGCCGGTACCTTCCCGAGTTCGTCACCATCGCGGCCGTCGATGAAGTGCACGTCGCCGCGTGATGTCACCACCACGATGCTGCCGTCGGCGCGGACGAGCGGCGCGTGCTCCACCGTCACGTTGAGCGAGCGACGCGGCCACGCAAGGCGGAGCGCGCCGTGCGGCAGCGAGTCGTCGGAGCGGCCCGAGCGAGAGCTGTCCGCGCGTGCACCGACGTTGGCGCCAGAGGGCGCCCCCACCGCGAGCGTGCGCGGCCGGCGCGGGTCGATCTCCTGCGCGCCTGCCTCCCGCGGGGAATGTGCGACCGACCACGCGCTGACGCCGCACGAGCCGACCACGCCGATCGCGACGATGCCCCAGAGCTTGCCGCGCCGACCGTTCACGAGCCGTTCCTTCGCAGTGTGATGTCCGCCGCGACCTCGGGGATGGTCTTGCCTGCTGCGGTGACGGTGTGCAGGAAGCGTCCGTAGATGCGCACGCGCTCACCGCGCGTCATGTCGCCCTCTCCGAAGTCCTGCACGCGCACGAGGCACTGACCGAGCTTCGAGCAACCGCGACGTGTCTCCACGAGCAACAGCCACTGGTGTGCGGTGCCACGACGCGCCTCGACGATCTCGCCGTCCAGCGCGACCTTCGCGCCGTTGCGGCTGTTCGTGCCGTCCGCGTAGGCATCGTAACCAAGCGGGCCTTCAGCCTCGAACGTCCTGGCGGCGTCCTCCAGGTGCAAGGCACGCGTGATCGCGAAGTCGAGCGTGCGCGCGGCGAAGTTCTTCGGACGCGACACGACGTGCACCTTCGTCTCGCCGATGGGCAGCGCCTCGAGCTTCGTCGCGAAGATCCCGGCTGCGTCCGCCGTGACCTTCTGCTCGTTGATGGACACCTCCGCGAGGGGCGTCGTCTGACCGGACACCCAAGAGAACTCCTGGTCGAGCACGGCATGACTGCTCGGCGTGTCGATGTGGAGAGCTGCAATGCCTGCCTGCGCGCGTACGGTGCCCTTCTGCGGCACGCCGCCCTTCGGCGTGATCGAGTAGTCGATGGTGCGGTCGATGCGCTTCGTCTCGTCGCTCGGGCCCATGGTGTCGGGGCCGACGTCCACGGCAAGCGCCGCCTCGCCCTTGGCATCCAGCGCGATGGGCTTGTCTGCGATACGCACGTCCGAGCCCGGCTGCGCCTCCACCCGTACCGTGATGGTCGGAGGCGTGGCCGAGAGCGTGGAGAGGTCTGCGCGGAGGCGGAACGCGACGGGCACCTCGATCTTGGCGTCCTCGTCTCGGCCGGCGCCGGGACGATCGATCTTCAACACCAGCGGGTTCTGCCCGACCTTGAGCGGCTGCGGAAGCAGCAGGTGCGCCTGGTGCGTGGCGAGCGTGGACGTCGCCGTACCAACGCTGATCTTCGTGCCGTCGGCGCAGCCTTCGCACGTGAGCTTCAGGACGTCGCGGCCCTCCGCGTCCAGCTCCGGCACGGCCACCACGGGCGGCGCGGGCTTGTAGAGGAGGAACATCGCGCCAGCCCCGAGCAGCAACAGGACCGCGAGGAGCCCGATGGCAAAGACGATCGGCACGCCGCGCTTCTGCGCCACCAGGTGCGGCGCCGGCAACTGCTCCTCGACGTACGGCGCGGGCATCGGTGCGATCATGGGCATCGCGGCGCCGAGCATGGTGTTGTTCACCTGCGACGATGGCGGACGACTGTACCCGCCGCCCCCGTGTTGACCGGGTTGACCATGGTGTTCCGCGTTGCGGGTCGGTGCGATGCCCGGCATGGCCACACCCATCATCGTCTTGTTCTGGCTGCCGAAGTGTCCGGGCGGCTGAGGAGCCTGCGCTTGAGGAGCAGGGTACGAAGGCTGGCCCGGATTGAGCGGCGCGATGCCCGGGATCGCAACGCCGAGCATCGTCTTGCTGGCGCCACCTGCCGCGTGCAGTGGCTGCTGCGGCGCCTGCTGCTGCGGTGGTTGCTGGTTTGCGGCCACGATGCCGCGCGCGGCGTTGATCGCTGCGAGGTCCACTGCGGCCACACCGAGCATCGTCCGCGCCGCACCCCCAGGGGCAGGGGCAGGGGCAGCAGGAGCGTTCAGCACCGTCACCTGCGGCGTGGGCGGTGGGGGTGGTGTCGAGCCGACGCTCTGAGACATCGGGCTTCGCTCCGAGCCATCATGAACGGTCGCTCCGTCGAAGGCCTGTGCGCGATGTTGCGCCTGGAGGAAGGCGTCGGCCCGCGTCTGGTGCAGATCGGACGGCGGCCTCGCCGACGCGCGCACCGGTTGGGAGTCAGCGAGCGAGACGACGGGCGCAGAGACTGGCTCCGGCCTGATCGACGCGGGCTGCGGGGGCGCGATGTTGCCGTCACGGATGGCGCCCAGCACCATGTCGCGCGCACGCGCTACCGCATCGACGTCGGAGATGGTCTTGTCGAACGCCTGGCCAGACGGCGCCTGCGAAGCACCGAACGGACTTGCCTCTGCGATGGTCTTCCCGAGCGGATTGCCAGTGCCGACAGCGCCGATCGGATTCGTGACGGTCCGCGCCATGTCGGGGGCAGTCTTCGCCTCGTGCTTCGCCGCCGCGACGCGAGCCTCCTCTTCTGCGAGCGGCTGGTCCGTGGGCCGCTTGGTCGTGGCAGGAGGCTCGGCGACCGGGGCGGCGGCGCTCATCTTGGAGCTCGCGCGCTCGGCGTCGTATGCGTTCATCATCGAGACGAGGTCGGCGCGATCTCGCTTCACCGTCTGGGAGTCGTCGAAGTTCGCAGGCACGGGCGGGGCCTGGAACTCGACCATTGTGCGAGCCGCCGGGACCCGGCCACCCGTGGGCGGGGCGCTTTGCGCGACGACAGGTGTCGGGACGGCCGCTAGCGGCGCAGAAGCGGACTGCAGAGCCGGTGCGGCGGGCACCGAGTCGGGTAGCCGCGTGCCGCACTGGCCGCAAAAACGCACGCCCTCCGGGAGCGCCTTGCCGCAGGTGGTACAGGGACGACTGCTCATGCCCTCTCCGGCCCAAGATACGCCGAAATCACGTCCGGGAACGAAGAACCAGCGAAGGAGCCCTTCCGTGTGGACGCGAGAGTCGCTAAATACCCCGCCATGAGCGACGCCCCCCGCATGGTCCATTGCAAGAAGCTCGGCAGAGAGCTGCCCGGTCTCCCGCGCCACCCGTACAAGAACGACCTCGGCAAGCGCATCTACGAGGAGATCAGCAAGGAGGCCTGGGACGGCTGGCTGAAGGACTCCGTGAAGTACATCAACACGTATCGCGTCGACCTGACCTCACAAGAAGGCCAGAAATTCATGTTCAAGCAGTGCGCCGTCTACTTCGGCTTCGAAGAGGGCGACCTTGCCGAGACCGCGTTCGTTCCCAAGGCCTCCGAGTAGCCGCAGTCCCCAGAAGCAACGTACCGAGTACACCGCGTGACCACCCAGAGCACCCTCCAGGCATTCCGTCGTCCGTCCAGACCGCCGCAAGACATCGGGCCCACCGCCGACATGCCCATGGGGGTGCCGGGGTATCGCTTCCGGGACCTCTTCTCACCCGAGAAGCTCCACGCCCTCCACGACGTGTTCTTCGAGCAAGTACGCGCCGAGGCCCCCGCGGTGTATGCGACGTTCGACGCGTACCGCGCGTGCAAGGGGGTGGGCATGAAGCCCGAGGACGTCAGCACGGCGCTGCTCGCCCTCGCGCCGCACGTCAGCGCGTTCGTCGCGAAGCTGTTCGAGGTCGAGTCCGCCACGAAGACGCTGCGTGACGAGGTGACGGTCCGCGCGGCGCTCTTCTCGTTCCGGCGCGACTTCGCGAAGAAGCGCGTGCTGAAGGAAGGCGCTGGCAAGAGCTTCACGAACGGGCTCGAAGCAGCGGAGTCCGTCGCACGCGCGGCGATCGCCGTCGCCATCCCGGACGCGCTCACGCGCAACCGCGACGAGGAGCTCTCCGTCGCACGCAGCGTGACGCACTTCTTCGAGGTCGACGACGTCGCACGCAAGGCCGCGAAGGCCGGCGGCGCCCAGTGGACACCGGAGCTCAAGGCCCGCGCCGAGTCGCTGCGCGTGGCGCTCGCTCCGCTACCCGCCGCGAACGAGGCGTGTGCAACCGCGACCACCAGCCCCACTGACGAGGAGAACGCACGCGTGGTCGCGTTCGCGCTGGATGCATTCGAGGCGTGGCTCGCCGCGCGCAGCCATGACCACCACGATCCGATGCGCCTCTGGCCGTCGCTCCGCCAGCCCAAGAACCTGGACTACCAGCACCTGGTGGAGGTCGTCCGTCCGGACCCGAAGATCCCGGAGATGTTCGTCGGCCCCGCACACGAGCGCCGCGAACGCGACGGGTTCTCGTTGACGGACCGCCGCATGAGCCCGCGCGAGGTAGAGCAGGAGCTCGACTACTGCCTTCTCTGCCACGACCGCGACAAGGACTCGTGCACGAAGGGCCTGCGCGATCCGAAGACCAAGGAGATCAAGAAGAACTCCCTCGGCGTCCTGCTCGAGGGCTGCCCGCTCGGAGAGCGCATCAGCGAGATGCACGCCATCAGGCAGCAGGGCGACGCGCTGGGGGCTCTCGCGATCGTCTGCATCGACAACCCGATGTGCCCCGGCACCGGTCACCGCATCTGCAACGACTGCATGAAGGCGTGCGTCTTCCAGAAGCAGGAGCCCGTCAACATTCCCCAGGCGGAGACGCGCGCCCTCACCGAGGTGCTCGCGATGCCGTTCGGTATGGAGATCTACGGCTTCCTCACGCGGTGGAATCCGCTCAATGTCGAGCGGCCGTACAACCTGCCTTACAACGGTAAGAACGTGCTCGTCGTGGGCCTCGGCCCCGCGGGCTACACGCTCTCTCACCACCTCACGCGCGAAGGCTTCTGCGTCGCGGCGGTTGACGGGCTCAAGATCGAGCCGCTCCCCGCGGAGCTCACCGGCACGAAGGACGCGCCGCCCGCGCCGATAGAGGACTTCGGAACGCTCTACCGGGAGCTCGACGAGCGCCTGCTCCTCGGTTTCGGCGGCGTCAGCGAATACGGAATCACCGTTCGTTGGGACAAGAACTTCCTCACGCTCCTCTACATCACGCTCGCGCGGTCGCCGCTCATGCGCATCTTCGGCGGCGTGCGCTTCGGCGGCACGCTCACGCTGGAGGACGCGTGGCAGCTCGGCTTCCATCACGTCGCGCTCGCCGCGGGCGCTGGCCGGCCCACCATCATCGACATGAAGAACAACCTCGCGCGCGGCATCCGCAAGGCGAGCGACTTCCTCATGGGCCTGCAGCTCACGGGCGCATACAAGAAGAGCTCGCTCGCAAACCTGGAGGTGGAGTTGCCCGCGGTCGTGGTCGGCGGCGGACTCACGGCGATCGACACGGCGACAGAGCTCTACGCGTACTACCCGGTGCAGATCGAGAAGACGTTGCAGCGCTATCGCGTGCTCTCTGCGGAGCTCGGCGACGACGTCGTTCGCAAGATGTTCGATCTCGAGGAGTGGACGCAGCTCGAGAAGCAGCTCGCCCACGCGAAGGAGCTCGAGGCAGAGCGTGAGCTCGCCGCGCGCGAGGGCCGCGACGCGAAGCTGCAGCACCTGGTCGACAAGTGGGGCGGCGTCACGCTCGTCTATCGCAAGAGCCTGCTCGACTCGCCCGCGTATCGGTTGAACCACGAAGAGGTCGCGAAGAGCCTGGAAGAAGGCATTCGATACGTGGAGAACATGTCGCCCACGGAGGCCGTGCTGGACTCCTACGGTCACGTGAATGGCATGAAGTTCAAGCGCGCCGACGGCACGGAGATCGAGATGCCGGCGCGGACCGTGTGCGTCGCGGCAGGCACGAGCCCCAACGTCACGTACGAGCGGGAATGGCCCGCCACGTTCAAGATGGACACGAAGGGGCAGTACTTCCTCGCGCACACCGCGGTTGCAGATGCGGTCGACGCGGAGGGCAAGAGCAAGATTACCGTGACCGAGGCGAAGCCGCGACACGCGTTCTTCACGAGCTACCTCCACGAGAACCACACAGTCTCGTACTTCGGCGACAACCATCCGCACTACGCGGGCAGCGTGGTGAAGGCCATGGCCAGCGCGAAGGACGGCTACCCGTACGTGCGCAAGCTGTTCCCCGAGCTCGATCGCCTCGACGCGAGCGACCAGCCCGCGCGCGAGCAGAAGCTCACGGCGTTCACCGCGCAGCTTTCGGATCTGCTGCGCGCGGAGGTCGTGGCGGTGAACCGCCTCACGAAGACCATCGTCGAGATCGTCGTGCGTGCGCCGCTCGCCGCGCGCAAGTTCTTGCCGGGTCAGTTCTACCGCCTGCAGAATTTCGAGGCGGACGCGCAGGTGACGGAGGGCACCCGCCTCGCGATGGAGGGCCTCGCGCTGACTGGCGCGTGGATCGATGCGGAGAAGGGCCTGCTCGGTACCATCGTGCTCGAGATGGGCGGCAGCTCGCGCCTGTGCGCGTCCTTGAAAGAAGGTGACCGCGTCGTCCTCATGGGACCCACGGGCGCCCCCACCGAGATCCGCGGCAACGAGACCGTGATGCTCTGCGGCGGCGGCCTCGGCAACGCCGTGCTCTTCTCCATCGCGCGCGCGTTCAAGGCGCAGGGCGCGAAGGTGCTGTACTTCGCCGGCTACAAGAAGGGCGAGGACCTGTTCAAGCAGGACGACATCGAGAGCAACACGGACCAGGTGATCTGGACGACCGACGCCGGCGTGGAAATTCCGCCGCGTCGCCCCCAGGACGCGCACTTCCGCGGCAACATCGTGCAGGCGATGGTCGCCTATGCGGAGGGCAAGGTGGGTGCGCCCATGTTCAAGCTGTCGCAGGTGTCACGCATCATCGCGATCGGCAGCGACCGCATGATGGCTGCCGTGAAGGATGCGCGTCACGGCGTCCTCGCATCCAAGCTCGACCCCAAGCACCTCGCCATCGGCAGCATCAACTCGCCGATGCAGTGCATGATGAAGGAGATCTGCGCCCAGTGCCTGCAGAAGCACGTGGACCCGAAGACCGGCAAGGAGTCGGTCGTGTTCACGTGCATGAATCAGGACCAGGATCTCGACTCCGTCGACTTCGCGCATCTGCGCTCGCGCCTGCGCGCCAACTCGATGCAAGAGAAGCTCGCCGATGCCTGGTTGACGTACTTGCTGAAACACACGCCAGACATCACGCTGTCGTAGTGGTCAGCAGAAAGCGTGTTCTTTCGGCTTCTCACGGCAGATTTTGGTGTATGAGAGGCCCCCATGGCCACGCGCTATCACATCGCGGCGAAGTCCTTGCGCGGCGACATCGCCACGTATGCGAAGCGCTTCGACCTCCTCGAGGTTCCCGTGGTTTCAGCGGCGAACCTCCGGCTCATGCCCAACGCGGCCACGCTCCGCAAGTGGCGGAAGAACGTGCCCCCCACGTTCGAGTTCGCGGTCGTGTGCGGGCCTTCGATGTCCACGCTGAAATCGAGCCCCGCGGCCGACGAAGAGCGCGCGATGTTCACGCAGACGAGCGACGTACTCGAAGCGCGCATCGCGCTGGTGAAGACACCGGTGGACGTGTCGCCGTCGCAGGTGTGGCGCGACCGGTTGCGCGCGTTCGTCGAGACCATCCGCCGCGACTCGACGACCGTGGTGTGGGAGTGCTCGGGCCTCTGGGAGACGGAGGAAGCCGCGCGCTTCGCGAAGAAGATCGACGTGGTGCTCGTGACCGATCCCGCGCGCGACGTCGTCCCCGAGGGCCCCGTGGCGTACGGCCGGCTGCGCGCGCTCGGTGAGACTCGCTCGTTCGGCCCCGCGGCGCTCGAGCGTATTGCCAAGAACGTCGGCGATCGACGCGACGCGTACTTCGTGATCGAGACCGACACTGCGCTCGCGGAGTGCAAGGGCCTCCGCAAGGCCGCTGTGCGTGTCCGAAGCAGCGCTGGGGGAATGGGACGACTCATCCGCCCGCGCACGCCGGTCGCGCTCGTGGCACACGACGACGAGCAAGAGTAGCGGCCGCATGTCGCAGAAGAAGAACGCCGTCAGCGCAACGAGCAAGGCCGCGAAGGTGGCCGCGGAGCAGGTGGTCATCAAGGGCGGCGCGCTCGGCGCGGTCGTGGCGGGTGCGTTCGCGGCCGCTGCATTGCACGAGAGCGTGCTCCTTGGCCCGGTGCAGATCCTCTGCGGCGGAGGCGGGCTCGGCCTGTACGCGTGGGATGGACGTGTGCGGCAGCCCGGAAAGGGCGTCGCGCGTCCGCGTGGCTTCACGTCGGAGGAGGACATCCCGGACGCCGCACGCGTCGGAGCCTCCGCATTCGTGGCCGCGCTGGCCGCAGCGCTCGCACATGCGGGCACGCTGACCTTGGCCGCTGCGCTCGCGCCCGCGCTCTCGCTGGTCGGCAAGAAGGATCCGCGAGGTGTGTTCCTCGCGCATGTGAAGGATCGCGGGACCCGCGCGTTCGTGGACAACGCGGACCCGCTGCTCGGCGCAGCCGGTCGGCTCGCTGGTGGCCTCCTCACCGCGGACGACCTCGGCGATATCGACGCGCGCATGAAGCCGCTCCCCAGAGCCGCGCACGATCACGGCGCAAGGCTCCTTCGTGCGCCGTGGGCGGGCCCGCAAGGGTCCAGCCGCGGTGCTGTCCATTGCGTCGCGGCAACGGACCGCGCGGGGGCGTTCGCCGTCCTCTCCTACGAGGAGCACGACGAGGGCGTGCTGGTGCCGGAGCTCGGCTTGCTCGCGCCGTTCTTCGCGGAGCCAGTCGTGCGCGGCCAGACCCGCACGCGCCCAGGCCATGCCCTGCCGGCGCGGTCGCCCATCGCCCTCCTCTCGCTCGGGACCAACCTGGACGCAGCGCTCGGCGCTCGCCCCGGCACCGACGTCGAGAAGGCGCTCGCCGATGCAGCGCTCGCCGCAGGACAGGGCACGCTCATGTCATCGGAAGCGGTCATCGGCGTGGTGCGCAGCGAGGGGGCTGCCGCGTCGCTGCAAGATGCCTGAAGCGAGGGGGCTGCTGCGTCGCTGCAAGATGCTTGAAGTGGACGGCGCGGCTGGGTTGCGTCATCATCTGGTGATGAGGGTCCATGCGGCGCGCTCTTTCTTCGTCCTGGTCGCAGCGGCGGCTGGCGTCGTCGGGTGCGCCACGAGCAACCCGACAAAGCCGGCTGCTGGCCACGCCGCTGTCGCCCCCCCTCCGAACGCCGTGATGCTCGACTACATGAGCCCCGAGGAGATGGCGCGATCGAAGGCCGCAGAGGCGCGCGCGGCTCCGCCGCCACTACCAGGCACGATCGGCGCGCCCGACCCGGCGCCACGCATCAGGCAGACGATCGTGATCGGTCGCGACAACCACGACCCCGTCTGGGAGACGGACCACGCACCGGAGCAAGCCTACGACGAGGCGGCAGCGCAGAATCGCGGGGGCGCGCCGGACCGGCCCACCACCTACCGCAGCGGCCCGGTCTACTATTACCGCGGCGGCGTTGGCGGCGCGGGGCAGGGCACCGGGCCTGGCACCGGGCCAGGCACACCGCACGTCGGCGGCGACTGGCCCTCGGCGCCGAGCTACGGCCCGAAGCAGATGCGCTAGACTCATCCACGTGGACGCGTCGAGCTGGGCCATGCCGCTGATTCTCGGGGCCGCGATGCTGACGGTGCCTGCCGTTGCGATCGCGCAGGCGAGGCTATTCGACCCCGAGGCCGCAGAGGCCGAGGCACGCGATGAGCGCGCCACGCACACGCGTTCGACGCTCCTGCAGATCGGGTTCGCGCCGCGCGAGCACGTCGGTCCGGACGACACGGAGGTCTGGATCGCGGGCCGAGCAATCACGTGGAGTCTGCCCAACGGCGACATCTCAGCCGCCGCGCCGTCGGTCGCGGACACGGCGCGCATCACTGCCGTCATACAGCGAGAGCTCGCGCGCTATCCGGCAGGTTATCTGGCGCGCGCGAACATGGCCCGCGTGCTGGTCTGCGAGCACCTGCGGGAGAACGGGCGCGACATTCCATCACTGCCCAACATCGACGGCGGGTGGCTCATCGATGCGACGCTGAGCGACGGGTTTGCCGCGCGCATCGTGCATCACGAGCTCTATCACTTCATCGACGTCGCGGACGACGGAACGCTCACGAGCGATGTGGAGTGGGAGGCGCTCAACGCTCCGTCGTTCTCATACGGCGCAGGCGGTCGCTCCCTGCGGACAGCGTGGGCGAGCGAGCGCACGGACACCGCGCCCGGCTTCGTCACCGCGTACGCGACCACCGCCGTCGCCGAGGACAAGGCCGAGACGTTTGCCCTCTGGATGACGCGACCCGCCGAGCTCGCACAGCGCGTCTCCGCGGACGAAATCGTGGGCCGCAAGGTGAACGAGCTCCGCCGCCGCATGTCGCGCTAGTCGGCGTTCTGGCGGCATTCTTGTAAGCATGCTGACGAAAACGCGGTGCGGAGGGCGAGGGCGAGCTGCTCCGGTCATCCCACCATGTAGGAGCGTTTTCCCCTGCGATATTGCGCACTAACGCACCGCGTAAACCGTTGTTGAGACGCGGTTAATACGGGACCGCGTCGTCCTGGTGCGTCAAGTTGTCGCCCGGGTGAGACACCTCAGGGCGCGGGAGAGTTCGAGATGCGGATGAAGTTTGGCGTGACGGTGTGCCTCGCCGTACTTGCTGCGGGCTGCGGAAGCTCCGCCGGTGTCACGTCGGGCACTGCGGACGGCGACGGTCGCCCCTGGCCCAGTGGTGGTAGCGCGTCTGGGGCAAACCCCGGCAGCGGCGCTCCCTCTGGCGGTGACGGTACGCCCGCTCCTGCGGACACGCGTCTCGGCGCTCCTTATCCGGTCGTCCTGGTTCACGGCATGGCTGGCTTCGACAAGCTCACGGTCGGTCCCGTCAGCGTCGACTACTGGAACCACGTTCGTGATGCGCTCGCTCGCGACGGTGAGTTCGAGGTCTTCGAGACCGTCGCGCCGCCGTACGACACGAGCGAGATCCGCGCGGTCGCCATCATGTCGCAGCTCCAGGACATACTGAAGAAGACGAACCGCAAGAAGCTGAACCTCATCGGACACAGTCAGGGCGGCATGGACGCGCGGGTGCTCGCGAGCCCCAACGGCTACGGAATGGGCGACGTGCTGGCGAGCGTCACGACCATCTCCACGCCACACCGCGGAAGCAAGGTCGCCGACGTCGCGCTCGGGCTGATCCCCGGCTTCGCGTCGAACACGCTGAATGACGCGGCCTCGGCGCTGCTCGGCGTGCTGGAGAAGAGCGTCTACGACATCCAGTCGAGCACCAACCTGATGGCGCAAGCGCAGGAGCTCACGACGCCGTACATGGCGAACACCTTTAACCCGAAGTACATCGACGCGCCCGGCGTCTACTACGCGAGCTACGCGGGTCGCACGAACCTGCGCTCCGGCACTGGCGTCTGCGACACCAGCACGTTCCCCAACATGCCGAACCAGCTGGACGCGGCGCAGCCCTTGATGGTGCCCACCGCGCTCCTCCTCGAGGAAGGGAAGGGCGTCGTGAACGACGGTCTCGTCACCGTCGACAGCGCCAAGTGGGGCGAGTTCATGCAGTGCGTCCCGGCCGATCACCTGCAGGAGGTCGGCAACATCAACGTGAGCGGCGCCACGGCGACCACGTTCAATTTCGAGCAGTTCTATCGCGACGTGGTCCAGCGCCTGCGCCAGAAGGGCTTCTGAGGCACGCGCCTCCGGGGCGGCATTGGGGTACGCTCGCGGCTCTGAGCTCCACGCAGATCACGCCGAAGGTTCCGGAGTCCGACGAGCTCGCACGTGAGGTCACGCGGGTTCGGCGCCTCCATCTCATCCGCGTGATCCTCGCGTTCGTGGGCGTGGCGCTCGCGCTCGCCGTTCCACTGCAGCTGGGATTCGCCGAGGTCTACGCGTCGCTCAAGCCTGCGCTGCCCGTCCTCCCGCTCTGCGTGCTCTGCGAGTTGGGGCGCGTGTTCTGCGAGGCCGCTGCCACGCGACTCGCCCTCGGGCGACGCGTGCCGTGGGGTGTGATGACGCTCGCGCACCTGGGTGCGTACGCCGCCATCACGGTGTTCCCCGCGCCGCGGCCCGCCGCAGAGGCGCTGAAGACGACCGTCCTGGGAGAGCACGTCGGCGTGCCCGAGTCCGCATCCGCGGGCGCCACGCTGCAGGCCGCCACGTTCTTCTCGGTCGGCACGATGTGCTTGCTTGCAGCCTTTGCCACGCGCGGAACCCCGCTCTCCTGGGTGCTGCTCGGAAACACCGCGCTGCTCTACACGCTGGGAACTTTGCTCCGCGTCGTCATGCGGTCCGCGCGCGCAGCGGCGTGGTTCTCGAACCGCTGGCCCAAGCGCAAGAACGCGATCGAGCGCCTCCACGCCGTGGCGAAGACCGGCCACGTGCTCGCGCTGGGGCCGAGCGGATGCCTGCTCGCGAGCCTCTTCATCAAGGTGCTCGAGCAGGTGTTCATCACGCAGTCGATGGGAGGCACGCCCACGTTCTTCGGGTCCGTTGCGAACGAAGGCGTGCGGCTGCTTGGCGCATCGATCGGCGTCCTCGTGCCCGGTCAGATGGGCGTGCGTGAGGCCGTCTTCGCGTTCTCGGCCAAGTCGCTGGGCACCACGGCCGCGCACGCGACCGCGATCTCGCTCTTCACGCACGCCATCGAGCTGTCCCTCGCGTTCGTTGGCTTCGCCGCGCTGCTCATCTTCCGTGCGAAGCCGAAGCTACCTGCACCCAAGACCTGACCTATAGTGCGCGCATGGCAAAGCGCGTCCTCATCCTCGGTGCCACGTCCGCCGTCGCCTCCGAAGTGGCCCAGATTCATGCGAGACGTGGCGAGCGGCTCCACCTGGTCGGACGCAACGAAGCGAAGCTCACCGAGATCGTGCGCGTGTGCACCCAGGCCGGCGCTGCCAGCGTGACGTCGCAGTGCGCGGACTTCGACGTGCTCACACAGAACGAGGACGTCGTGCGCGCGGCGATCGATGCGCTCTCGGGCCTCGACGTCGCCCTCATCGCGCACGGCGACCTGGGTGATCAGCAAGCGAGCGAGCGAAGCTTCGCGGACGCGGAGAAGATCCTGCGAACGAACTTCACGTCGGTGGTGTCGCTCCTCATTCCGCTCGCGAACGCGCTGGAGAAGGAACGGAGCGGGTGTGTCGGCGTGATCACGTCCGTCGCCGGTGAGCGCGGACGACCTCGCAACTACACCTACGGCGCCGCAAAAGGCGCGCTCAACGTCTTCCTTCAAGGCCTTCGCACGCGGCTCTATGCGAGCTCGGTGAAGGTGACCACGTTGAAGCTCGGTCCCGTGGACTCGCCCATGACGAAGGACCACAAGAAGCACATGCTCTTCGGCAAGCCTGCGGGCGTCGCGCGGGACATCGTCGCGGCCATGGATGCGGGCAAGGCGGAGGCGTACGTGCCCGCGTTCTGGGGCGCGATCATGCCGGTCGTGAAGAACACGCCCGAGCAGGTCTTCCAGCTCCTGCCGTTCCTGTCGGGCCGCTGACGGTCGCTCGCTCGCTCACCCCGCGCGCGCCGGGAGCCTGCGCGCTTCAGAAGTTGATCTTGCGCATCACGAAGCGCGGCAAGAGCCGGATGATGAACATCACGAGCGCCCACATGAATGGCGTGTAGAGTACAGGTTTCTTCGCGTCCATCGCGGCGAGCACGTCGCGCGCGACCTGGTCCGGCTCGCCTGCGAACGGCGGCGGCTTGAGGCCGGCCGTCATGCCGGTCTTCACGAAGCCGGGCTTCACGCACAGCACGTCGAGGCCCTGCGCGTTGTGCTTGTGATCGAGCGCCTCGAGGTAGATCGAGAGCCCCGCCTTGGACGAGCCGTACACGCCGACGGGCTTGCGCCCGCGCTCACCAGCGACGGACGAGAACACGGTGAGCTTGCCGCCACCACGCGCGAGCAAGCGCTTCTTCACGTGTTCGCAGAACACCACGGTGTTGGCGTAGTTCACGGTGACGAGGCGGCGGAGGAGCTCGATGTTGTCCTCCATCTGCTCGGGTGTCGCGAACATCGCGGCGGTCACGATCATGGTGTCGAAGTCGTCGAGCGCCTTGTCCGCCGCGTCCAGCGCCGCCGCAAAGCCTTCGGGCTTCTCCAGATCGAGCACGGCGTACTTCGCGGTCTCGCCCTTCGCATGACGTGCCTTGAGGTCCGCCGCACTCTTCTCGAGATCCGCCTCGGGGAAGCCGAGGAGAAAGACGGAGTCGCCGCGCTCCACGAGCTTCTGCGCGATCGCGCGGCCCATGCCGCTGGTTCCACCGAGGACCACTGCCTTCATGTCTATGCTTTGTCTCCGAACAACCTGACGGACTGCGCGCTTCGCAGCTTGCGCTCTGGATCGTACTTCTCGCGCGCCGCGAGGAAGGCAGGGAGCCGCGGCTCCATCGCGCGGAAATGCTCCGGACGCGTGAAGCGGTCCTTGGTGAGGTAGATGCGACCGCCGACCTCGATCACGAACTCGTTGAGGCGATCGACGATCTTCTGTAGCTCCGGCGTGACGACCATGTCCACGGCGACCGACGTGCCTTCGAGCGGGAACGAGAGCAGGCCTTTGCCCTCGGGACCGCAGTCCTTGATGACGGAGAGCGGTGAGGCGCCGCCCAGCTTCGTGAGCAGCTGCATGAACTCCGTCACGGCATGGACGCCAGCCCTGCGCGGGATGACGCACTGGTATTGGGTGAAGCCGCGCTTGCCGTAGCCGCGGTTCCACTCGAGGATACCGTCCAGCGGGTAGAAGAACTGGTTCGACGTAGCGAGACCCGTGATGCGCGACTCGAACTGCTTCCAGTAGTAGGCCGTGTTGAAGAGCCCGACGGTGAAGTCGTTGACGGCCCAGCCGGGCAGGTCGACGGGGAACTTGATCGAAAGGCCGCCCTTCGGCAGCGCGTCGCCCGCTTCTTCGCGTGTTGCCCAGCGCCCCGCATCGAGGATGCCGCGCCCCATGCCGCTGCCCTTGCAGACGCAGTCGATCCATCCCACCGTCATCGGCCAGCGTGGCGCCGCGGCGTTCAGCGCGTCCAGGTACTCGCCGAGATCGCGCACGCGCGTGCTCTCGCGCCAGATCCATGGGCTCGTTACCTTGTCCATCTTGAACTCGACCTCGAGCACGTGCCCGGTGAGGCCCATGCCGCCGACGGTCGCCCAGAACAGCTCCGGCTCGGCGTCGGGCCCGCACTCGACGATGCTGTCGTCCGCGAGGCGCATCTTGAGCGCGCGCACATGGGCGCCGAAGCAACCTGCGACGTGGTGGTTCTTGCCGTGGACGTCCGATGCGACCATTCCGCCGAGCGTCACGTACTTCGTCCCTGGCGTGACGGGTGTGAACCAGCCGCGCGGCAAGAAGCTGCGATTCAGCTCCACCAGGCTGACCCCCGCCTCGCCGCGAAGCACGCCCGTGCTCGGATCGAACGCGATGATGCGGTTCGCGAGGCGCGTGGCAACGACCTTGTCTTCGGGGTGCGCCGGCAGCGATGAATCGCCATAGGAGCGGCCGAGCCCGCGCATGAGGACCGTGCCGGGCGTCACGCGCTCGAGGTTCTCGGAGAGGATCTCGCGTCCTTCCACGGGCACACGTCCCCATCCTTCGAGCTGCGGGGTAGGGGCAGGAGCCGCCATCGCGAAGCGTATTATCACATATGCGACGGGCCGATGCTGCCTAGAGGCATTTGGCTGGCGGGCGCGAGCAGTCTTTTGTCAGCACGTCGCAGTAGTAGCCGCCGTAGCAGCCGTTCTTCTGACAGTCGTGGTGGCAAGCCGTGCAACCGGCGTCCGCGACCTTGGGGCCCACGAGCGTGCCGCACTGGTCGAGCGTACTGCCATCGGGTCCGACTGGCCCGACCGCGGCAGGGCAGGCGCCGCCCTTCGGGACGCATGCGAGCGTGGGTGTCTGGGCGACGTCCGTCGCGGAGCCGCACAGCTCGTCGGGCTCGCACTGGGTGCTGGCGTCGCAGCTCGCGAAGCAGAAGGCGTCACCCCCATCGACGGACGCGCACGAGCTGCGGGCTCGGCATGCGGACGTGGTGGAGCAAGGCTCGCAGTCCAGCGTGTCGAGCAGCGTGGCGTCGGCGCCCGCCTCGGCTATTGGGCTCTGCGCGTCACCTCCGCCGCCAAGGCTCACGTCCGTTCCGCATGCGCCGAGCACGAACGACGCGATGCCACTTGCGCACGACACGGTGGCGACGAGCGAGATCATCACAGCGAGCCTCGGGCGCCTCACGGCCCTCCACCGACGAGCGTACGCACTCTCGGAGCGTACGGACTCGACGGGTACTGGGTCAAGAAGGCACGCGCGGCCCTGGGGCTGTCGGGATCGTGCTGCTCGAAGAGCGCGCGGACGCGAATGAACTCCGCCTCCTGAATGAACGAGCCCTGCGGGTAGCGTGCCTCGTAGGTCATCACGGTGCTGACCGCATCCGCGTACGAGCCTTGCGAAAAGGACTGGCGCGCGTGATCCATCAAGGTCAGCTCGGGGAGCAGAGTGCCTGCGCCTCCAGACGCAGCGGACACGACGGCGGGCGCGCTATCCCGCGTCCCGGTCACCTGCTTGACGGACTTGCCCTTCGCATCTCCCACCATCGGAAGCCCCTTGGGCGCGAGCGTGGGCGGCAGAAGAGCGACCGCGTTGCTGGCAGGGTCGGTGGCAGGGTCGGTGGCAGGGTCGGGCGGGCGCTGCACGGCTGCCTCCGTGGGCCTCGGGGTAACGGCAGGCCCGGCAGGCCCGAGCAGTGCTGCCGACGACGCGCGGGGCGTGGGCGCGGCCCGCGTCGCGATCGCGTACCCGCTTCCCCCCACGATGGTGAGCGCGAGCAACGCGCCGCCCCACTTGATCCATGTCACGAGACCGAGCGCGCCCTTCACGTTTGCAATCGCGGCGGGCGCGATGGATGTGGAGGATGCCTTCATCGCGGCAGCGAGCGTCGTGGCCCCGCCAACGGCCGCCGGGAGGCCGAGCGCGGCGAGCGTCCGCTGACGTGCGTGCGAGGGAGCCGCCTCGTCTGCGAACGAACCGAGGAGAGAGCGCTGCAGATCCGTAGTCTGCGCGTCGTCGAGCAATCGTCGAGGGTCACTCATGGTGAGCCTCCTTCGCCGCCGAGCTCGCGCGACCCGCGCTCGAAGACCTCCCGCGCGCGGCGCAACCTGGACGCGACCGTCCCCGGCGGCACGTCGACGACCTTGGCGATCTCCGCCATCGTCAAGCCCTCGAGCTCGAAGAGCACGAACACGGCGCGGGCATCGTCGTCCATGCCGTCCATGATGCGAACGAGGTGCGTCCGCGCCTGGCTGCGCGCTGCTGCCTCCTCCGGGCTCGGCGCCTGGTCGACCGTTGCCGGCAACACGTCGGAGCTCACATCCTCGCGATTGCGCATCCCGGAGCGGCGCACATTGCTGGCCACCCCGCGTGCCGTAGCGAACAGGAACGCACGCTCGCTTCCGTTGGTGATCACGGAGAGCTTGCGGGACGCGATGATGAACACCGTCTGCGCTCCGTCCTCCGCGTCCGCGTGCCGCACACCGAACGCACGAAGAGTCCGGAATACGAAGTCGAAGTGCTCGTCGACCATCGCCCGGAGGCGAACCGCTTCGTGCGACGCGGCCTCCCGTCCCTCCGCAGGCGCCGATGATACGGGCGCGGGCTCGACGTGGCGCTCCATCAAATGCGACCGCGCAGGTTCATCCGCCCGACTCCGGGGCGGTCCACCGCTGCCAATCATGACGGACACAGCGCACACCATAGCTTCGAATTTGAAAATGTCCGACGGCGCCGGACTTGATCTCGATTTGTGCCTAGAACAGTGAAAACCCCAGGCCCAGGGCGCCGGCGACGCCGACAACGCCTGGTCGATGCACGGTTGTGCTTGGCTCCACGAAGAAGCGGTCACGGGTGAGGGCAAACGGGACGGCGACATCCAGCTCCGCGAAGAAGGGACCGGCGATCGTCACGCGCCCGCGCACATCGGGTCCCAGCGCGACCCACGGGCGCGAGGTCCGGAGCGCGGGCGTTACCTGCGAGCCGGCTGCGGCGAGGGTGCCCGCGTCGACGCGGATCCCCCCGAACGCCCGAAATCGGCCCGATTCCAGGACCATTCCGGAGAGATCCACGCTGCCCGTCGTGAGCGTGAACTGGGCCCCGTAGGTCGGCGTCGACGCGTCCTGACCTACCTGCTGAAACCGCAGGCGCAGGTGAAGGGGAACCGCGACCGCCGTGGCGAAGCCCGCCTCCACGAAGAGCGGCACCGCAAACGCAGGAACGGGAAGGGGACCTGCGACGGCCGCGGCCCCGGCGCCGAGGTCGAGGGAGGCCAGCACGGACGCTCCGCCCGTGTCCTTTGGCTGCGTATCCTTTGGCTGCGTGTCCTTCGGCTCGTCCGGAGTGGATGGGTCCTTGTGGGACGCCGCTTGCCTCTCGATCGCCTCGACCTCGAGCGACGCCACGAACGCGAGCGCGGCAGTCACCTCCGAGCAGACCCGACCCTGGACGTGTCGCTCGGCCCCCCCGATCCCCACCGAGACGGCTCCTACGTAGCCATCGGACGCGCTCGCGCGGATGGTCGCCGAGAGCGGCCGCCCGTCCTCTGCGTCCGTCACGCGCACGCCGCGTGCGGACAAGCCGCCGATGAAGGTCGCCACGGGCGGGCACGCCGCCGGTGCGACGTACTCCACGTGTACCGCCGGGGGCTCGATGTTCGTCGGCACGGGAGCGCGGACGCTAGCACGAACGCTACTCGTCCCGCAGCGCGCCCGGTTAGCACGTCACCCGCGGCTGCGCTTCCCGCCGCGAGGTAAGGGGTGGCCCATCTCGCCGAGCTTCCGGTACAACGTCGCACGGCCGATGCCGAGCGTCCGCGCCGTCCTCGCGACCTGTCCGCGATTCCAGACGAGTGCGCGCTCGATGAGTGCGCGCTCGATGTCCTTCATCGGAGGCAACGACAGGAGGCCGAGCGCAGCATCCACCTGAGAACGCGCCTCCACGAGCCGCGTGGCAGCCACGAGCAGCCGCGCTCTGTCCGCGGGCTTCGCCACGTAGTCGACGACGCCGAGCCGCATGGTCTGCACCACGGCCTCCACGCGCGTGTCCACGCTCATGACCGCGATGGGCAGACCGTGAGCTTGTTTCCGCAGACGAACGATGAGGTCTAGCCCCAGATCCTGCGACTGACGACCCTGAGGGGCACTGGTGGTGAGGACGGCCGGGTCGAGGATCAGCCCGTCGACGCCGGCGAGATGCGTTGCAAGGCCGAGGGCAGTAGCTGCTTCCACGACCCGGTGCCCGAGCGACTCGAAGGTTCGAACCACGAGGCTTCTCCAGGCTGCGTCGGCGTCCACGACGGCGATGGTTCGGCCTCCAGTGTCACGTCCCATGATGTCCCATGGCAGGACAATGTCCGGCAAAGGGCATTCCGATCACGGAGCGCCCTTCAGAAGCAGCGTCGAGAAGCGCTCGGAAGTCAGCGGGGCGGGAAGGTGCCCTTGACGGCGTCGATGAGCGGCTGGTCGCCCGTGGTCGTGACGAGCGTCGACTGTTGCTCCAGATGGATGAAGCGGCCGTAGGTGGTTCCAAGTGCCGTGCAGGAGTCCGCGGCACCCGCATTGAAGCGCGCCTCGACGTTGTCCGTGCCGCACAGACTGCACGAGGCCGTAGGGAACCCAGAGCCGCAGCGGCCGACGGTCACGCCCGCTTCCTCGAGCGCCTTACCGAAGGTGAACGTGACTCCGCCTTCCGGGAAGGTGCCAGAGCTGTCACTGAGCAGCGCCGCCGGACAGGTCTGACCGTTGCTGTGCAGCTGGAGGAACGCTGCCGTGCTCGCGGCGGAGAGGGCGACGTGGACGCCGTAGAACGGGGTCTTCGTCGAGTGAGCCGTGTCCGACTCGCGATACGGATTCGCAGTGCCCGGACTGCACACGGCGGTGGTCCCGTCGCACCCGCTCACGGCGGCGTTCGCGCAGCGGTGCGAGCCCGCGATCATGTACCACTCCGCGCGCGTCGCAGAGAACACGCGCGCGGACTCCTGGTCCGTCTCCGAGTCGGCGAGGGGATGCGCGGCCTCGACGACCAGCTGGCGTGTGCCTGGTCCCGCGCGGCGCGCCGCGTACGCTCCCCAGTTGAGAACCGGGGTTGCCGTGCCGTACTTGTCCAGCTCGCCGACCAGCCGGATCGCGTCGCCGTTGTCGACGAAGGACATCACGACGTAGGAAGGCGGCAGGGGGCAAGCCTCCGTGCCCTCGAACTTCAACGCCTCGAGCACCTGCGCGCCGAACTTGTCGCGGTCTGCCGCCGAGGGAATGTTGACCGTGGGAAGCGCGCCGCCCTCGGGAGCCGCCATGTGCTTCGCCACCTCGTAGACGATGTTGGTCAGCTGCTTCGCATAAGGCAGCGCGGGGCACGCCGTGCGCGCCTGCGAGCCGTCGAGGGTCGAGGGGCCACCGCTGCCGTCCTTCGTGCTGGTCGTGCCTCCTCCACTGTCCGGGTGATCTTGCGGCGGCGCAAACGGCGTGGAGGATGACGAGCTACCGCACGCAGCGACCGCACCGAGGGGTGCGACGGCGATGGCGACAGCAATGGAGAGCCTCACCCACGCTCGTCGAGTCCTGCGCTCTTCTTTCGTGGGGAGGTGCTGCATCGAGCGCTCACTTCGGTGGGGCCACCACCGGTGCGGTGGTCGTGATGCCGGCCCCCGCGTAGAGGTTGTTCTTGTCCGACGAGATGAGGCAACCCGTCCCGTCGGTATTGTGAATCTCGACGATATCGCCTTTGCGGGAGAAACCGTAGACCTTGTCTTCGTAAGCGGTGATCCCGAACATGCTGCCAAAGCTGGTCGGGGAGGCGACGTTCGTGCACCAAGCGCCCTTCACGACCTCGCCGCGGATCGACTTCAGTACGCTCTGTTTCCCGGGCTTGATCGCGGTGACGTCCACCTCGATGAGGGTGTCGGTCGCCGCGCAATTGCCCTTCGGACACGCGCGGACCGTCGCAAATCCCACGGGCGACCCCCCGTTGGCCAGGAAGACGATGTCCCCCGAGAGCCCCCACGCCGTGTTGGTCTTGGGGTCCATCCCGAGCGTCCCGACCTGCGTCGGCATTCCGCTGCTCTGGTCGACGAGCCAGAGACCGCCGTTGCCATCCGCCGCGATGAGCGTCTCCGCCGAAGCCACGGTGTTCTCCGGCGCCACGGTCAGTCCGTAGAATTTCGTTGCGGGCAGCAACCATGTGCTCTCGCAGTGGACCGTGCTTCCCGACAGCGAGAGCGGGAATGCGGCGCCCTCGCTGACGCCGTAGAGCTTGCCGCCCTTGGTGACCGCGAGATCGGTCATCGACTTCACGCCGCCGCTGCCACCGACGCAGTCGAAGGTACCGATCTTGGTCGGAGCCGCCGTGATCGCCTTCGGGTCCAGCGAGAAGAGCGTCGTGTCCGTGTGCGCGTAGAGGAGCGCGTTGCCGCCGCCACCACCGCCGCCACCACCGCCGCCGCCGCCGAGCCCAGCGCCACCGCCGTCACCGCCAGAGCCGATGAGGCCGCCCCCACCGTCGCTGTCATCGAACCCGCTACTGCCGCCGCTGGAGGAGCACGCGCCACAGAGGAGCAGCGCGATGGAAAGGACCGAGTGCCGCATGGCCCGATGATGTCCGGGCGCGCGCGGTTTGATCACGCGTGGTATCGTGCATGCGACCGCACGACGCCCCCGTCATCTTTGGTCCGAGAACGATCGTGTTCAACGAACCCGCACTGCGAAAGCTCCTGAAGACGCTCGGCGTGGCGTCCGCCAACGCTGTCACGATCGGCCAGCTCGCGCCCACGCCGCCTGTTGGTTTGCCCAGCGACCCTGCAGCGCCCACCGGCGTGCAAGCGGGCACCACGCGCCCGGGCGCCGGCGCCCAGTACTTCGCAGCCATGGGGGACCGCGCGACGATCATCACGGTCGCGGAGTACGCCCTCTTGAAGGCGTGGGGCGCGAAGCTGGACGACACCGCGCCGCTCCGCCCGCCCACCGATCGCTGACCTGCCGCTGACCTGCCGCTGACCTGGCGCTGACCTGCTCTCCAAGGGCGCTGGTTTCGGCGCCGACTATTGCTGCACGCACGACGGCGCGGCCGGTACAGGCCCTCCGTCCGCACACACGCTCACCACGGGCATGTCGAGCTCGCCGCCGAGCTTTGCGGGCTTGGCCTCGAACGCGAGCGAGAACGACAGCGTGTCGCAGAAGCCATCCTTGTTCGGGAGGTCCGCCTTGGAGCAAAACAGCTGTCGGGTCTGGTCGAACTGCGGACCTGCGCAGATGCCGAACGCTCGTGGCAGCTCGAGCGCGTTGCTCGACGTCAGCTTTCCGCCGAGCCGCCCGTCCGTGAGCGTGAGTTGTCCATCTGCGCCCAGGGAGACGTGCGCAGTGATCGTCGCCTCGGCGAGCGCGATGAGAACGCGCGTGGTGCCGCCGTGGCCGTTCGGAAGCTTCCACACCATCTGCAGACCGTCCTTCCCGGGGACGGCGGCCACGAACTTGGCGACGAGCGTTCCGCCGGTGACGTAGCCCGTCACGTTGTATGTGGGCAGCCCGTTGGATGTTGGCTCCACGAGCCACGTGTCCCCACCCTGGAACGTCGGACCAGCGTCGCCCGCGAGCACGTACCCGTTCCGGTATGCGACCGTGACCGCCTGATCGTCCGCGGTGCCGTTGTAGCCATCGATCTGAAGCAGCTGGGAGAAGAGCCCCTGGCTCAGGGCGCCGTTGAACACCACGTCATTGAAGGGCAGGAACGTCTTGATCTGGTCGAGCAACGGGCGCACGGCGTTGTCGCGCCCGGTACCTGGCTCATCGCACGGCGGCGGGATGCCCGGGCTCAGCGGCTTGCACGATGACACGCCGGTGGGGCACGCCGTGCAGATGCCGTCCAGATCGAACCCGAGTGAGACCGACGCGCCCTTCGCGTCCTTGCCCTCGAGCGTCATGTACGAGAACGCCACGATGAGCTCGCCGAGGTTCTTGCCGACGTTGTCGTGTGCCGGGGGCGGCGGCGCCACCGCGTGACTGCAGTCCACGTTGTCCGAGTAGTGGTCGAAGCCGAGCGCCACCGAGCAGCCCACGCCCACGCTCGCGAGGACGACAGCGGCAACAAACGCACGGCGCATCAACATGGCTACCCTCTCATGATACCGTGACCGGCACGTCCGTCATGAAATCTGAGCATGTCACCCTCATCGGTCGCGACATTCACACCGAGGCTGCGGACGGAGGCGCGGCGGGTTCTGCGGGCCTACCCGTCTTTCTGCTGCGCGTCCTCTCCGGACCGGAGAAGGGCCTCATGCTGGCGCTCGACTGGACGCGCACGTCCCGCGTGCTCGTGGGGACCGGCCCACGCGCTGACCTCGCGCTGACCGATCCGCGCGTGTCACGCCGCCATCTCTCGCTGTCGCCAGAGGGCGCGCGCCTGCGCCTGCGTGATCTCGGGTCGCGCAACGGAACCGCCGTCAACGACATCCTCGTCGCGGAGGCATGGATCTCCGGCGGCGAGACGATCAGCGTGGGCGAGACCACCCTCCGCGTCACCAACACGGGCGCACGTGCCGAGGTCGCCGCCCGTCACGACGACCACTTCGGTCGGATGCTCGGCCGCAGCGCCGCGATGCAGCGGCTGTTTGCGTGGGGCGAGCGCGCCGCAGCGAGCAGCGAGCCGCTCGTGATCGAAGGCGAGCCTGGGACGGGCAAGGATCTCTTCGCCGAGGCCATCCACGACGCGCACGCGGGAACCCACGCGGGCTCGCGCGGGGAGCGACCATTCGTGCTCGTGTCAACGGAGACGTTGCGGATGGCAACCATCTCGCAGCTCATGACTGACGCGCGTGGTGGCACGTTGCTGGTCTCCGATCCCGAGGAGCTCGAGCCCGCGGCGCAGAAGGCGCTCGCCGCAGAGCTCGCGGGCTGGGCCGCAGGTGGGCGCGTGATCGCGACTACACGGCGCGACCTCGATCGCGAGTGCGACTCCGGACGCCTCACGACGCCGCTGTTCACCGCGCTATCGGGAGACGTGGTCCACATGCCGCCGCTTCGCCAGCGCCACGGCGACGTGGAGCTGCTCGCGCGACATTTCTTCGCGCAGGGCGGCGCGCCGGACGGGCTCACCGAGGCGATCCTCGCCGGGTTCCTCGACTACGAATGGCCGGGGAACGTTCGCGAGCTCCGCGATGCGATAGACCGCATCATCGTCGGCGAAGGCGGCGAGCACGAGCCCTTGCCGCGCGCGGAAGAGCACGCCGGGGCCATCTCGCGGGACGTCATCGACGACATCCTGTCGCGCAATCCGACGCTCTCGCAGGCGCGCGCTGAGCTCGTAGGAGAGCTCGAGCAGCGCTTCGTCCGGGATGCACTGGCGAAACATCATGGCAACGTGACGCGGGCAGCGGCTGCGTCGGGTCTGACCAGGCGCTACTTCCACATCCTGCGAAAGAAGCGCTGACGCGGCGCCGCGCGTTCAGAAGCGCACGCCCTCGCTCATCCGCTCGAACGCCGTGCTGTCGACCGTGACCGACTTGCGGGTCAGAAAGAAATAGACTGCGCCCGCCGCGAGCAACACGCTCGTCACGACGAGCACGTCACCGACCAGGAGCTCCGTCCTCGCAGACGAGACCGCGCCGCGCGAGCACGTTCCACCTGGCGCGCATGACGCCGCGAGCGCCGAGCGATCACTCGCGCCTACGCCCCACAGCACCGCGCCGGTTCCAAGCGTGACAATAGCGCCTCCACCGAGAGCGTAGGTGAGGACGGGAATGGGAGCCGACGTTGGCGGCGGTGGGTGCGGGGGAGGCGGCGGCTCCTTCGGCGCGAGAGAGAGCGAGACCACGCGACCCTTCTCGCCCTCCGTCAACACCACGCGTTGCTCGGCGGTGCCGTCGTCGGTGCTGAGGCGAATCACATGCGCGCCCGGGTCGAGCGGCAGCGCCAGTCCGTTCGCGACCACGTCGGTCTCGTCGACGGACACGTGCGGGTTCGAAAGCTCCTCCTTGTCCTTCCCGTAAGCGCGAATGACGACGGTGGGCTGTGACTCCGTGACCTCGTCGAGCCAGCGCGCGCAGTCAGCCTGCACCGCGCGCGGACAGCCCTTGCGCGCACAGGTCTGGAAGCTCTCGCGCGATGCGCGCAGCGCGCCCTGCGCACGCGAGCGCTGGCCCTCTTCGGCTGTGCGCGCGCACTGCTCGGCCACGGAGGGGCGCTTCGCGATCGCCGGTGCGGTGCCGAGAGACAGCGCGACTGCGAGGGCGGAGACTTTCGCGGCGCGACGCAGAACGTCGCCAGCACGACTCACTGCAAGCACTCGCGTCGGTAGACCCGGACGCCCTGATTGTCGATGTAGAAAGGCGTCCTGCAGTCGGGCTCTGCCACGGGCCGTTTCACTTGCTTCTGTGTCGTGCTGGCCGCTGGTGGCGTCGGTACGGCGCTTGGCGCGACGCTCGGAGGCGGCGAAGAAACCGCGACGCCGATGGCCGGAAATGGATCTGGCGGCAACGGGCTGGGGGGGCTTACCACGGAGGTCACGGTGGAAGCTCCGCGCTCTCGCTCCGGCAGATCGTGTGCTTTTGCGCCCGTTCTGTCTCGCGAGCTGCTCGACGACGCTGCGTACACGATGACCCCGAACATGAGCAGCATCGGGACGCCGAGCGCGATCACCAGACGCCTCGGTGGACCACGACGCACCACGGGCTCTGCCTCGAACGTCAGGCGCGTGGGCTCGGCGCCGTCCGACCGCGCCGCGAGGTGCGTGTCCGAGATGGGAGCGGCTTGCAGAGCGCCCGTGTAGGAGGCAGCCGTGCGCGTGCGCGGCCCATCCTGGATGGTCGTCGCCTCCTCCCAGTAGCCAGGGGGCGGTTCGTCGCTGCGCGCGCCTGGCTGCGCCTTGGCACCCGCCGCGTGCGCGATCGCTTCGGCCTGTTGCTCGGCGGCCTCGACCCGTTCGAGCTTTTCGCGAAGTGAGTCGCCGACGAGACCGGTCATGAAGACCTGCACATTCTGCTGGTCGTGGCGCGGAGCCGCCGCACGCCATGCGTCTCCCATGGCAGCCGCCGTCGGAAACCTCTCCGACGGCTCGCGTGACAGCGCGCGCGCGACGACCTCCGACAACCCCGTCGGCACCGCCGGATTTTTCGCGCTGACCGTGGTGATCTGCTTGCTGAGCACCTGATTCAAGACGCCGGCCTCGTGCTCCGCATCGAAGAGGCGATCGCCAGTGAGCAGCTCGAAGAGGACCACGCCCATCGAGAACAGGTCGCTCGCCTGCGTGGCCTCGCCAGCGGCCTGCTCAGGCGCCATGTAGCGGAACTTGCCCTTCACGACGCCCGACTCCGTCTTGACGGCGCGCCCCTCCGCGCGGGCGATACCGAAGTCGGTGAGCCTTGCCACACCATCCATACCCACGAGCACATTGTCTGGCGAGATGTCGCGGTGGATGACCCCGAGGCTCTTGCCGGATACGTCCTTCGCCGCGTGTGCCGCCGCGAGACCGGAGAGCACGTCGGCGCCGATCGCCACCGCCACGCCCAGCGGAAACACCGTGGACCACGGGCCGTCACCCCGCCGCGCACGCGCCGCACGGAGCAGCTCGAACACGGTGGCGCCGTGGACGTAGTCCATGATGGCGAACGCCTGGCCGTCGTGCTCCACCATGTCCAGCACCGGCACGGTGTTCGGGTGCATGATCCGGCCGGAGATGCGCGCCTCCTCCGTGAGCATGGACCGCAGCTGGGGGTCCGATGCGATGATCGCGTGGAGCTCCTTGATGGCCACGCGGCGCACGAAGCCCGACGGCCCGGTCATCGTGCCGAAGTACACCGTCGCCGTGCCCCCGCGCCCGAGCGCGTGATGGGCGACATAGCGACCCAGGTCCCTCATGGACGTCGTACCACTCCGCGAATATACCGCGCCGGCTCGCGCAATGACAAACCGTCATCCCTTCGAGACAGTGTGATCTCCTCGTTCTCATCGAACCGATCCGCGTGGGGATCACGCGTGCGCTGTCACCCAGCGGCCTGACGCAGCGGATTTTAGCCGATTTTCCCGGGAAAGACGCGCTCCTACATGGTGCGCAACGGAGCGGCACGGCGGTCGCAGTGCAGGTCCTCGACACTGGAGGTCATCATGAAGAACCTGATCAAGCTGCTCGTTGCGTGCGTGGAGATCACCGGAATTGCGACCCTCGCGGCCTGCACCGTCGAGAGCCCAACGTACGTGACGGCGCAAGAAGCTCAGGGCGACGGTGGCTCCAGCACGGAGACCACAACGTCCACGGACCCCGGCAACGGTGGAGGCGGCGGCGGTGGTGGCGGTGGTGGCAGTGCGTCAGACGGTGGCGCTGCCACAGGCAGCACCTGCAGCCAGAGCGACTACGTCACCGTCGATGTGTCGAAGCTCACAGCGTGCGGCAACGGCACCGGCCACTGCTACGACCCCGCGAAGGTCGACCTCGGGCCCACGTACGCGGCATGCCCATCGAAGGGCGAGGTCTGCGTCCCCGACGAGGTCCTCACCGCGGGCGGCAAGAAGCTGAAGAGCTGCACGTCGATCATCGGCGCCGGTGGCTGCATCACGGCCAGCGACATCCCGGCCGTCCTCCAGATGGGCGGCAGCGCCCTCAAGCAGGACGTCTGCACTGCGACCCAGCTCTGCGTGCCTTGCCAGGACCCCACGCACAACAATGCGCCCACCGGCATCTGCTCCGCGATCGGCGCGCACCAGAACGCGTGCGGGGCCACGTCGCCGACGGCTGATGGCGGGACCGCGGCGCCTCCGCTGCAGACGTGCTGCAAGTCGAAGAACACCAGCAACGGCGTCTGCATCTCCGGGACCGCCATCCCGGCGTCGCAGCAGAGCCAGACGAAGCAGGACACGTGCAACGCCGGCGACAAGTGCGTGCCCGCGGCCTTCGTGTCCAACATGCCGGTGAAGTGCGACGGCGGCCTCTTCGGCGCGGGCGTCTGCATGGACCAGTGCTTCAACGACATGATGGGCACCGCGAAGTCCATCGGCGTGCTCAGCGGCAAGGGCTGTGGCTCGACCGAGGTGTGCGTTCCGTGCGCGCTCGTCAGCGGCCAGGGCGTCCCCGGCTGCATGTGAAGAAACCCCGAGCAGCGCAGGAGAACCCCATGAACAAACACTCCGCCATCTCCAGAGCCTCCGCGCTGCTCGGTTCAGTCGTGCTCGGCGCCATCGCCATCGGGGCCGCGGCGTGCACCATCGGCAGCCCCAACTACGAGACCATCTCGTTGCCGATGCGCACGCAGGAGGGCACGAAGAGCTGCGGCTCCGCGTTCGTGAAGCCGGACCTCACGAAGCTCGAGGCCTGCGGAGATGGCTTGGGACACTGCTACGCCGGAAGCAAGGTCGCCTTTCCCGAGCTGCCCGCGTGCAAGACCGCCGGCGACGTCTGCGTCCCGGACTCCGTGCTCATGGCGGGTGGCAAGAAGGCGAAGGCGTGCACGTTCTACATCAACGGCCTTGATGGCGCGTGCACCAGCCTGCTCGTGAAGGACGTCGGCGCCCACAAGGACCAACTCCACCAGGAAGGGTGCACCGCCGACGAGCGCTGCGTGCCTTGCATCTCGCCAGCCGACCACACCGACACGCACCTCTGCGACGACCTGGGCGTTCACGGTGAGGCCTGCGAGGCGGGCGCTGCGGTGGAAGCACCGGCACCCTGCTGCCACTACGCAGGCGCATGCCTTGGCAGCGAAGCGGTCCCCGAAGGCTCACGCGGCAACATGAACCGCGACTCGTGCGCGGACGGAAAGCTTTGCGCGCCGGCGGCGATGGTGAGCGGCAATCCAGTGAAGTGCGACGTGCTCGGTGCCGACGGAGTGTGTATCGATCTCTGCTTCGCCTCGATGCTGAAGAGCACCGGCGTGGCGCTGCGCGCAGGCTGCGGCCCGACGGAGGTCTGCATGCCCTGCGCGGTCGGCAAGGGACAGGGAATGCCCGGCTGCGGCTGACGTGGCAGACGAGAGACGCTCAGCCGCCGTCGTCGCTCGAGTCACCCGATGCATCGCGGCCGCTGTCGACCTGGCCTGCGTCGAACGCTGGCACACCATACGGAACGACGACGGCGCCGTCGTACGGTTGGGGCCCACCGTAGCCAGGCTGCGCAGACTCGGCCTCCGAACCGGCGTCGTTCGCGCTGGTGGTCTCGCCCGCGGAGCAGCCATTCAGCGCAGCAGCACCTGCCACCGCGGCGGTCGCTGCGCCGAAGAGAAGTCGATGGCGCACGCGCGAGCCAATGAGCGCGGGGTGTCCCGTCGCGGCAGCGCGTTCGATCGAAGCACCGCAGAACGGACACGCGAGCTCGGTGCCCTTGATGTGACGACTGCAGCCGATGCAAAGGAGGAACGACATGTCCAAAGCGTAGCACGCTGATCGATGGTGGTGATGTGAGGCCCATGCCTACAGACGCCTTGAAAACAGCCTGTTTCGTGGAAAGTTCGCGCATCAGCGCTCTTCGCAATTGGGACGTGGTTTGTCATTGGTCCATCGACGTTTCTGGCGATACGAACTTCGTCGTGGAACCTTCGACAACACGACTCTCCGTGCGCGCTGCGGCCTTGTTCGCTCCACTCCTCGTCGTCATCGCCGCATGCGGTGAGGGACCATCGGATGGCGAGCACCTCGGCAGCGTGACGTCGGACCTCACGACGATCACGCGCAGTCAGGCGCTCTCGCGCGGACAACAGTGGGTCGCTGCGAAGCTCCCGTACTGCCAGTCCGCGAACCATCAGGCGGACGGCGACCAGGCGTGCGCGAAGGTCTGCACGCGTCCGAACAACGCGCAGTGGGATCCGTACCGGTCGGACTGCTCCGGCTTCGTGTCGTGGTCGTGGGGCCTCGCAGCGCCCGGGCGCACCACCGCGGATCTCGCGCCGGCCGTCACGGACATCACGCATACGATCGACGCGAGCACGCTCATGCCCGGCGATGCCGTGAACAAGCCGAGCGACCACACGATGCTCTTCGTGAAATGGGTGACGCCCGGCGTGCGCGCAACCTTCATGGAGGAGCCGGGCTGTAGCTCGTCCACGCCATACGCGCATCAGATCGACAGCAACGTGACGATCAACGGCAAGCTGATCACGGTCGCCCAGAACGGCATCACGTTCAGCGCGATCCGCTTCAACGCCATCGTCGACGATCCGGACGCAGGAGCGCCCGCTCCGGACTCTGGCGGTGGCGGTGGCGGTGGCGGCTCGACAGAAGACGCGGCGTCACCGGTAGCTGACGACGCGAGCGCGCCGTCGTCCGGCTTCGGCGCGGCACATGATCGCGCCACCGACACGAACGGCAGCGGCTCGTCTGATGGCGGTGGGTGTGCAATGTCCAGTGCAAGCGACGAGGGCGCGGCATGGCCGGCGCTGGTGCTCACGCTCGGGCTCGTCGCCGCACGCCGCCGCCGCGCCACGCGAACCTGATCATCAGGGCGGCAGGCTCGCGTCTCGCTCCGCCAAGGTGTCAAGCTCGCTCGCCATGAACCCCAGCGCCGCACGCGCGAGGCTGAAGTGCTCCTCCATCAGGTCGAAGTAGTCGTCGATCAGGATCGAGAGCACGATCGAATCCTTCGTTGCGCGCGCACTGAGGTCGCCGTGGTGTCGCACGAGCGCTGCGGGCCCACCGACCAGGCAGCCTGCGCCAAAGCTCCCGCGCGCGCCGGCGCCTGCGTGGGTCACGCCGATCTCCCCGTCGCCGACGATGAAGATGGAAGGCGGGTGCGCGCCGCCTGTCGCGAAGAGCTCATCGCCAGCGCGAAGCCGAAGGACGGTCGACGCCTCGGCGAGCGACGTGAGCGCCTGCGTGCTGGCATCCCTGAGCAGCGGCACGTCGGCCAGGCACAAGATGCGGTCCACCACGGTCGTCAATGACGACCCGCGCGCGTCCGCGGCCGGGGCGTCGAAACCGCCAGCGGGGGCGGGCCGCGAGCGCAGGGCATAGGCGCGCATCGACACATTGTCCAGCACCGCGCGAGCGAGCTCGAAGCTGTCCTCCAGTGCATCGAACCACGCAGTCGCGTCGAGCCGCAGCATGTGAACGTCGCTCTTTGCGAGCGCGGCGCGAAGGTGCGGCCGCCCGAGCGCCACGTCGACGACGCCGACGAGCCCAGGGCCGGTGACGGTGAACGGGCGGGCGTCTGGCCGGACCATCTCCACTTCGCCACGAACGATGAAGAAATATTGCTCGGCGGGAGATCCGACCTCGAAGATGGTCTCGCCGCGCTGCGCGTTCACGTCCTCCATCTGCTCGGCGATTCGCTTCGTGACCCACAGCGTGGAGCGAGAGCTTGGGACCATCGACTTCAGGAAGAGCTCCCGATCGACGCGCGTTGCTTCGGTGAGCTCAGGCACCTTGGACCTCGAGGCTTGTGGCTGTGTCGCTGAAGAGCCGCTTGCCGATCTCGAAGACGGACGGCCGCGACGTGTTCGCTGTCTCGATACGCGCGGTGAGCTCGGGGCGGCCTTGTGACATCGCGTGGTGCGCAGCGAGCGCAGCCATCGCGACGTCATGGTCCGCGACCAGCATCACGAGCGCCTCGTCGGCGTCCTTGGGTGCAGCACCGACGAACGCCGCAGCCTCCGCGATCCGGGTCTCAGGCGGCGCGTCATCGAGCACCAGCCTGAGCAGCGCGCGCAGCTCTCGCTGGTCGCCACGTGCAAGCAATACGTCCAGAAACTCCGCAGCGTTCGCGTGCTCGCGCTTGTCACTCGATTGCGCGGCAGCATGCACGCGATGAATGTCCTCTCGCTTGTAAGCGATCTTGAGCAGACGAAACGCGCGCGCCTGCGCCTGCGACATCTTGTCCTTGACCAGACGCGCGAGAACGCGGCCCGACGGGGAGGTCGCGAGCGCGGCCGTTCCACCGCGAGCCGTGAGCGCATTGTCCTGTGCGAAGAGCCGCAGGTAGTCCTCCAGGTTCTTCTTGGCCTCGCGCTCGATGCGTTGTCGGTCGATGCGCACGTCGTTGCGCGCCACGAGCTGCCCGAGCCCGCGGAGTAGCTTGTAACGAACCAGGCCGTCTGCCTCGCGGACGAGCGCGTCGCTCAGGATATCGCATGCCCGCTGCGAGTCGAAGCGCGCGATGGTCTGGGGGATCTGCATGCGAAGGCGCTGCGGTGCGCTCACGTCCGCGAGCACACGTTCGAGCTCGTCGAGCGACGCGGTGCCAAGCGCGAGGAGCGCCTCGCGAACACCGTCGCGGCCGATACGTAGCCGAAGGCGTGCCACCAGCGGCGCCACGAAGCGCGGATCCTTGAGCCTCGACACCGCCTCCGCGAGCTGCAGCACGACCTCCTCGTTTCCGTCGGACTCCAGCGCGGCGATCTCCAGCACCACACCGATGGCTTGCGGATCACCGCTGTCCGAGATGGCGCGCAGGAGCCCGAGCCGGCTCCGATGTCCGTAGTCACCCTCTGCGCGGAGCATCACCGAGATGAGCGGGTCAAGGAGCAGATCGCCCTTCGCCTGCTGCAGTCCGAGCAGGAATGCCGCATACCCTTGCACGCGCGAGCTCGGGTCGGCGGCGGCCTTCTCCAGAGCGCCCATGCGCCCGTGCTTCGCGAGCGCGCGTAGGGCCGCTACACGCACGGACTCGTCCGCGTGCGTGGTCAGGCGCTCCGCGAGCGGGATCCAGTCCTTGCGCCGTTCATCGCCGAAGATCGCGAGCGCGTGCTCGAGCACGGTCGGCTCGTCGCGGTAGAGGACCAGCGCGGGGATCAGGTTGGCGCGCTTGTTCTCGACCAGGATATCCATCGCCGCGAGCACCTTCGGTGTCTCCGGGCTTGCGAGCGCCTCCACGAGCACCGCGGCGGCGTCGAGACCCAGGGCTCCTGCGTCCGGTGCGCGTGGGTCGCGCGCGAGCACGCGCCGGAACAGATCCAGGTAGGAGCCACGGAGGCTGACGGTCGCGAGCATCCACGCCACGGCGAGTCCGACGACGATGAAGAGGAGCACGCGCGGCGTGGCGTACCCCAGCCCAGCGAGCCCGAGCAACACACCGGCAACGGCGGCTTGAACCACGCGCGAGAGCACACCGTCGATGAGTGTCTTGCCGCGCTCTCGTGCCTCGGTGGGGATGGGCAGGTACAGGAGCTCCGTGACCACGCGATTGAGCGAGTGCCTCATGCTCCCGTCGACGGATTTGAGCGCGAGGATCAAGAGCAGCGCACCACCGCCGAAGATCGCGACCACGCCGCCGCCAGCCAGCAACAACGGCATCACGACTGCCGCGGGGATGACGCCGATGCGACGGATGAGGCGGCTCGCGACGAAGAGCTGGACGACGAGCGACAGCACGTTTACCGCCGCGTAGTAGCGCGCGAAGAAGGAGCCCAGCTCGGCAGCCGGCAGCTCGCGCGCTGCCGTCGACTTGAACACGTAGTCGAGGACCAGGAGCGCGGCAGTGGTGAGAGAAACGAGGGTCGCGACGCGCACGAGGAACGGGCTCTCGCGCAGGAGCACCCCCCAGTCCTTTGCGGGCGGGGCAGGGGCGGCGCGCTCGCTCACCACGCCCTCCTCGACCGTGACGGTGGTGAGCACGACCGCCGTGACGACGAAGAACGTGGCAGCCACAGGCAGGAGCGACGTGACGGAAAAAAAACGGACCACGAGCGCCGCGGTGGTGGCGCCGAACACGCCGCCGAGCACGCCGCCGGACGCGATGGGCCCAAACAGACGACGCCCCTGCACCACGGTGAACAGTTTCGCCGCGAGCAACCAGAACTGCGGCAAGAGGACAGCGCCCACGAGGCCGCTGAAGACGTAGAGCGCCAGGACGACGGGGCGTGTGGGCGTGAGGTGATGGAGCAGCGTGATCAGGTACGCCGCCACAACCAACGAACAGATGAGCGCGTTGCGGCGACCGAAGACCCCTGCGAATCGCGTGGCGCCTGCGCTCACGAAGAACGTCAACGCGGCGAGGACCAGATAGACGACGTTCAGCTGGCTGGGTGGCAGCTTGCTGAGAAAGAGAGCATCCCGGGCTGTTTCCAGCGTCGTATGACCAGCGATGATCAGGAAGAGCACGACGAAGACCTGCGCAACTACGCGTCCCTCGCCCTCACGAAGGGCGAGCCACCGATACAGCGTGCGCGTGATCTCCGCGGAACCCAGCATTCCCGTGCAGGGTACGATGACCGGACCGCGCTGGCGGTGGCCAATTTTCCGAACGCTTCGACTGGCAGCCGCCCGCCGGCAGACCTATGATTCATGACATGAGCGAGATCGCCATGGGCAACCTCGATTCCCGCGCCCAGAACCTGCAGCTGCGGATCGGCGTGGGCATGATCGCGGCCGCCCTTGCTGTGGCAGTGATATCCCTCGGATTTGGTGTGCCATCGGGCTACCGCGTGCTGCTCGGGCTTCCTCTGTTCTTCGGCACCTATGGCGTCTACGCGGGGCTCACGCGGACCTGCGGCTTCACGGCCCTCCGCGGAATGCGAATGACCGAGTCCGGTCCAGTCCCCGTGGCCGACAAGACGGCGCTCGCAGCTCATCGGCATCAGGGCTTCCAGGTGATCTGCGGAAGCGCGATCATCTCGGTAGCCGCAACGCTGCTCCTCCTGATCGCGCACTAAACGCGCGCGAACGCTCGAGCTCGCCTGACGGGACCGCCGTCAGATCCTCGGGCGATCTTCACCAAGGGGCGACGCTTCGAAGCGTGCAGAATGCACGGAAGTGTCAATGATTGATCTAGACCCGTAGCGGGAATCGGTAGGTGCAGTGTACATGGCGGACCTGCGTCAGAGCACCGTCGAACGCGCCATCGAGACGCGTCCTGCTTCTACCGCGGAAGAAACGACGCACCCTCGATGGCCCCGCTGATGGCATCGAACACGACATACACGTTGCTCCCGCGGCTGTCCGCATTGGAGCGAACCTCGATGCGCTTCCGCCCGAAGAAGATCCACGAACGCGTCACGCGCGCGCTCACGGCGCCTCGCCACGGCCACCCGCGGGCGACGGCCTCCTCGTGCGCGCGCGCCTTCGCTTCTTCGAACGTCATTTCTCCACCGCGAGGTACACGCCATAGAGGACCCCACCGTAGACGACGGTGCCGATGGCCCCCTCTTTGATGACGCCACTTAGCGTCAGATCGTACTTCTCGCGAAGGGGAAAGGTGAGCCCCTCGGGCAGAGCCGAAAGTCCGTTCACCTTCACCTGAGCGTAGGTCTCCGCGAGCGCCTCCTCCAGATACCTGCAGAGCTGGGACTTGTCGTACGCGGTCATCCCGGCGTTGGCGCGAAGCTCACGAAGCCCGTTCATGGCTTTCGGAGAAAGAAAGGAGTGCACCGCCTCGTGGCTGGTCGCGATCGCGATGTCCTTGGGCGTCCCTGCCGACGACACGGTGACGTTGCCATATTTGTCCGTGCCTCCGCTCCCTGCCGGCATCGACGGGTCCAGCGTGGTGGTCGGCTTGTACATCCGACCTCGGACGGACGTGCCATTGGCATCCGACGGCGTGTGCGCGATCTCAGGCATGGTCTTCACGTCGCTGGCGGTGCGGGCATCGCGCATTGCGGGGTGCTCATGCGCTGACGACATCACCGCGACGTCGAATGCACGCTGGGTCGCGTACACCGGATCTGCGCAGGCGTGATTCCAAGCTGTCACGGCGTCTGACGCGGCTCCCTTGTAGTCTTGGTTGCTGACTCGCTCACCGGTTCGATACGTGTCCTGCTCGTACGGTCGCGCCGTGGCCATGCCCCAGCTGGCGTCGGCTTGCTGTTGATACATGTCGTGGTGGGCGTTGAAGGCTTCGACGGAGTCGGTGCCGACCGCGAACTCGGGACGGCCGTGTCGCACCGCAGTGTAGTAGGCAACGCTCTCCTTGCCGTCCGCACCGCGAGCGATATTCGGGTGAAGCTCATACTCTCCGGCGCGAGGCGAGAGGGCTGGGTCAGTGCGGATCGTTCGAGGGAGCTCCTTCTCCGTGAGCGCGTACAGGCGTACGCCGCGAATCACCGGCGCCTCGACATCCGCGTGGCCCATCGTCGCCCGAACCTGCTGCGCCGTGTGCAATGCCTGGAGCAGCGCCGGCGCCGTCAGCGAGTACGTCAGCGTCTCGATGCCTTTGTCGACGATGCTCTGCGATGGCTCCTTGCGCGACGCTTGCTTCGTTTGGACAGCCTCGCCGTGAAGCTCACCCACGATCGCCTGGGCGTGTTGCGCGCGTTCCGCAGCGTCCAGCGGTCGGTTGTTGTCGACCCCGCTCATGGCAACCTTCCGTGTGAACCATCCATGGCCGCCTATCGGCCGGCGATCGCGATGGTTGCGTCGTGGCGCGGTCATCAGGGACGATTTCTGAGCGCCCGGGGGACGCCAGGAGAGACCGCGAACCTGCAGGCACTGGCAGCTAGATCATCGGCTCCGGCACGCGCTTCCGTACTTCCGCAAGATCAGGCATTCGCCGTGGCACCTCACGCCCGCAACGGGGCTCAACGCGGTCCGCGTCCCCAGATCGCGCTGATGCTTCCTGAGTAGCCGAGCCCTCTGGTGTCGTTGCCGAGACCGGCGGCGACGCTCGCCTCGGGGCTCGCCTCACTCGAAGGAGAATCGCGGCGGCTGCATGCCACATTCACCATAGTCGGGTCCGACTCTATCTTTTGCGTCCACCACGAAGGTGCCCACAGACGCGCCATTCACGACGAGCGGCGCACCAAGCATGATGCCGTGGGAGTCGCCCGGCGCCGTGGGCGGCACGAAGACGTTGTGATCTTTGCCGTCCTTGTCGCCGCCCTTGCCTGCGTTCGCGGAACCAGTCGAGATGTAGAGAACGACGTGGTCCTCATGCCCGTCGACGGGACTGCACTGCGTGACAGTACCGTCGAGCATCCGCGTGGTGAGCTCGCCACCGCCGCCATTGCCGCCGCCGCCATTGCCGCCGCCGCCATTGCCGCCGCCATTGCCGCCGCCATTGCCGCCGCCGCCGCCGCCGTCGAACGGTCCCTGAGGTCCGCCGCCGCCTTCGGGTCCGCCGCCTGTCGGCCCGCCGCCGCCGTTTCCGCCGCCGCCATGTTGCGCGCACACGTCCATCGTGTGCTCGACGCCAGCGACACATGCGCCGTCGTCCTGTGATGCGCTGAACTTCACGATGTCGCTCATCTCGATCATCACGCACTTGTACGTGCCGTCTGCGAGGTGCCCGGCTCCCAGCGTGGGACCTGCGGCGAACTCCGAGTAGTCAGGCGCGTCGTTCGAGTGGACGATGATCGGGTTGTCGCAGGTCTCCGATGTAGAGACCGCGAACTTGTAGACCTTCAGCTTGAAGGAGCCCGGGGACTGGACTCCCGCGGCGGCCGAGAAGGCGATGGTGGTGCCGAGCAGAAACGCGGAAAGTGCGAGATGGCGCTTGTTCATGTTCTTCTCCTTCAGCGAGCCGCGCGGGCCTTGAGGGTGAAATTCGAGGGCGTCGCAGTCGAGGGAGTCGCGGCCGCGCCGCTGCTGGTCGCGCTGTTGACGTCGCTGCTCGCAGAGCATGCAGAGATAATCGCCCCGAAGAACACGACCAGACACACGAGACAAACCTGACGCGCCCGCGTTGCTTGCATGACGTCCCCCTTGCGTTCTACGCGGACCGAAGCGGCCCGTGGGTCAGTGAACGGCCGCCTTCGCGCTTCCTGTACTACTCGGAGGCATCCGGGACACCGGACTCCGGGACCAGGCCAACATCGGCCCCATCCAGGTAGAGTGTCGACGTACCCGCGGCAACGGACGGATGGACCCCATCGGGCAACCCCTGCGTGATCACGTTCTCCAGGATCGCCTTCACGCTGTCGAGCCGCCCGATGTCTCCACCGGACTTGATCACCCTGGGAAACATGACGAAGTTGTTTGCACCGAAGTCGAACGCATAGGAGTGGCCGTCGCCTCGCAGCTGCTCTTCGGTGACCTGGTACACAGAGCCGCTGCTCGGCGGATTCACGTGCTCATAGAGAACAGGGATGGACTGGTTGCCACCTTGTGGGCCGAATGGATTCGTCCAGTTCACCACCGGCGAGGGCATGCTGATCGGGGTGCTCGGGCGCGTCGCAGAGAGGGCTCCGCTGGACGCGTCTGCCCACTTGAAGATGCCGTCGGCGTCCTTGTACTGCAGGTCGCCACGGCGTGCGGCGGGCACCCCGTTGTCTGCAAGAACGAATCGCACCGTATGCGTGGCGACCGCGGAGCCATGCGCGCCGGCCCCATCCGGGATCGTGAACGTCGCGTCGATGTAGCTGAAGAGGTAGGCGATGCTCTCGATATAGGTGTTGCGCGAGCCGAGATTCCCGGCCCCTCCACAACAGACGAGCTTGCCCGCCTGCGTGAGCGGCGCCGTGAAGTCGAAGTCGTATCCGGGCGACGTGGCATCGATGCTGGACCAGTCGTCCTGACCGAAGTAGGCCATCATCCCATGGCCGTCCGATTGGATCGACAGGCCAACGGCCAGGTACTTGCCGGTGAGCTTGTCCGGCGTGAAGCAGACCACCGAGTTGCATAGGTTGTTGTCGTCGAAGCTGTTCTCCAGGGCAACGCCGCGCGTGTGAAGAGCGCTTGCGGCGACTGCTTGGGTGCCAGAGGAGCCGTTCCCGACTCCAGCCGACATGCTCGTGGACTCGAGGCGGCGCGAGGTGGCGGTGGTGAAGCTGTACGAACGCGGCCCGCCCGAACCGTGCGAGCACGCCGCGGTGGCGCCGCCGAGCATGGGGCCGATAGTCAGCAATGTCAGAAACAGGGAAGCGGGGGTCGCGCGAATCATCATCGAAGACAACGGCCCGCTGGCGCCCGCGCTTCAGGGCAGGTCCCGACTACTCGCTCTTCGCAGGCGCGGCGAGCACACTCCGCAGGCGGCGACAAGAACGGTGACGACAATGGTGCCAGCCCAGCAAGAGCGGCGGTTCACGGGACGGGTACCGTGGCGCGCTGAGGGCGACGCGTCCAGATGATGAACAAGGCAGCGCCCTTGAGCACGATCTGCGACGCGTGCGTTTGACGACGCGACCATTTCTACTCCTCCGCAAACACCGCGCGCGCCGTGCCGATTGCGAGAAACAGCCTGTGGGACACGCGGTGGCACTCACCGTCACGAAGTCGTACTTCAGGTAGAAGCCCTCGGCGTCCTCGTCCTTCGCGTCGACGATTACGCCTGTGCAGCCAACAAGAGTAGCCGCGTCGACGACGCGACGAAGCGCGTCGACCAACAGCTTTTCACCAAGCCGCTTGCCGTGGGCTCGCGCGTCCACGGCGAGTCGCCCGATCAGCGCGACGGGCATCGGATATTTCGGGAGGCGCTTCTCGAGCGCCGTCGCGATCTGCGATGACTCCGCGCCGGCCATGCTGAGGGTGTAGAAACCGAGCACGTCCGGGAGCTCCGGCGGGTCGTCGTGGCTCCGTCGAAGGACGTATGCGCGGCCAATGCCCGCCTGATCGTTCGCGAACGCATGCCGCGCGAAGTAGTCGTCGAGCGCGTGCTTGCCTGACGCGAAGTCCGACTTCGCATCATCAGCTTCAATCGGCGTGGTTGCGTAGGAAGACTCTGATCCGCTCATTTCCGGTGGCGCTTGGCAGCGGCCCGCAAACGCGGGCTGGGCTGCGGCGCAGCTTCGGCGAGCTCGTTCATCCTAGCAAGCGCCTCGGCGGGGAGATCGAGCTTCTCGGGGAAGAGCGTCCATTCGAGGGCGGAGAGCGTAGGCGTTGCGAGCTCGCACGCGGGCGCCGACGAACGCGGATCAAGCGTGAAGAGCCGACGCCCGCGCCGCGCCTCCAGCACTGCCTTGAGGAAGAGCGCGAGGGCCTCGTCCACGATCTGGCTGCGGCTCATGCCCAACTCATCAGCAAGCTCGGCAACAGCGGTGCCGCGGGTGTCAGGAACGGTTGCTTCGAGTCGCATCGTGGAAAACCTCGTTGCCTCAGAAGTGAGGGATAATTGAGGGCAGCTCGTAAACCGGGCCTGCGCAAGGCAGTCGCCCGCGGGCGAACCACCGCCGCTTCGCCCAGTATCGGAGCGATCCGGATCCGGTGGGGCGGTTCGTTGCCGCGGAGTGCACGCGCGGACCCACGCTGGCGGTGGCTACGCGCGACCTGTACGAGGCGTTCACGGCGTGGGCCACCACGAATGACGAAGAGCACGTCAGCAAGAAGGTCTTTGCGGCTCGCCTCGAAGCGGAAGGATTCACGCGCACAAGAACCAAGTTCGCGCGCCTCTGGAACGGAGTGGAACTCCGATGATCACGACGACGACAGCCGGGATTGGTGACGCGGTGATGCCTGGTGACGCGTGTTTCGGCATTACCCGCACGAAGGAGCTCTATGGGGCGCTGAACCCGGATCTAGCGTCACCTCGCGTCACCGCGTCACCCGAGCTGGCCCACGCGCCCCTCGTGAGGGTCGGATCGCTTCTCTCACGGGAGCAGCCAAATCTTGAAGGTGCCCGGTTCGCTCGTCTCCATAGCGTCGACGTGCGCCCGGTCGCCATCGGTCATCAACTCATAGACCCGCCTTACCTCGCCCTTGGCCTGCGCCTCGATGGCCAACGACATCGTGAGCACGAGGTGCATGTCGCGGACGTGCGGCTCGTCGCGCCAAGGGGCGATCGCGAGCACTTTGCGCCACGCCCTCGCTGCATCGTCGAACAGCGCGCTTGCGTCCACGTTCCCCTTGAGCGCGTCGCCGTACTCGGTGAGAAGGCGCCGGTAGTTCTCCTCCGCGACTTGAAGGGAAGGATCAGCGGGTGCCATGACCGTAGAGTAGCGCGGAAGGTCGCCCACGCCGCTCCCAGGCAGAGGCCGCACGCCTTCACGCCGATCGCGTCGAACATCGGCCAGGCCTGGGCGGACATGGTGCAGTCTCACCGAGCCCCGTCCCTGATCAGGCGCGGCGGTGGAGGTGGAAGCTGGAACTTCTAGCGAAGGTCATAGAGGCGCCGTCAGCGGATCCTGGTCCGCGGGCAGTTCGACGCACGGAGTCTTCACGGGTGGTTGTCCGTTCTTTCCGGTCCCCACTCCGTTGCGCAGACTGGTGCACTCTTCAAGCGTCGGAGTGCACCACGGTTGGGTCTTCGGAGACCACGTACCAGTGTGCTGCTCCTTCGGCAGGCCCTTCGCGCTGTTCACCGCGTCGACGGTGGCCCACGACCTCGATGAGTGAAAGCAATAGGCCCGCTCCGGATAGAAACAGGTCGCGTCGGTGCAAGACTTTCCGTCGCCGCACTGGCGCTCGGGTTCATCCATGAAGGGCTTCTTGTCGCAGCTGAAGTGCGGCTTCTTGCTGCACGCGGTCAACGCGAGCAGCAAGGCGAACAGCGCGGCTATGTGGTGGACCGTCATCTTTGGAAGTGTCCACCGCGCCGCGACCCCGCACAACAAGCCCAACGCGCTGATCGTGCAGAATCGCGAGCGGCCCGATAACTGCCGATGGTTCCGGGCAAGCTCGAGCGGAAGGCGCCGGGCACCGTGGAGGAGGCGGTGTACTCTTGCGCCATGACGGAGGAGCGCGCGCATGCCCCGATCGCGGAGGTCCTTGGCCGGCTCATCGCCGAGGCGACGAGCGCCGTCACGGATGACGACGGATACTGGAACGCCGTGCGCGCACTCCAGCGCTTCGACCGTGCGGATGTTCGTCGCTTGGTCGAGCCTTTCGCCGAAAGCGAGGACCCTCGCATGCGTGCGCTACTGCCGGACGCTCTGCGCGGGTTCGCCCATGAAGATGACGCCTTCGCGGCCGAGCTCGCCCTGCGGCTCGCCGACATGCTGCCGGGAGAACACGACGGCATGATCCTCGCGTCGATCGGCTACGCGCTCGGCGAGACCGGACAACCGACGGCCGTCGCCGCCATGCTTCCGTTCGCCGGCCACCCCGACGCGGAAGTTCGGAACAGCGTCGTGGCATCTCTACTGACCCACAGCGACGCGAGAGCGATCGAAACGCTCATCATGCTCTCTCGGGACCCCGACGACCACGTTCGAGATTGGGCGACGTTTGCCCTCGGGAGCCAGCTCGGTGAGCCGGGAGACCCTGGATTCGTGGACACGCCCGCAGTCCGTGACGCGCTCTTCGCTCGCATCGACGATACCCACGATGACACGCGATGGGAGGCCATTGTGGGTCTCGCGATGCGCCGCGACCATCGAGTTCTGAGCACCCTCGTTCGCGAGGTCGAGGGCGATTGCGAGCTCTCAATGCTGATGGGGGCGGCTCGATGCATGGCCGCACCGGAGCTGTGCCACGGGCTGCGCGCGCTGGCGGCGTCGGACTCCCGCGACTTCTGGTTGGAGAACGGCCTCGCGGACGCCATTGCAGCGTGCTGCGCCGGGTGCTGATGGTGGTTCGTCGCGAAGCCGTACGGCAGCGCTCTCGATCTCACTGCGCCGATGGCCCCAAGACGAGCGGTCCCTTCACACCACTTTTCACACGACTCGACCGTGGTTCGGAGTGACGTTCGGTGACTTTGGTTCGTCTGCGCGTCGACGGCGCCCGGTGTTTCCCGGAGATTCTGGAGCGGGACACCGGGTTCGAACCGGCGACATCCAGCTTGGGAAGCTATCCAGCTGCTCCACGTTTTCTCGGGTGAGAGCGCCGCACGAAGCGACGCTACCCACCTCTTATCCCACCGTTTTGGGTGCGGCGTAAGGGGAAATCGGTCGGTGCAGTGTACATCCTGCCATCAACAGGCCTCACTCCGAGGACGTGGGGCCGAACCGGTTCACGGCACGGCGGGGGGAAGGGTCCGCGCGCGATAGAGCCGTGCAGCGTCGATCGATCAGAGGCGAGCGACGATGTCGTCGACGACCTGGCGACACTCCTGCACTCGAGCCGCGTTGATTTGAATCTGCCTGCCGTA
>JANXLV010000071.1 GCA_025355005.1 Myxococcales bacterium | reverse complement strand
CCCCTCTCTCGAACTTGTTCCTCGACGCGCTCTTCCACGCGCTCCTCGACCTTCGCGACGACCTCGACGCTGCGGTCGCTCGGCGGACGGTGATGGTGGTGGGGACGATCGCTGTCGCGGTCCCTGTCGTGGTCCCGGTCGCGGTCGTGGTCTCTGTCACGATCGCGGTCGCCTTCGCCGAGCTCGAGGAAGCGGTCGAGGGCGTTTCGCAGCTCGAGGACGCGTGACCTCGGGAACTCGACGTAGTCGCCGCCCATGCGGACCTCGAGGTCGTGTCGCGTGAGCGCCAGGAGGTCGATGGTGCCGTACTGGCCGCCTTGGAGCTCGGCGAAGCGTGCGATGGCGATGGGGAAGCGGCTGCGATGGTGTTCTCTGGACATGATTCCTCTCAGGCTGTGCGTGAGCGACGAAATGGTGCGTGCGCGATGAGCAAGGTCGCCGCGGCGATGGCGCCACCACCGAGCGCGACCTTCGCAACGGTGCCGATTCCCTTCGGTGGCTTCGGCGGCGGTAGCGGCTCGGGCGTGACGGCTCGCGGCGCGGGGGGGCCTGCAGGTTGCTGCCGCTGCGGCGCCGACGTCGGCGCGGGGCCGGGCGTTGGCGCAATCGGCGGAGGGAGCGGCTGCGGCGCTGGGGTCGGAGGCGCCGCATGCAGCCACACTTGCACGATGGTGATTGCGTGCTCGCTGCCCTTCAGCGGAACGTGCGCCGCGAGCCCGTCGCGTCCCGCCCACATACTCGAAGCGCGCACCACGAATGCGTCACCGTCGGTGCTGTCACCGGGCCAATCGTGGGGGCGCTCCTCCCAGGGCAGTACGAGGACGACGTCTCGGAAGCCCGCGGCCTCGAGCGAGCCGGCGATATCCGCTGGGCTGGGCGCATTCCAGGGGAGGACCTGAAACGCCGCGTTGGGAATGCTCGCGACGAGGCGATAGCGCCCGCCCGTGAGCATCGGGAAGCCACCCACGCCGAACGGGACGGCCGTGTCCATCATCGTGCCCCGCTCGGTCTGGCGACGCACATCGGGCAGCGCCACGCGGCGCCGGTCGGCGCGCGACGCCATCCCACCAGCTCCAGGGTCTTCGCGTCCACATTGGACGGAATCACTGCCTCGCGCGGGCACGACGAGCACGGCACGACGAGGCACCCGACGACGTCGATGGCGTTCGGATCGGCCGGAGGCGCAGTGGCCTCCTCGTCGAGCTCCTTGCCGAGGCGCTGCTCGAGCTCCTTGTCGTCGCCGAAGAGCGCGTCGAACATGAGCCGTCCTGCTTTCGCGATCTCGTTCTCTTTCGTGCGAAGGATCTTCTTGTTCATTGCGTCTCCCATCTCCCTCCGTGCCTCCGTACCTGCGTCCCCACGTACGCCCGGCCTCAGGCACCTGCGTTCGGCCCAGCGCCCGGCTTCTTGCCGTTGGCGGCGCTCTTCTTCGCTGCGTCCTTCGCGACCTCGCGATCGCCGTACGCCACGTAGATCTCGTTGATGACCGCAGCCTGCTCGGGCGCGAGCGAGCCGACGATGTTCTGCATCTGCTCGGGCGTGAGCGACTTCAGGAACTGACGAATCAGCTCCTCGCCAAGCGCGCCGCCCTTCGACGCGCCCGGGACGATCTTCGACATCAAGACTGGCGCGATCATGTCGAGCTTCTCGCGCAGGAAGTCGTTCCGCTTCTCGGTCTGCTGCATGCGTATCGTCTCGAGCTCGCGCTCGTGCTGCATGGACGTGAGGCGCTCGTAGAGCTCGACGACCTTGAAGTACTTCTCCTCGAGCTCCTCGATGCGCTTCTCGCGCGCGGCGAGCAGCGCCTTGTAGTGGCCGATGACGTCCAGCGTTTGGCCGATGGCGAGGCGTGCGCTCGCCTCGTTGTGTCGCATCAGCTGCGAGGTGACGCCACTCAACGTCGCGTCGCGGAGGCCGAGGTTCGAGACCTCCATCTCGCCCTCGACCGTGAAGAAGAAGCGGTCGACGTAGTCGCGCTCGCGGTATGCGAAGACACCATAGAGGGACTTGCCGCGGAAGTGCCGGCCCTCCTCATGTGCGCGCGAGCGAATCGAGTCCGCGATGTGTGCGGGGCCACCGGCATCGAGGATGGGGAACTCGCGCACGAGCTGGTCGCTACCCGACTCTTCGCTCTTGTGGCGGAGAGTGAGGCGCGTGACGCCGAGCGCGATCTGCTCGTCGACCCACTTGGCAAGCTCACCGAGCTCCGCGCCGTACGTGGCGATGGCCGCGGTCATTTCATCACCGCCCGTAGTCCGAGAGCGACCGCAACGACCGCGCCGGCGATCGCGACGGTCTTGATCGTGCCGTGCATCCGCGAAGAGTCCTCAGGACCGCTCGACGGGTTCGTGGGTGTGATGCGGGGCGTACTGGTGCCGCATTTCGACTGCGCTAGGAGGTCCTGCCAGTGTGCGAGGTCCTGTTCGTAGGCCTCTCCTTGGTCCATCTGGGCCGCGGTGTGCAGCCACGAGTCATCCTCCACTACGTACGAGCGCCACGCGCTCGAGAACCCCTCCCACCCCGCGCGGGTCTGTGGCGGCAAGGTTCCACACGAGGCGACGCTACCGTCAAGCGCACGCACGAAGGGGTCGACCCGAGTCTTGAGCGCGCGCACGTCCGACGGCGTGACGAAGTGCGGAAGGATGCCCGCTACCACCATGTTGCTGGGTACCTGCGTCCGTCGGTACGTAGGTACTTGGCTCATCGGCGCCTCCGACGAGAGAGGGTCGCGAGTCCCAACGCCGCGGCGGCGCCTATGGCAACCCCGGCTCCGCGTCCTCTCGGCGAGCCGCGCGGTGTGGACCACGTCACGCCCGGTCGAGGCAGGGCCGCGACCGCTCGCTCGAGCCGCGCGAACGCATCCGAGAAGCCAGCGGTGACGCGTTCAAGAACAAGCTCCAGGTCGCGAACGGTCACGAAGCCGTCGTGGTCGACGTCGAGCCCGCGGTTATGCGCGTAGGCGGCACGCTCCACCGGGTCAGCGGCATCAAGCGCGACGACGATGGCGTCCGAGGCGCTGCCGCGAGCCATGGTCTTCGGGAAGAAGTTCGCGTGGTAGTAGCGGGCGGCGGTGAGGAACGGACCGCGGTTGGTTTGCTCGTGCGCGCCCAAGAGCCGCTCAATCCAGGGGAGCTGCTCCTCGCCGGTCAGCGTCTCGAAGTCCGCGGGCGCTCCGAGCGCGTGGAGCGTCTCCGGCATCATCTGATTCAGGCCGCGCGCTCCCCCATCGGGGTTCACGGCGCTCGGTTTGAGCCCGCTCTCGACGCACCAGACGCCGAGGTAGATCGCCGGATCGGTCGTGTGCCGCTGGCCGAGTCGCGCGAGGTCCGCGAAGAAGCGATCGGAGAGACTCACAGCAGGATCTCCGCTTCCACGCGCAGGAGCGCGCCAGGGTCCTTCGTGAGGACCATCGGCGTGGAACTCGCGGCCCACGTCACCGAGCGCCGGAAGCCCTGCGAGTCGAAGCGCTCCAGCGTGAACGCGCGCCCGACGCGAACTGGACGCGCGGCGGTAGGTACGTCGCCGTTGTTCGCGGGGCCGTCGAAGAACATGGCCCACGTGTCCTTGGCGCCGCCGTTGTATCCCTCGAACCTGAGGACCCGAGCGGGAGTCGCGATCAGCGTCCCGTCTGCACCGACACCTGCGAACCAGTCCGTGTTGCGGAGCGTCTCGCCATCGGACCCGGGCGCAATCACGACCGCGACATCCGCCACCACCGTATTCGGCGGAGGCTTTCCGTTCTCGAGTGCGAGGCGTCCCGACACCTTCACCATGCTCGCCGCGAGCGGAACGCGGAGCCGATGAATCACGGGAAATTCCTGCTCCACGGACGCACCGCCGTGTCCCCACTCGATGGTGACGAGGCACGCCGTTCCCGCGGATGGTCCGCGCAGCGTGGCCGCCGCGTAGACCATCATCGGGCCACTGTCCTCGACACTCACCCAGGCGAGCGTCTTTCGCTCGTTGCCGGAGATGCGCGTCTTGTCGCCCCAGTTGACCTCCCGCGCGCGGCGGGTCGGTCGCTCGAGCTGCAGCAGCCGACTCATGGCTCACCCGTGAAGCGTGTGGAGCGGTTGGATGAAGCGGCCAGGAATGTGGTCGACCACATGAGCGTCGAGGTGCCGCATCGCGTCCTCCACCCGCTGCGCGCCGAGCGCCGAGGCGTACTGGCTGACGTAGTGGTCGACCATCGCCGTCCCCACCCTCTGCAGCGGCACGCGCTTCACGATGATTTGCACGAGCGTGTCGAACACGTCGCGCGGCATGCCGGCCGGAACTCGGTCGCGCGCGACCTGCACGCCGACGTCCGTGAGGCTATGCGGATGAGCGGCGAACGCGAGCGCGGTATCGAGGGCGATGTCCGTCATCTGGCGCGCAGTCGCCGGAATCGGCAGCGCCCCATACGCCGTACGGACGGCGACCTCGAGCGGGTGTCCGCCTTCGAGCGCCGCAAGGCCTGCGCCGAGCGCCGCGCTGATTCCCGTGCCGATGCCGGGCACGACGGATGCGAGGCCTTGCGCGAAGCTCAAGTCTTCCCTCGCGATGCGCTCGAGCGCGTGGAAATCGCCCTTCTGAACTGCGGAAATGAGCTTCTGGTACTGCTCCAGCGGCGAGAACGCTCCGAGCGCGGCGGCACCCGGTATCTGCATGTTGAGCGGTACTTCTGCCGCCTTTGCGACGATCTTGCTCGCGTCGATGAGCGAGTCCGCCACCTGCTGCGCGGATTTCACGCCGGCCTTCGCGGCCGTGCCGATGGTGCGAATGAACTGCTTCGCCGTCAGATCGCCAAGCTTCGCGCGCATGATTGCGTGCGCCGCATGATCGAACTGCTTCCGAGCCGACTCGGGCAGGAACGGCGTGACATGGGCGATCACGTGCGCGCCCTCGCTCGCCGCGCTCTTCATCACGTCGAACGCTGGTCGCGCGACTGTCGTCGCCGCCTTGCTCGCCGTGTTGAACACGCCCTCTGCGGCCTTCGACACGTCGTCAAAGAAGCCGGCCGTCTCGATGCTGCCCTCGAGCCTCGGCCGCGCGTGCGCGCTCCTGTCGAGCTCGAACGCGACATGAAGCGGCCCGAGCATCGTGATCGGCGCGTCCAGCACCGCGACCACACGGTGCTTCGGCGTCAGCACCACCCGAAACGTACCGTCAGCGACCACGACATCATGCGTTCGGAGCATGGGTTCCTCCTGCGGCGGGCAACGCGAGCGAAGGAGCCTTCGCCGCATCACGGTTGTTCCAGGCCTGCGGGAGCTTGATGACCTCCCCAGGCATGAGCGTGGTCCACGCGCCGTCGGCGCGCGTGGGCTTGTCGGGATTGGCGGCGATGAGCTCCTTCCAGCGATTGCCGTTGCCCGTGAACTTCTGCGTGATCTTGATCGGGAAGTCGCCCGAGGCGACGACGTACGTCCCCGACGCGGGGAACGGCGTGATGCCACCTCCCCCACTGGGTACCTGCGGACGTGGGGACACAGGTACCGGCGGACTTGGGGACACGGGTACGGAGGGAAAGAGCGGAATCGGGAACGCGTGAGGAAGCTGCGCGAAGCGGAGCGCCTGCGCCTTCGCCCCGAGCAGACCCGCCGCGATCGGGTACTGTCCCTGGATGGCGCTCGCAAAGCCCTCGAGCTTCGCGGGATCGCTCTCCGTCGTGAGAGCGCCAGCGACGGCCTTCTGCATCTCGGGCGGCATATTCGGATCGAGCCCCGCGAGCGGTGACGGAGCGCTCGGCAACGGGAGGATGGCCGGCATGACGGGTGAGACGGGAGGCGCAGGCGGCGGGATGACGAGCGCTGGCACCGGCGCAGCGGGAGCAACCTGCGGAGCTGGAATCGGAGCGACTGAAGGCTGCGGGATGGGCGCGACCGGCACTGGGAACACGGGTGGCGGGGCGGTCGGCGTTGTCGCCGCCGGCTGCGGCGGTGGGGTCATTCCGCGGAGAGCGGCCTCGCGCACCCGGAGCACCCACGCGGCGATGGGATACTGCGCGTCGAGCGCTCTCGCGAATGACTCGAGCTGATTCGGATCGTTCATCCCCATCATCGCGCGGAGAACATCCGATCGGGGCGGATCGGGCACTGCCATCAGCTGGGCCTGCCAATCGAGAAGCGGTGCCGGCGCGGGCGCCTGGGGCGAAGCTGGCGGCGTCACGCTCGGGACTGCGGGCGGCGGCGGTGCGACCTTTGGCGGGATCGGCGGCGCGAGCATGGCCTCCTTCGTGCGAAGCGCGGATGCCGCGAGCGGATACTGCCGCTCAATGCCACGCGCGAACCCCTCGAGCTTCGTAGGATCGGTCTCGGACTGCAGCGCTGCGAGTACCTGGTCGCGCAGCATCGCGGGCATGTTCGAGTCGAGCGTGTACGTCTTCGTCGGCCCGGAGGGCTGATCGTCCACGCGCTTTCGCTTCGAGCTGGCAGCGGCGAGCGCGATGGTGGCTCCTCCGAGCAAGATCAGCGGCACGAGCAAAGGCAACGCCATGACAGAAACCTTCCTTCAACGAGAAGCCGTTCAACGAGCGACGGGGCCGAGCGCATGCGCCCCCATGCCAAGCACGCGGCTTGGATCTTCGATGCGCCCGTCGGCCCTGCGCACAGCCACGTGGTAGATGGCGCGCGGACCGATGAGGGTCTTGCGTACGTAGGGAACTGCGTACTCACGTCCTCGTGTACGCAGCTCCCCAAGTCTCCAGCACCCGAGGTCCTCACAATCTCCGGTTCGGAGCAGGAGAGTCTCGGGGATGTCCTGCCAGTCGTCGCGTCCGACGGGCTCTTCTTCGTACCGAACGCCGCTGTCGTAGAGCCACGGCGCGTCGGGGTTCTCGCGGAGCCATGCGACATTCACCGCGGTCAGTGCTTCGAGGAGCTGCACGAGCGCGGGGATCTTCGCCTCGTCGCTCAGCGTCTCGAACGCGCGCAGCTTGAAGTGCGGCGCGTAGATCACGGCGCGACTACTCGAGGACGGCGCCGTACATGACGGCCTTGAAGTCGTGCGGCGCAGCGTCCACGTTGCGCACGCGAATGGTGATCACGATGCCGGGCTTGGCCGTATCGAGCTCCATGCGCACGCCCACGGCGAGCGCCGAGAACGACTCGCCGGGCATCGTGCCGGTCGCGGCGAGCTGCGAGTCCTTGCCGACCTTGATGTCGAGGATGTCGAAGTAGCGTGCGATGGTCGGCGGGATCGCGAGGCGTTCGCCCCGAAAGTAGACCTGTGGCTTGACCTCGATATCAGCCTCGCCGCTGGGAGCGATGTTCTCGAACATGAAGCCAACCGGGAACTGGCGCTCGTGTGTCGGCTCCTCGGAGACGAGGCGCCTCCGCGCGGGCGACTGCTGCTGCGGGTGGCCGTGTTGCTGCTGTTCATAGTGCGGCATGGGGCGCTCGTGCTCGTAGGGGTACGGGGTGTGGCCATTCTCGTGATGGCCATGGTGATGGTGCGGATGCTGCGGGTGTTGCGGAGGCGTCATCTGCTGCGGCGGAGGCGCGGGCGGCAGCTGGTGAGGCTGCCGCGAGAGCGCGCTGGGATTCGGCTCGCCGCTCATCTCGAGCAGCTCGTCGTAGTCGTGCTGATGGCTGCTGCGGCCGGTGAGGTGCTCCCCGCCGACGATCATTTCGCGGGACATGAATCTTCTCTTTCTGCGCGCTCGTCTGCGCGCGGACCTGGGTACGCGTGTCATTGCGTACCCAGGTACTTGGGTCACACGTGAACTGAGGCCGCGAGGACCGGGCTACCCGTGGACCTCTTGCACCGCGTACGCCTGACCTTCCCAGCCGACGTTGACCGGTGCGCCCATTCGCGGAGCCGCGACGCCACGCATCGAAGCCTTGGTCGCCTTAGGCTGCGTGTCTTCCTCGGACGCGTGCGCGCCGAGCTGGTAGCCGCTGCGGTACGCGTACGCGGCGAGCGCGCCGGAGCCGACGTTGACGCCGTGCTCGCCGTACTTGCCGAGCCCGCCGAACATCGCGACGCCCGTGAGCGCGAAGCCGACGCCAAGGTCCACGGGAATGCCGAGGACCTTGATCTCGCCATCCTCACCCCAGCGACCATTCGCGTAGCCGAACGCGAACGCGGTGCCTCCGACCTCCGTCACCTGGATGCCGTTGCCGACGGCCTCTTCCGCGTGCTCGCGGATCTTGGACATCTTCTCCCGCATCTTGTCGGCGTACTCGCGGGCCTTGCTCAGACTTTGACTCGTGAATGCCATCTCGCGCCTCCTCGCGAAGCAGCGTGCCTCGCAGGAACCGTTCTGACCGACGCGAGCGACGCGAGCAATGCTGTGCACCCGAGCACGTCCTGGGACGCATCCGAGGAGCGGCTAGCGCGAGCCCGTGTGGGCGGGCATTGAAGAGCATGTTGGTCGAGGCGGACGCATCCCATTCGAAGTCCGTCCCCAGCGCGCGCGCGCGACGAAGCCATGTCGTTCAGCGCTCCATCCACAGTAGCGCTCTTCCACGAAGACCTTTCCCGTAGAACGGAAACGTGGCCCAGCTGTCCGGGCTCGCTCCCCAACATGGTCAGTGTCGTCGTCACCTCGTTCATCGTCGAGCTTCTCATCTACCCGGTGAGCTTCACCATCTGGAGCGGCGCGAGCCCAACCCCGCACTGGCGGCGCCGGCAGCTCAACGCCGCTGGGTGGCGCACGCTTTGCGGGCAGGGGCACGGTCTGCGCCTTTCGCGGAATGCGGACCCCGAGACGATGCTGAGCCAGCCGGCGCCCCCGACTGGTCCGTTGTTTGCGTTGGGGCTGAGGATGCGAATCCATTGGGCGACGTTCTACATCTTGGCTGTCGGGTGCGGTTCGACACCGGGCGCAAAGCCTCTCCACATGGGCGCGATGCAGCATGTCCGCGCAGCGGGGGAGCGATGAACCGTCATGTCCTTAGCGTTGCACTCGTCCTGGCTGCGGCGTGTGGCGCAGGGCACGCCGCTTCGGGCCTAGACGGCAACGACGCCGGTGCGCCAAACGATGCCGGGGCCGACGCGGTCGCGGAAGGTGGTGAGAATTACGGCAACGACGGCGCCGTGTCGACTCCGGCGCTCAGGCTCTCGCTGGACCCGACTCTCGATCAGCCGGACAACGATGCGAAGGTCACTTCGATTGCGGCCGCGAGACTGCTCGACAAGTCCGGTGCGCAGGTTGCCGTGGCGGCTGCTGTCGATGGCCGCGTGGTGTTTCGTCTCGCCGGCGTTGCCGCTGGGGACTACTTCATCGAGCTGAACGGGGACGCGAAGGATCTCGTACCGACGCGAATCGACGATCCGAGCTCCGACCTGCTGCAGAGGGTTGGACAGAACCTGCGCGCGAGCTTCATCGGGCCGCCGGCGAAGCCCACCTACCGCATCAACACGTACTCCGCAGGGCAGAAGAAGAGCGGGGTCGTGCGGTTCTCCGACGGCGCGGCGCTCGCTGGTGAACAGCCCTACGTGATCGTCACATTGGCTACCTCGAAGCTCGAGATTATGGTCCTCGGCACGGCTGACGCACTGACGTCCCTCGTGCTGAATCCGTGCGCTGGCCACGCCAACGTGGCGGCGGACGCGTGGCTGCTCAACACGACGGCGCAGGATCACCACGGCGACCTGTTCAACGCGGACGGCGGCTCCTCCAATTGCGGCAGTTGTCACTTGGATGACTGGATGAAGAAGGCCGACTTCAGCTGGATCTCGCCTCTAAGCGGCTGGTGCTTTCGGTGCCACTACGGTACCGACGGGTCCGGCGCTGGCTTCGTGGACCCTTCGAAGTAGGTCATGCCGCGCAAGTCCAGGGACGCATCCGAGGAGCGGCTAGCGCGATCCGTTGCGGGCGCGCGAGTGCGATCGCGCGAAGCATGCTGCGCGCCTTTCGGAAACGCCGGGCTCGGGTCGCGAATCGTTCGATTTTCCGGGCAGCGCGCCTCCGCTGATTCTGCGCCGACGTGAGACGCGAGGGTCTCGCTTGGCTCGAACGCTCGCGGCGTGCTACCCGCTTCGCATGCGTCGAGTCGTTGCCGTAGCGGTCGTGGCCCTGTCTCTCTCGTGCAGCAGCACGAAAACCACGACGCCTCCGGATCCTTTTCAAGGGCCACTCCAGCTCGCGAAGGTCACCGACCTGAATCCGGATCCGCACGTCGTCGAAGTGAATCTGGAGGCGACGTATGCCGAATGGGAGATCTCTCCCGGCCAGAGCGTGCACGCGATGACGTACAACGGCAGCGTGCCTGGGCCGCTCATCGAGGCCCACGTTGGCGACACCCTCATCGTCCACTTCACGAATCACCTCACCGAGCCGACGACGATTCACTGGCACGGCGTGCGCGTTCCTGCCGCGATGGACGGCTCTCCGATGGCGCAAGCGCCGGTGCAGCCAGGCGGCTCGTTCGCGTACCAGTTCACCCTCACCGACGCTGGAACGTTCTGGTACCACCCTCACGCCGACGAACCCGTGCAGATGGAGCACGGGATGTACGGGGCGATCGTCGTGCGCGGCGACAGCGAGCCCGTCATGGACGCAGAGGGTGTCGTGATGCTCGATGACCTGACGCTTGGCCCCGATGGACAGATCGCGTCGCCGGCTGGCGCGATCGAGGACCATACGGGCCGCGAGGGTGCAGTCTCGCTTCTCAATGGGCGCATGGGTGTCGCGATCCCGATCCGCTCGGGTCAGCGGCAACGCTGGCGCCTCGTGAACGCGGGCAGCGCGCGCTTCTACCGACTCGCCATCCCGGGCGTGACCTTCACCGTGCTCGGCACCGACGGAGGCTTCCTCGCGCAGCCGTACGACACAGGCGAGCTCTTCATGGTGCCGGGCGACAGGCTGGATGTGGTCGTCACCGCGACCGGCGCTCCCGGCTCATCGGCCACGCTACAGAACCTGCCGTACGATCGCGGTCACGGCGGCGGTAGCCCGACGACGATGGACCTCGCGACGCTCACGTACGACGGCGAATCAATGAACGGTGCTGCGATACCCGCGTCTCTGGGCCGCACGATTGATCCGATCTCGACGGCGGGCGCGACGACGCGGACGATTATTTTCGACGAGGTCATCAACCCGGACACCGGCGACACCACGTTCACCATCAACGGAAAATCCTACCCCGACGTTCCCACATTCGACGCGCACGTTGGCAGGACGGAGGTCTGGGACGTGCAGAACAAGAGCGGGATGGATCACCCGTTCCACTTGCATGGATTCTTCTTTCAGGTGATCGGCGCGTCTGGAGCGCCGCTGTCGTGGGAGGACTCGATCCAGCTCAAGGCGAAGAGCACGCTGCGCATCGCGTTCACGCCGGACGATCGCCAGGGCATGTGGATGTACCACTGTCACATTCTAGAGCACGTGAAGAGCGGGATGATGGCCGACTTCCGCTTGACCAAGTGAGTGCCGCGTGACATCAGTGCGGGAGAGGTAAGTGCATGCGTTCATCGTTCGGCATTCTCGTTCTCGCGGCTTCACTGGCAGCGTGCAGCAGCACCTCCACCACCAGCTCGGGCGGCACCGGCGCCACGGGTAGTGGAACGGATGGCGGCACCGAGGCAGACGACGCGGGCGGCGCGGACATCGATGCGGGTTCCGGAGCGACGAGCAGCGGCGGCATGAACGGCTGCAAAGCCACCGCCTACATGGACGTCACGACCGGCACGGCGAACGACCGCATGATCATGATCAGCGGCGGCAAGTTCGATTATCCCTGCATGACCATCCTCGCAGGCCAGTCGGTGATGTTCATGTGGGATCTGGCGACGTATCCGCTCGAGCCGGGCCTCTCTCCGGATCACACTGCAGATCCCGCGGGCGCCGCATCGACTCCGATCACCGAGAAGAAGAGCGGCTCCATCGCGACCATCAAGTTCCCGACGGCGGGCATGTACCCGTACTACGCGAAGGGTCACGCCACGATGACGGGCGTCATCGAAGTGAAGTAGCACTGCGGCATCATTCGCCGCTCAGATGCGCGCGGTCCTCAGACGAAGCGCGTTGAGGATGACGGATACTGAGCTCAGGCTCATCGCGGCCGCCGCGATCATGGGACTCAAGACGAGCCCGAAGACCGGGTAAAGAAGCCCTGCCGCGAGCGGCACGCCGAGCACGTTGTAGACGAACGACAGCGCGAGGTTCTGGCGAACGTTGCTCATCGTCGCGATGCTGAGGTGACGCGCGCGAAGAATGCCGCGCAGATCGCCCTTCATCAACGTGACGCCCGCGGACTCGATGGCGACATCGGTACCAGCGCCCATCGCGATACCCACGTCTGCCTGAGCGAGCGCGGGCGCGTCGTTCACACCATCGCCCGCCATCGCGACCGTCCGCGGCTCTGCCTGAAGGCTCTTCACCACGTCCGCTTTGCCGGTGGGCGGCACGTCTGCGTGCACCTCTTCGATCCCGACGCGCCTGGCCACCGCGTTGGCCGTGATCGCGTTGTCCCCGGTGAGCATCACGATGCGCAGACCTGCGGCGCGCAGCTTCGCGATCGCCTCCGCCGATGTGGCCTTCACGGAGTCGGCGATGCCGACGATCCCTGCGAGCGCCCCATCGATGACGACGAAGACAACGGTCTGCCCTTCGCCCCGAAGCTGGTCCACGTCGCTGCCATTCGGCAGCTCCACGCCCAGGTGCGCCAGCAGCTTCGCGTTCCCGATCTGCACGCGCTTCCCGTTCACCGATCCGGTGACTCCTTGCCCGCCGATGGACTGTACGTCCGAGACACTCTGCGGCTCCTTGCCACCTGCCCTGACAATGGCCGCTCCGAGCGCGTGCTCGCTCTGAGCCTCGAGCGCGGCGGCAAGCGCGAGGAGCTCCGTCCTGTTCCACGAACCGAAGGTCTTCACGGTCACGACCTCTGGGTGTCCCTCCGTGATGGTTCCGGTCTTGTCCAGCACCAGCGTGTCGACCTTCTCGAGCTGGTCGAGCGCATCCGCGTTCTTGAACAGAATGCCCGCCGCCGCACCGCGCCCGGTTCCGACCATGATGGACATGGGCGTGGCCAATCCCAGCGCGCACGGGCAAGCAATTATCAGCACGGCGACGGCACTGACTAGCGCGTGCGGGAGACGCGGCTCTGGGCCCAGCGCCAGCCAGACTCCGAAGGTGACGAGCGAGATGCCCATGACCACGGGCACGAAGATCGCCGAAACCGTGTCCGCGAGCTTCTGGATGGGCGCGCGGCTTCGCTGCGCCTCGCCGACCATTCGCGCGATCTGGGCGAGCGTCGTTCCGTCGCCGGTACGATCCACCTCCAGAAGGATGGGGCCCGCGCCGTTGATGGTGCCGCCGGTCATACGATCGCCCGTCCGCTTCTCCACGGGAATGGCCTCCCCGGTGATCATGGATTCGTCGCACGTGGTGATACCGCCGAGGACTTTGCCGTCAATGGGGACGCGCTCGCCCGGGCGAATGCGAACCTGGTCGCCGATCCGTAGCGCGTCAACGCTGACGTCCTCATCGGAGCCATTCGATACGCGCCGTGCCGTTTTCGGAACGAGCCCGAGCAGCTCACGGAGCGCACCGCTCGTCTTGGAGCGAGCGCGCAGCTCAAGGACCTGCCCCAGGAGGACCAGCGTCACGATGACAGCAGCGGCCTCGAAGTACACGCCAACCTCGCCATGGTGGCCGCGAAACGCTTGCGGAAACCATCCCGGCGCAAACGTACCGAACAGGCTGTACGAGAACGCGGCGCCGCTACCCAGGGCGACCAGCGTGAACATGTTGGGGCTCTTGTGCAACACCGACGCCCATGCCCTGACGAAGAATGGCGCACCCGCCCAGAGAACCACCGGCGCAGCCAGCGCAAGCTCGATGGGGTTTCGTGAGCCGTGAGGCAGGAAGGCCCCGATGGGATCTCGTGGAAGCATTTCCGCCATGCTGAGGACGAACAGCGGCAGGCTGAAGAACGCGCTAACCCAGAAGCGCCGCGACATGTCCGCGAGCTCCGGGTTGGCCCCATCCTCGAGCTCCACCGTGCGCTTCTCCAGCGCCATCCCACAGATCGGACATGCGCCTGGCCCGTCACGAACGATCTGCGGGTGCATCGGACAGACGTAGTCCGTCTTCGTCCCCGGGCCCCGCTCCGGTGTTGCTTCGACCTGCGGAGGCGCTACCTCGGGCGTCGGCACGTGGTGATGGCATGGCTGGCGTTGCGAACCAGGTGTCGGAGTCATGCGGTTGCTTCTAGCGGTTCCCGTGCCGCGGCGCACCGACACTCCAGCCGTTTCGCGATCTCGATTCCGTGCCGCGCCCTCGCCTGGCGGACCAAGAGCGACGAAAGGCCTGCGCGTGGACGAACACGATGCGCATCCCACGCCGCTCCTATTTCCTGCGATCGCACCGTTGAGCGCTGGCGCACCTCGTGCATGGCACGCTGCTATGCGTACCCTTCTCATCGGCATCATGGTCTCCGCCACCGTCATCGCTTGCGCGGCGACAACCCCAGGCGCGCAGCCTCACGACATGAGCGCCGCTTCGCACGAAGCCGCGGCGAACGAGCATGAGAAGGACGCTCGCCTGCACGCCGCGGATTACAATCCAGACGCCGGCGTGACGAGCGAGCACTGCAGTCGCGGCACGAAGAACAACGATGGCGGCGTCTGCTGGACGTCCGTATCCAACCCGACGCAGGAGCATCGCGATGCTGCTGAAAAGCACCACAAGATGGCGACGGACCATCGTGCAGCATCCCAGGCACTGCGAGACGCGGAGGCCCGGGCGTGCGTAGGTCTGTCCGAACAGGATCGCGAGATGAGTCCCTTCGAGCACAAGGACGACATCGCCGCGGTGGAGCCACTCCAGGTCACCAACAACAACGCGCGGGTGGGCGGCGCCAGAACCGTCGGTGCCACCGTGACCTTCCGCGCCGTGCCGGGAATGACGGCCGAGTGGCTGCAGCGCGTGGTCGACTGTCACGCGGCGCGAAACGCGGCGATCGGTCACGTGGTGCCCGAGATGCCGACGTGCCCGCTCGTGCCAAACGGGGTCTCGGCGAAGGTCACCTCCACAGGCGCCGGATTCGCCGTCGCGATCCAGTCTGACGACGCGGATACCTCTCGCGAGGTGCTGCGTCGCGCGATGCTTCTCAAGTAGCGGGTGACATTCGTCGTTGTCGGCTCGAGTCTCGATGGCAAAGCCCTTCAACCTGCGCGTGCTCACCAGCCCTATTCTGGTCCACCTGCTCGACCGCCGAGATGAGGTACCCGCGCCTCTTCTTGTGGCGCTCGGTCGCAACCGTCGGCCGTCTCGAGAAGACAATCGGGACGCGCTTCCCAGCCGAGCTCGTCGACCTCGCAAAGCTGCCCTTGTGGATCTACATCCGCTTGAAGGCCGAGATTGGTCAGGCCAAGGCATTCGAAATCATGCGGGTCGCGATCCTGACGGGCGGGATCGCGCAGTGGAACCTCGCGTACGAGACGGTCGCGCGAGAGCGGACGTTCGAGAATCTTTGCGACCAGGAGCTCCGGGTGAACCGGGCGGGGCCGACGAAGTGGAACACTCTCGAGGTCATCGATCGCACCAAGGATCGCTTCGAGGTCCGGGTGACCCAGTGCCTCTGCCACGAGCTCGCGACGTTCGTGGGCGTACCCGAATTCACTCCGGTCGTTTGCCAGCTCGATAACGCGGGCTTCAACTCGTACTTGCCCGACCGCGTGGTGTTCCATCGCGGTCGGCCGGGCTCGCGCATTGCGGACGGAGCGCCGTCCTGTCACTTCGTCTGGGAGCGACAGGCGTAACCGCCGGCGGCGGCATCCTCGTCGTCAGTGGCTACGGCAAGGTCGGCGCGCGACTCCTGACATTGCTCGAGGAGCAGCACGCTGGACAGATCATCGTTGCCGGGCGGTCGTGTCCGCCCTCGCCACCGCAGAACTGGGCACGCCGGGCGCGTGGTTGGCCGAGCAGCTAGTGGAACCACGGCGCTTCCTCGAGAGGCTGGCGATGTACGGGTGGTTCCGGGCCTGGGCACCGCGTAGCAAGACCGTGCGACGTCAGGGCGCGAGTTGGTGCAGCCGTATCACAGGCACTCACGCTCGATCGTAGAGCCCGCTAGACCATGGAACGTGCAGTACGCGTCCTCGCGCGGAAACTGCGTGCCGACTCCCTGCCGGTAGAGCGCGCACTCCACTCTGCCGTTGGACGACGTCCGCGTCACCGTCTCATCGGTCCCCGCCGCCACCGTCGCTTGCGTCTTCGTGGTCTCCTTCGCCCGCACGAGAAGGTCGAAGAGCGTCCGGGCCGCCCGGTAGTCGGCCACCTCCGTCACCTTGCCGCTTGAGTCCGGCGGGTACCCCGTTCCGCCGAATGACAGCGCAACGTCCCCTGCGCTCGCGCGGACGCTCCCGGAGGCGCCAACGGTGACCCACGACGACGTGTCGTAGACGTTCGCGCGCAAGATGGACGGAAGCGCAAACGACACGTCGCTCTTCACCTGCCCATCTGCCAGCGAGGCGACCAATCCCTCCCACGCAGACGAATCGAACTCGCCCTTCATGGTTGCACACGACGCAGGACCGCCCGCGGCAGGGCTCGCGGTTGTCGCGGGTTGCGCTGCAGCGGCCGCGGTCGGCGGCGCGGGCGCTGGTGCCTCGGCTGCACAACCCACCATCACCACGAGCGAAGCGAACAAGACCTCGGTTCTCATGGCGAGATTCTCCGCCCAGTCCGGACGCGAGGAGAATCGATATATTGTTGATGCCATTGTAAGTCACCCATTGACGCGCTCGGGAGCCATCCGGCCCGATCATTCCCGCGTCCGTCCAAGTGGTGTCACGCCCTGGGGCTTGTGGACGTCGAGGATCGTCGCTACCGCCAGCGTCAGCAACGCAAGTACGGAATGAACGACAGGCGACGGGTTCCGAACGCTCGCCCCGTTCGTGCCCGCATCCGCTGCCACCCCGGCCACGAATCGAAACGTGGTCATGTGCTCGCAGAGAACGATCACAGCGAAGACGTTCAGCAGCAGCTTGAAGACAACCCACCGGTAGTGACGGAGCAATCCCCATCGGGTCCCGAGCGCCTCAACGATCCCCGTGGCGAGCGATGCGAAGGCCAGGGGTATCAGCACGAATCGCGCTGCCGGCTCCATCACGATGTACGCACCGCGAACGAGGCGTTCGTCAGTCCCGGCCAGCCGCAAGAGCCGAGCCAGAGCGGCAGGTGCTAGCCCTCGATGAGAATGAACTGCGGTCACACGCGCTCCACGGAATATTTCCGAACGAAGGAATCGCGGATGCGCAGTGTTGCCGGTGCGGCGGAGCCAAAGCGCGGGGCCCAGGGCAGGGTTTTTGGCGGCGTTGTCGTTGTCGCACCCGGAAGCTCATGGGGAGCAGCGACTAATTGGGCGTGGGCGTTCCGACGATCGTTCGCGCGCTCTCTGACCGGCACCTCGTTTGATACACGTTCGCGGCGAAGCTGTTGTTCACATCCGCAGGTGGCATGATTCGTCGACGCCCTGCGATCACTGCAGCTCTTTCGCCGAGAGCGAACAAGGAACCGGTTCGACTGCGTCAACTTGAATCGTTGCATGATCGATGTCGAACTGATGATGCAACTCCTCCGCGGTGTCCTTGTTGAAGCTTGGGGTGTGCGCTGCTTGGGGCATCACGAGATGGGCGGTGAGGGCCGTCTCGGTCGTGCTCAGCGCCCAGATGTGAAGATCGTGGACCTCGACGACGCCGGGACGCGCCCGCAGGAACTCCTTCACCTTGTCTGGATCGACCCCTTCTGGGACCCCCGCGAGCGCGAGGTTCATCGATGCGCGCATCAACGACCAGGTCGTCGCGAAGATCAGGAGCGACAGCACGATGCTTACGACGGGATCGAGCCAGCGCCATCCCGTGTACAGCATGACGACTCCGGCAACCGCGACGCCGAGGGCGAGCGCTGCGTCGGACGCAAGGTGAATGAACGCGCTCCGGACATTGAGGTCGCCTTTTCGACCCGACATGAACAGAACCGCGGACACGCCATTCACGACGACGCCAACCAGCGCTACGACGATCACCGTCTTGCTGGCAACCACCTCCGGATCGAAAATGCGCGTCACCGACTCCCACGCGATGCCGCCCGTGACGAAGAGCAACACGAGCGCGTTCACGAGCGACGCCATGATCGTCGTGCCGCGAAATCCGTACGTGCGGCGCTTCGACGGACGCCTTCGCGCGAGCGTTCCGGCCCCCCACGCGAGCGCGAGTCCGAGGACGTCGCCCAGGTTGTGGCAAGCATCGGCGACGAGCGCCATCGAGTGAGAGCTTGTGCCGTAGATTGCTTCTCCGACGACAAACGTGAGGTTGAGGCCCACGCCGACCGCGAATGCAGTTCCGAAAGTCTTCGGGGCCTCGTGAGTATGATCGTGTCCCATGGGCTTTCCTTGTCCGAATGCCGTGACGGTTAGGGTCGTCGCGCCGATTCGGCGGCGCGTTCCAGGCGGCGGGAGACGGGTGCAGAGCCTGCAGCTGGAGCTTTTCCGATGTACGCGTAGACGACGGGCAGCACGAAGAGCGTGAGCAGCGTCGCGGTGAAGAGCCCACCAATCACGACAGTTGCCAACGGCCGCTGCACCTCCGCACCTGGCTCGGTAGAGAGAGCCATGGGAAGAAAGCCCAGCGATGCGACGAGCGCCGTCATGAGCACGGGTCGAAGACGAACCTCAGCAGCCCGTCTTATGGCCTCCACGTGGTTCGTTCCCTGCTCCTCCAGATGGCGTGCGAACGAAATGAGGACGAGGCCGTTCAGCACAGCTACGCCGAAGAGCGCAATGAAGCCGATCGCCGCCGAGATCGAGAACGGTATTTGCCGCACGAAGAGCGCGATCACGCCTCCGACGATCGCGAACGGCACGTTTAGAAAGATCAGCACCGCGGCGCGCACCGAACGGAACGCGAGCCAGAGCAAGAAGCCGATGAGCGCGAGCGCGAGCGGCACCACAACGGCGAGGCGCGCCTTCGCAGCACTATAGTGCTCGAACTGACCGCCGTACTCGATCCGATACCCGGTGGGCAGCTCCAGGCCGCGGGTCACCCGGGCCTGAGCGTCGTTCACGACCGAGAGCAGGTCACGGTCGCGCACGTTGAACTCGACGCTCAAGCGACGAGACTGGTTCGCACGGCTCACCTCAGCGGGCCCGGTGACCAGTTTGAGCTCCGCGACGTCGCCAAGCGGTACGACCTGCCCTGTCACCGCGCGCAGCGGAAGCGAGCGAAGCGCATCCAGATCGCCCACGAATCCGCTGTCCGTCTTGACCACGACAGCGAACCGGCGCTCGCCTTCGAGGACAGTGCCGGTCGCGTGTCCCACGGAGATGGTCTCCGTGATCTGGTTGACGTCTGCGATCGTGAGCCCGTACCTCGCGAGCTTGCCGCGATCGGGAACGACACGCAGGTACTTCAGACCGGCGACCTGTTCCACGCGGACGTCGGTCACGCCGTCGATTCGCCGGACGATCTCGGCGATGCGGTCGCCAAGCCGTGAGAGCTCGTCCAGGTCGGCTCCATACACCATCACCGCAACGTCGGCACGCACGCCCGCGATGAGCTCGTTCGTGCGCATCTGGATCGGCTGTGACACTCCCCCCGCCACCTCGGGGACCGAGGCTTCGAGCTCCTCCGAGATCTGCTTCGCGAGGTCGGCTTTCGTGATTCCCTTTCGCCAAGCGCCGCGGTCCTTCAGGCTGATGTACACGTCCGACTGCTCCATCCCCATCGGGTCCGTCGCGACCTCGGGCGCACCCGTCTTGCTCACGACCGACACCACCTCGGGGATCCGGAGAAGCGCGCGCTGCATTCGGAGATCCGTCGCAACGGACTCGGTGAGCGCAACCCCAGGAAGGCGGCGAGCCTCCACCAGCAAGTCCCCCTCATCGAGCTGCGGAACGAACTCCGCCCCCACCCGCGTAGACAGGATGGTCGCCGCAGCCAACGCTCCAACCGCAAGCGCGACGGTCAACCACTGATGCTTCATCGCGCCACGAAACACCGGCAAGTAGACCGCATGGGCCCTTCGAAGGAGCCACGTTTCGTGCTCGCCTTCGCCCGCCTTGACGAAGTAGCTCACCAGCACGGGTACGAGCGTCAGCGACAGGACGAACGCGCCCACGAGCGCGAGCAGCACCGTGATCGCCATCGGCGCAAACATCTTCCCCTCGATGCCTGTGAGTGTGAGGATCGGCAGATAGACGATCGCGATGATCGCCTCGCCGAAGACGCTCGCTGAGCGCACCTCCATGGTGGCGGTTTCGACGGTAGTGAGGGTCTCGTCCTCCGACAACGCGCGACCGAGATCACGCCTCCGCTGAGACAGCTGCCTCACTGCGTTCTCCACGATGATGACGGCGCCGTCGACGAGCAGGCCGAAGTCGATCGCGCCCAGGCTCATCAGGTTTCCCGATAGACCGCTGCCGCTCATCACCGAGACGGCGAACAGGAGGGCAAGCGGAATCACGGTCGCGACGACAAGGCCGGCGCGCGCGTTCCCGAGCAGCAAGAACAGGACGAGGATGACGAGCGCCGCGCCCTCTGCCAGGTTTCGGGCCACCGTCGACATAGTGCGATTCACGAGCACAGAGCGATCGTAGAAAGGCTCTATCCGCGTTCCCGCTGGCAGCGACGGAGTGATTGCCGCGATCTTTCGCTTCACCGCTTCCGTCACCGTGCGTGAGTTTTCTCTCATGAGCATCAGTGCGACGCCGACGACGACCTCCCCCTTACCGTCCTGGGAGGCAGCGCCTCGACGCAGGCGCGCGCCGAACTTTACGTCGCCTACGGTCGCGACCGTGATGGGCACGCCCTGTGTCGTCGCACCTATGACGACTCGCTTGAGGTCCTCGACGTCCTTCACGAGGCCCTCGGTGCCGATCACGAAGTGCTCGCGATTGGCCTCCAGGTAGCCGCCGCCCGCGTTCGCGTTGGACTTCTGCAGCGCATCCGCGACCTGCGCAACCGAGACGCCAGACGCCTGGAGTCGCTTCGGATCCAGCACGACCTGATATTGCCGATCCTCGCCGCCGAAGCTGTTCACCTCGACGATGCCTGGAACCGAGCGGAGCTGCGGTGCGATCTGCCAGTCGAGAACCTCCTCGAGTTGCATCAGCGACATGTGGTCGTTCCGCACGGTGAATTGGAAGATCTCGCCGAGGCCCGAGGTGATGGGCCCCATCCCGGGCTTCCCGTATTGGTCGGGGACGGCATCCTGCGCATCGCGAAGACGCTCGGCGACCTGCTGCCGCGCAAAGTAGATGTCGGTGCCATCTGCAAAGACGAGCGTCACGACGGAGAGCCCGTACTTCGAGATCGATCGCGTCTCCGTGAGCTTCGGGATCGCGGCCATCGCGCGCTCGACCGGTACCGTGATGTACTGCTCCGCCTCCACCGGAGAGAGCGCGGGCGCCGCCGTTATGATCTGCACCTGCACGTTGGTGACGTCAGGAAAGGCATCCACGCTGAGGAGCGTTGCAGCGCGGGCAGCGATGAACGCGAAGATGAGCGTCGCGAAGATGACGACGGGGCGGTTCCGCAGCGAGAGGCCGACAAGGGCAGAAAGGAGGCGCATCTACTCCTCCTCCACGATTGCTGCCTTCATAACGACGCTCTTCAGCGTGAACACGCCGTCGACAACGACGAGCTGGCCCTCCTTTAGGCCGGAGACGATCTCGACCTTGCCGAGCGCGGTGTCGCCCAGCGTCACCTCGTGAAGAAGAAATGTGTCATCCGCCGTGCGCACGAACACTACCGACTTTCCGCCGATCTCCGTCACTGCCGATCTAGGCACGACGATGAGTGGACCGTGGTCCTCGTGCTCGTCCGTGGACACGCGCGCCGCTCCGAAGAGCCCGATGCGGAGCAGGCCATCCCTGTTCGTCAGTCGCACGCGTGCGGTGAGCGTCCTCGCCACGGGATCTACCTGACGACCCAGGTTCTCGATCGTCCCGTTGAATCGTTCGTTGGCGTATGCATTCAGACGAACCTCCGCTGGTGCGCCGAGACGGAGGGTCTCCAGATCCTTCTCGAACACGCGACCCAGAAACCACACCTCGGAGAGATCCGAGATCGTGCCGATGACCTGCTCCGGAGAGATCGGCTGCCCGACGATGGCGTCGCGGGCCAAGATCGTGCCTGCCAGAGGCGCCCGAAGAACGAGCTGGACGCCCGTCCCATCTGCGCCCGCACCCATCGCACTCAGTTGGTCCGCCAGCGACCGCGCCTCAACTTCCAGCGCGTCCGCGTTTGCCTGCGCGTCTGCGACGGCCTGCTCCGAGGTCAGGCGTTGCTCAAGCAAAGCCTTCGTACGGTCGGCATTGATTCGAGCGGCCTTGGCCTTCGCGGCGACGCCGGCGTGCGCCGCCTTGATCTTCCCGAGCTCCGGAACGCGGACTATCGCGAGCGCATCCCCGACTTTGACCGAAGCCCCCTCCCTGAACGTCACTTGCTCGAGGCGCCCAGCCACCGGCGACGATATGCGGGCCGTTTTGTCAGGATCGGGCGCGATCTCGCCCGGCAGATTCAGCGTGACGCTGAGTGCCTCCTTCGTCGCTGGCGCGGCCTTGATCTTCGCATCTGCGATGACGCTGGCCGTGAGGTGCACGCTCTTCGGCCGTGCCTCAGCCCCTGCGCCATCGGCAGCCTCGGAGCCTTCTCGTTTGCCGCCGGAGGACGTGTTTCGGCAGCCGAGCGAGAGCACCAACAGCAGGCAGCTCGCAGAGATTCTGCACGGTCTCATGTCGCACCTCGCTCGAGGGCGACGCCCGCTGCGTGCGCCAGCTCCACCGATGCCAGGCACAGGGCGAGCCGAGACTCGACGTCACCACGCAGCAGCTCGATGAGCCCCTGCTGCGAGAGCAGAGCTTCGCGAACCGTGATGCGACTCGAAGCCACAGCATCGGCGATACCCTGCAACGACGTGTCCGCTCTCGTCAACCTCGCCTTGGTGTAGAGCGCGCGCGCTTCCCTCGCAGCCACGTAGGCGTGCGTCGCGCCGGCCAGTTGCAGCCGCGCATCACGTCGCGCCTTTTCAGCCTGCGCTTCGACCTTCTGGGCCAGCGCATCCGACTCGACGATCTCGCCCGCAAACGTGTGGCCCAAGGGAGCCGGCAATACCAACGGAAACGCGAGGCCGACGCCCAAGACGGGCTGGTCGATCTCGTCGTTCTGAGCAACGACAGACACCGTGGGATTTGGCCATCGCGCTCTGCGGTAATAGTCGGCCTTCCGCTGCAGGCTGCGCCGCTGCGCCGTCAGAGCCATCACCGACGGCAACGCGTCCGGGTCGAGGCGCGGCGGTGTGTTCGCCAGAGACTCGGCTATCGGAAGCGGCGCGAGGTCGCCATCCGCCCCTGCATCGTTCATCGGGTCGAGTCCCAACACGGTGGCAAGCGCCGCAGCGCTTCTGGCTTCATGACCAGACAGGCTCGTACGGAGCGCGGATGCCCGAACGAATGCAGCATCCGCAAGGTCCGCCTCGATGCCGGAATCGATCCCTTTCGCCGTCGCGCCAGCGACCGCATCGGCGACTCGCTTGGAGAGTGACTCGAGCTTAACCGCCAATGCGAGATCTTCCCGCGCCGCGATCCGTTCGAAGTACGCCGCCCAAGCGATGGCTGCCACATCGCGCGACGTCGCGTTCAGGATGCTGTCTTGCGCCCCCCGCTGCGCATCCACCACCTCGCGCCGGGCCCCGCGCTGTCCGGCGATCTCGATTTCCTGACCCAGCGCGGCGGACCAGTTGTAGGTGGTGAGCCCAGCGCTCGTCGATCCGAAGCGTCGTGAGCCGGAGAGGCTCACGACGGGGTTCGAGGGCAACCACGGGCTGGCGGCTATCTCGCGACCTCCGATCGCGTCGCGCTCCAGCCGCTCTGCTCGCAGAACGAGACTCGAGGACAGCGCGCACGAGACCACTGTCGTCCGCGCGATCGGCAATGTGCACGGGGCAGTGTCGGCGCGCGCAGAAGCCGCGGACGAGGCAATGCACGCGATCCACGGGATCGCGCAGACAAACCGGTTTCTTCGAAGCATAGAACGCCGCTCCTGCGCGCGTGTTGAACGCGCGCGGCAAAGTCCGGACGCGCGTGAATCACTAGCGATCGGCGCGCGCGGACGTTGACCCTCGACTCTCGATCAGGTGCTGGAGAGCGCGATCGCGCGGGGCGGCCGGTAGAGAGAAAGGAGGTGTGGCTCGCTCGGCGCGCCCGCTTCGTGAGTGATTGGGCACGCGAGCGCGACGGTGTTCGCGGGCTTTATCGATACAACCGACGAGGGAGGAAGGGACGCGAGTCCGCAATGGCAGGTGGGGCAACCGGGAGGGCAATCTCCTGCGGGTTCGTCCTCACAGTCGTCGCAGTGTGCGGAGACCAGGTTGAACGCCACCAGGCAATCGGAAACCGCATGAGCGAGGCCGGAAAGATTCAGGCAAACGAGGACGGCAACGAGGCGGCCCACGAGGAGGAGACGTGCAACGACGCTTCCTCGTCGGTCCCTCCATCGCGCCTCCCGTCCCACCATCATGGCGTCAATCCACCATGCGGCCTACCGGTACGCAAGCGCGCAAATTCGTGGTTCAACGAAGTGATACCGATGGCACGGGAAGCACGACGAAACGTGGTGAGCCGCGACGCGGACGGTTACACGAGAGTCGTCCTGGAAAATTCATCCACGCGACGCGAGTGTTTGGCACGAAGCGCAGACTTCGTAGAGCTCGTGGCGAGGCGTGCTCTACGAAGGAGCCTTCAAATGCGCAGCGGCGGTGCCTGCGCCGTTGCGAGGCCCACGATGGCGACACGCTCATCGTCCACTTCACGAATCACCTCACCGAGCCGCCGCCGATGGTCGGCCCTCCATGGCGTGCGCCCCATGGCCATCACGCCCGCCCGCATACAACCCCACGTTGAACGCTAAACCGCGGAACGCCGATACGTCGTGGGCGGTGATCGGGTGAAATGCGCCAACGGCGCTGGTCGCTCGCACTGAAGTCGCCAATTACCGCGCGTTCGAGCGTGGCATCACGCATGCACCACCCGTGTGCGGAGGTCGCGACATGCGAATCTGGATCTTCGTCGCTGCACTCGGACTGACAAGCCCGGCATGCGGCAATGAATACCATCCCGAGTACCACCCGCAGACGGCGGTGCGGTACACGGTCTCGACTTCGAACCCTGTGCACGTGCAGGGCACGCAGGGGCAGCCCGTCTACGTCGGGCCACAGCCTGGGCAGGCGCAGACGGCGCAAGCGCCCGCAGGCCAGATCGTCGTCCCTGCCCCGCCGGCTCCGCCGACGCCCCCCGAAGGCTGGCCGTGGTGAGCGCGCGCGCAGTCGCCACTCTTGGCGTCGCGCTGCTACCACCCGGAGATGAGCTGCGCGTATTCGCAGAGCGTCTCGTCGCCAGTGACCGTCTTCGAGTCCGGCAACCAATCGACGCCGTCGAATTTTTCGCCGCCCCGTCCAAGACGCTCCACGGCAATGGTGATCCGTCGCGGATCGTCGTGCTGCAAGGCAAGCACCTCGATCGGCCGGCAGAGGTCGTCGGTGTCGTGGACGCGCACGAGGAAATGGGAAAGCACGAGGCGGGCGGCGATGGGCGCGGACGCCGTGGTGGGCGTCGAGTTCGAGCACGGCGAAGGACAAGGCGAGCCAACACACCTGTCAGGGCTCGCCGTGCGCTTCCTGCCGGGCGTCCCGTATTCGGTGGATTGAAACAACGAATCAACAAGGAGTCTTTTTCATGCGAGCTTTTCTGTACATCGCTGTGGTGGGAATGCTGTCGACCGCGGGCTGCGCGCCCGCGCTTCAGGAACCCGGCAGTCCGCACGGCGCAGAGGCGAAGGAAGGTCACGGCGGTGAGGCAGAGGAGATCGACGAACATCACGCCATTCCGACCGACGCGGCGACGATCGCCAAGGCCGAGAAGGTCCAGGTTCTGGAGACCGCGAATCTCGCGTGCGCGAGCGAGGCGCTCGGCCCGGTTGACGTCCATGAGAAGATGGAGACCACGGACGCTGCCCTCCATGTGTTGAAGCTGCGCGCTGCAGCGCTGGGCGCAGACGCGGTGACCGGAGTGGAGTTCGAGCACGGCGAAGGTGGCAAGGCGCCCACCCACCTGGCAGGCATGGCGGTGCGCTGCCGCGACCTGCTGCACGGTCGCTCTTACGACGTCGTCGGTCCAGTCTCCGTTCGTGGCAAGATGGGTCACGAGGAAGACGCGTTCGAGGACCTGCGAAAGAAGGCCGCGTCCATGAACGCGAACATGGTGCTCGCGATCAAATTCGAACATGGCGAGGCCGATGGTGAGGGTCCGATGGTCACGGGGACGGCGATTCGCGTCCGCGACTGAAGCCGCATCTGGCGCCCTGCCGGATCGCACGGTGCCGTGTCACGTTTCGGCCGTGCGCGCCTAGAGCATGTAGTGGTAGCTCTGTCGCGCGATGTCGGAACGGCCGAAGACCCAGCTGGACGGCGACATGGCCCGTCTTGCGGACGGGGATCGCTCCGCATTCGCCGCGGTCTTTCGTGCGCTTCAGCCAGTGCTGGTGCCGTTCTGTCAGCGAGCGCTGGGAGCGGGACCGGACGCGGACGACGCCGCGCAGATAGCGCTGGAGAAGATCTTCGAGCGGGCGAGCGAATACGACCCCACACGTCCCGCCCTTCCCTGGGCGTTCGCGATCGCGTCGTGGGAGTGTGCGACGGTCAAGCGACGAAGAACGCGCGCGCGCGTCGACGGAACGACGGACCCAGACGACGCGCCGAGCTCGGAGAACGGCCCCGAGGAGAGGGCCATCGCCAACGAGCTGGCAGAGGCTCTGCGAGAAAGCCTGAGCGAGCTCACGGAGGCGGATCGAGAGACGTTGGAGCTCGCGTTCTGGAAGGACGGCCCGGAGAGCGCCGCGACGCCAGCATTCCGCAAGCGCAAGGAGCGCGCGCTGGCACGCCTCCGCAACCTGTGGAGGCGCCGTGACCACTGACGTCACCCACGCGGAGGTGCGCGCGTTGCGCGCGTACGAGGCCGGGCGCCGGAAGCTCGCGACCATGGTCGCCATTCCCCTGCTTCTCCCGGGCGTGCTCGCCGCGTGCCTTGGTGCGCGCCCGCTGCTCGCCGCCGCCATCGCCGCGTCGATGGCATGCATGGGCTGGGTCTTCGTGTGGCGTGGTCGCGTGGCGGGACGCGCGGTGCTGCCCGGGGTGGTCGCTGGCCTCGTGCCCCTCGGGATGGCGCTCTGTGCGCAATCCCTGGGGCACGTGTGCACCGGAAGCGAGTGCTACTCGCTCTGCGTTCCCGCCTGCACCTCCGGCGGCGTGATCGCCGGGTTCGTGATCGCACGCCTGGGACGACACGTCGAATCTCCGATTCGCTTCTGGGCGCTCGCCGGCACCATGGCCGCACTCGAAGGCTCGCTCGGTTGCTCGTGCGTGGGCTTCGGCGGAATGGTTGGCCTGGTCCTGGGACTCGCTGTCACGCTGGTCCCCACATGGGCCTCGACGCGACGCGGAGGGGCGCACCGATGATCTGCTCCTGCAAGATGCCACGGCACGGTAGCAAGCTCGTTGTCCTCACGGGTGGACCAGGTGCGGGAAAGACTGCGGTACTCGAGGTCGTGCGGCGGCGCTTTTGCGAGCACGTCGCCGTACTCCCGGAGGCCGCAAGCATCCTCTTCGGAGGCGGGATGCTGGCCAGCGCGCTGTGCAGCGGGCGATTTTCCACGTCCAGCGTGAGCTCGAGGCGATGGTCACGGACGAAGGTAGTGCCGCCGTAGTCCTCTGTGATCGCGGGACCCTCGATGGGCTCGCCTATTGGCCTGGGGACGCGTCGGCGTTCGTCGAAGAGCTCGGAACCACGCATGAGGCGGAGCTGGGGCGATATGCCGCCGTCATCCATCTGCACACGCCGGAGCAAGGCTACAACCACGCGAATCCCGTTCGCACGGAGACGATGGAGCAGGCCCTCGCGGCAGACGCTCGGATCTTCGCCGCGTGGGCGGGGCATCCGCGGAGGTTCACGGTCGATAGCTCCAAGGACTTCCTCGAAAAGCTCGCTCGCACCATCGCGCTCATTCGCGACGAGGTGCCACCATGCTGTCGATCGCACGAGGTCCCCGAGGCGCAA
>JANXLV010000020.1 GCA_025355005.1 Myxococcales bacterium | reverse complement strand
ACCACGGTCGTCGAGGGCAAGTTCGTCAGTGGCTCGAACGTGAAGGACGCGAACGTCATCTTCACGATCCGTCAGGTCGCGCCGGATGTCTGCCTGCTCAAGCTCGACCTGCTCATCCTCCCGACGATCCCGGCCACGCAGGCCATGCTCGACGAAGAGATGCGCGATGCCGCCCTCCAGGCCGTGGACGCCGTTCACGACAAGGCGCAGGGCAACCGCGAGACCGTCCACGCCGTCGCCTCGAACTGAGGAATGACGTGAACGTCGAACGCACGGCGCGCATCCAAGGCGCCGTGCGCCGCATTTCGAGGGCAGACCCGCTTCACGCCTCGCTGGCGATTGCGTGTACGATACACGTGATCGCCGCGCTGGTGGTGGGGCCACGGAGCGCAGGTCGCGTCGCGACGGTCGCGGTGGAGAGCCAGGGGGCGGAGCTGGCGATCGACGTGGAGTACCCATCGACGACGACCTCGACCTCGACGACGACCTCGACGACGACCTCGACCTCGACCTCGACGACGACCTCGACCTCCACCGGCTCGCTTGCCTTCGCGCGGAACCCTGCATTCGCTCCGACCACGACCCCTTCCCCCATCGCCTCCGCCGACAATGGTGACTGGTCCTTCTCGGCGACCACGAGTGCCGCGCAGCGTGATGTCCTTGCGGCCACGGCTCTTGGGCTTCTGCCAACGAGGGATACACCGGTGCCGCAGGTGGCGGAGGTGCCGCGTCGCGCGGCGAACAATGGTGGGCTCGTGGACGGGCTCGATGCGCACGATCGCGAGCTTGGGCTCGGCCGAGGTGGGCCGGTGCTGTCCGCGGTGGAAGAGGCGGCGCGCACGCCTGGGGAGACGCCGCCCGAAGGGTCTGCCGACTACGAGATCGTCGTGCGACGATCAGGTGGGGTGAAGGTCGCGCTGCTCGCTGCGAACGACAGCCGTTCCTCGTGGGTGGGGATCATGCCCGAGATCGAGCGCGGCGTTTCGGCGCGTGCGGTACGTCTGCCGGACTCGGCCGCGGGCATGCGCTTCGTCGTCCACGTGGACGCGGTGGTGCAATGGCCGGACGGCAGGCGGCCCGCGAAGGTCGGCACGAAGAGCATCGCCACCACTGGGGAGGTCGGCAGCTCCGAGTCGCATCCAGGCCTCGACTTCACGCGCGTGCCGATGGTGGGCGTCTACCACGCGGGCAAGGTCTGCAGCGGAGGCGTGGTGCTCACGCCGGGGATGTTGATGGCCGGCGGCGCGTGCAGCCCGGAGAACATCGGCCAGCCTGCCGCGCGCATCGTCCACGGACGCGTAGTCAGCGAGTCCCGTCTCTAGTTAGCGCTCTCTTTTGGCTATTTCTTCTAGGCTCTCTTGTTCGGTGTTTGCGTAGGTGCTCTCTAGCCACGCGTCGAGGATCTCCATGGCGAGGTCGGGCGAGAGGGTCCGTAGCGAGAGCGCTAGCACGTTTGCGTCGTTCCACTTTCGCGCGCTGGATGCCGTGGACGCGTCCGTGCATAGCGCGGCGCGAACGCCTGCGACCTTGTTCGCGGCGATGCTCACGCCCGTCCCGCTGTAACAGAGGACGATCCCGAATGTGGCGCGATGCGACGCCACCTCGTCGGCAGCGGCGACCGCCGCGCGTCCCCACTTCTGCATGGGCATCAGCTCCGCGGTGTGCCCCTTCGACTCGAGGTACGACTTGATGAGGTCGAGGATGGGACGTTCCTCGTCGGCGCCGATCACGATACGCATGTTCGTTGTTCGTCGAGCGGCGGGGGCGCGAGCTTGGGCCTCTGCGGGGCTTCTGACATGCCGAACATCATGGCGAAGGACGCTGGTCTCATCAAGCCACGCTTCGGTTAGACTTTGGCAGAGATGTTCCAGAAAGACGGCCCCAGTTTCAAAGAGCTGATCGAACAGGCGCTCGTGTCCACGCAGCGCGGCTACGACATGATCGCGCCCAAGTTCGACAAGACGCCGTTCCGCACGCCGGACGAGATATGCCTGGCAATCGCGAAGGTCATCGGCCCGGAGAAGAGCATCGACCGCGCGCTCGACGTCTGCTGCGGCACCGGCGCGGCCATGATCCGATTGCGTGCATTATGCAAGAAGGAGGTCGTTGGCCTCGATTTCTCGGACGGCATGAGGGAGGAGGCCGCGCGTCGCGTCGGAGCTGCCAATGGCGACGCGAAGGTGACGTTCGTGAAGGGGGACGCGCTCGCCATGCCGTTCGACTCCGAGTTCGACGTGGCTACATGCGTTGGCGCGTTCGGCCACATCCGCGAGGAGGAAGAGGACGCGTTCATCACGGGCATCGCGAAGGCGCTCAAGCCGGGCGGACGCTTCGTGTTTGCCACCGGAATGGAGCCGCCGGTCGCCCATCCCGCGTTCTGGATCGCGAAGGGCTTCAACGCTGCGATGCGTGTGCGCAACGCCCTCCTGAAGCCCGAGTTCATCATGTACTACCTCACGTTCCTCTGGCCTGACGTGAAGTCGAAGCTCGAGGCCGCGGGCTTCGACGTAGACGCCCGCATCGGCATGCTGGAAAAACCCTTCGACCGAATGATCGTGGTCGACGCCCGCAAGAAATAAAGTTGCTACACTTGGTAGATGCAGGTTCGAGCGCTGGTCTCCCTGATCGCGTTGGTCGCACTCTCTATCGCCGCTTGCGGTGACGACGGCAACTCGTCTTCTTCCAATACCTTCCCGACCGGCGGCAGCGGACAGAAGGGCAAGGACGGCGGGACCCTCGTTGACCCCACCGACGCTGGCGGCGGCACCAACGACGACTCCGGCAGTGGCGGTGGCGTGGACGCGGGCCCGCCTGTTGCGAACGGCTGCGTCACGGACGTGTCCGCGGGCGACCACGTGTTCACGTGCGGCGGCCTCAAGGTGGACGCGCGCATTCCCGCCGCGTGCGAGGCGCCCGGCTGCGGCGTGATCCTCGAGCTCCACGGCGACACCGGCAGCGGCCTCCTGATGGATGGCCACGTGAAGCTCCGTGACCTGGGAGAGAAGAGCGGCTTCGTCGTGATCGCGCCGAGCGGGCCGCCTTATGGTGGGCAGCCCGGCTCCACGTGGTCTTCGGCAAACGACGCCACGCTCGTGGACATGGTGAAGACGTTCGCGTCCGTGTTCCGTGCGAACATGAAGAAGGTTCATGTCGCGGGCTTCTCTCGCGGCGGCTTCGTGACGTGGCGCCTGCTCTGTGATCACTCCGATCTCTTCGCGTCCGCATCAGCGGGCGGCGCAGGCGACGGGACCAACTTCGGAGAGTCCACCTGCTTCACCCCGGGCCGCGTCCCCGCGCGGAACATCCCCGTCCTTCTGCTCATGGGGCGCACCGATCAGTCCGTGGAGTACCAGACCATGGTGACCATCCGCGACGCAGCCGTGAAGCAGTACGGCGTGACCGGGCCCACGGTCCTCGCACAAGATGTAAACTACACGCATAATCGCTGGACCAAGGGCGGCGGCTCGATCTTCGAGACCCTGGACCACGCGTACCAGACGGTGAGCCCCGGTCCGTTTGCAAGCGCGCAAGGCCACTGCATTCCGGGCAGCACCACGGACCCGCAGGCACCGCAGTACGCGATCCCCTGCAAGCTCCCCAACGCCTTCATCTGGGGCGAAGAGATCATGAAGTTCTTCGTGGCGCATCCGCTGCCCTAGCGACGATCGCCGGAAGGCCGCCTCGTGCTAGAAGACGGGGCATGCGTGCTGTTCGCGTTCATGCTTTGACTGGGCCCAGCGGTGTTTCGGTCGATGAGCTGCCAGAGCCTTCCGCGCCTGGCTCTGGCGATGTCGAGATCGCAGTGAAGGCCGCTGGTCTGAACTTCCCCGACCTGCTGCTCACCTACGGCAAGTACCAGTTCAAGCCGGAGCCGCCGTTCATTCCGGGCGGCGAGGGCGCGGGCGTGGTCACGCGCGTGGGCGTGGGTGTCACGTACGTGAAGCCTGGCGACCGCGCGGCCTTCACCATGATCAACGGCGCCTTCGCAGAGAAGGTCGTCGTGCCCGAGGCCACCGTGGTGAAGGTGCCGGACGCAGTCTCCTTCGACATCGCGGCCGCCACGCTGCTCACTTACCTCACCACGATGCATGCGCTGGTGGATCGTGCGCAGCTCCAGAAGGGCGAGACGTTGCTCGTCCTCGGCGCGGCAGGTGGCGTCGGCGTGTCGGCCATCCAGCTTGGCAAGGTGCTTGGCGCGAAGGTCATCGCCGCGGCCGGCTCCGAAGAGAAGGTTGCATTCTGCAAGGAAATGGGCGCGGACGCTGGCATCGTCTACACGCACGAGGATCTGAAGGAGCGCGCAAAGGCGCTGAGTGACGGGCGCGGCGTGGACGTGACGTACGACGCGGTGGGTGGCCCCTACTCGGAGCCCGCCATCCGATCCATGGCGTGGGGCGGCAGACACCTCGTGGTGGGCTTTGCGGCAGGCGACATCCCGAAGATCCCGCTGAACCTCACGCTTTTGAAGGGCTGCTCCATCGTTGGCGTGTTCTGGGGACAGTTCGCTGCGCGCGAGCTCGCGAAGAACCGCGCGCATGGAGAGCAGGTGTTCGCGTGGGTCACCGAGGGCAAGCTCAAACCACACGTGTCCACCAAAGAGAGCTTCGCGAACGCAGCGCGCTTGCTCGAGCTCATGGGGTCGCGCAAGATCATGGGTAAGGCCGTGCTCGTGCCCTGACCGCGCTCCGCTCGTTCATTCACATGAAGGTCAAGACACCGTCCATCCCGTTTGTCTTCGTGGCGTCGCTCGCTGCCTTCACGATCACCGCGTCCGCTTGCGGACTCTCGGCTGTCGGCACCGGAACGAACCTGTCGGACGAAGGTGGCATCGACGGCGCTGGCGGCAAGGGCGAGGCCGACGGTGCCGCGCAGGATGATGGCGCTGGTGGCGGCGGCGCGAACGACGGCCCGTTGTTGCCCGACGGAACACTGCCGGACGGCGCGCTCGTGGACCCGTACTACGGTCGCGTGACCAACGGCCTGCTTGCGCTCTACGAGTTCGAAGAGGGAAGCGGCTCCACAATCGGCGACGCGATTCCTGCGCCCTATCCCCTCAACATCGCGACGCTCGGCGACGTCGCATGGCACCCGCACTCGCTCGAGCTCACGAACTACACGAAGATCGCAGGCGCCGGGAACTTCGACAAGCTCATGGCGGCCTGCAAGGTCACCAACGAGCTCACCGTCGAGGCCTGGGTGAAGTACGCGGCCGTGGAGGGCGACTCCTCCACCTACGGGCGGCTGATCACCGTCGCAAGCAACGGCACGTCGCGTGATCTCGCGCTCGGTAACATCGGCACGAAGCAATGGTGGTTCTCGATGGACGACGGCGAGGATGCCAACGCGAACGGCACCAACACGAACCTCGTGCACACGGTGCTCGTCCGCCCCAACGACGGGAACGACACGGTGCATGGCTTCGTGAACGGCGCAGAAGTGAGCAGCAAGCAAGGCACCCGCAAGCCGAGCACGTTCGCCGCCTACCCTCTCACGGTCGGCAACAGCCCATTTGGTGGCCGCGGCGTGAAGGCGACCATTCACCTGATCGCGGTCTACTCGCGGGCATTGACCACCGTCGAAATAGGCTTGAATTACAAGGCTGGCCCCGATCCGGCGGGGCCGTGAGCGAACGTCCGAAACCACAGGGGCGCTCGCGCGTAGGAGAGACATGAACACTCGACTGACCTTCGCGTCTGCGGTTCTCGTCGCTGCAGTCTCCGGGCTCGGATGCCAGAGCACCGCGAGCGCTGGCGCAACGTCGAGCACCGCCGCGGCCGACCCCAGCAGCGCCCCGCTCGGTGCGCGCGGCGTACAGAAGAGCAACGCGGGCGCGAACCCCGGACACGCCGGCAAGGGTACTCCGCTCACGCCGGAGCCGGGCCACGCGCTCGCCGCCTTCGCAGAGGGGTGCTTCTGGGGCACCGAGAACACGTTCCGTCACGTGGCGGGCGTGACTGCAACGGCGGTCGGCTACACGGGCGGTCACACCGAGAGCCCCACGTACGAGGCCGTGTGCTCGCACACGACGGGTCACGCAGAGGCAGTGCTCGTCGAGTTCGATCCGAAGGTGGTCTCGTATCGCGATCTCGTCCGCGTGTTCTACAAGACCCACGACCCGACGACGAAGAACCGCCAGGGCCCCGACGTGGGCGATCAGTATCGAAGCGCCATCTTCACCCTGGACGACGAGCAAAAGACCACGGCCGCCGCCGTCATCGCCGAGGAGCAACCGAAGCTCCAGCGCCCGATCACCACCGAGGTCGCCCCACTTTTGCGCTTCTACATGGCCGAGGACTACCACCAGCAGTACGACGAAAAAACCGGCAAAGAGAGCTGCCCCCTTCCGCTGCGCTGAGTCTATAGTTCGGCGTCATGCGAACCCCGCTCGTCTGCGCCGCGCTCCTCCTCGCCTCCTCGCTCCTCGCGTGCGACAAGCCGGTCCCCGAGAACATCAAGGCCGCGCCCGATCCGTCCGCGCAGAGCGCGCAGGTCGCCATGAGCGGCAATCAGATGATCGTCACGATCCCCACTCCCTCCGCGGCGCCCCCGAGCACCCCCGCCGCCGGCGGCAAGGAGGTCGTGTGGACCGCTCCCGCCACCTGGACCCAGCTGCCGAATGCCTCGCAGATGCGCAAGGCCACGCTCAAGATCCCGCACGCCGCAGGCGACACCGAGGACGGTGAGCTGAGCGTCATCGCGGCCTCCGGTGGCGTGGACGCGAACGTGCAGCGCTGGGCCGGCCAGTTCGGCGGCGCCACGCCCACGTCCGAGACGCGCACGCCCAACGGCCTCAAGGTCACCGTCGTGTCCATGAAGGGCAAATTCTCGGGCGGCATGCCCGGCGCGGGCCCCAACGGACCGAAGGATCACTGGATGTTGATGGGCGCCATCGTCGACCTGGGCGAGGAGCAGTGGTTCTTCAAGGCGACCGGCCCGGAGAAGACGCTCACGGCCGCAAAGAAGGACTTTGACGCGTTCGTTGGGAGCTTGAAGACGAAGTAGTACAATGAAGGGGTGAAGTCGGAACGCCAGCTGTGCAGCGTCGCCTGCGCTCTCACCCTGGTGGGGCTCGTCGCGCTCCCGCAAGACGTGCACGCCGCCCGCCCCGAAGACGCGCCCGCGGAGAGCCGTGCCCAGGTCGAGAACGCTCAGCGCGCGCTCGCCCCTTTCTTCTCGGGGCGTACACGAAACATCGCGCCGCTCGCGTCTGGCTCCATCGAGTCCGTGCTCGCATCGTACGCCCCGAAGAAGTTTCATCCCGTTGCCGAGGGCACGCTGCCGCCGGCCTCGCCGAGCGCGCGTTGTCCCGAGGGCATGGCGCTCGTCGGCGACCGCTTCTGCATCGACAAGTACGAGGCCACGGTGGAGATGGTGGCGCCCGACGGTACGGCGCGGCCTCATCCCGCGCACGATGCGCTCACGACGCTCCCCGCCGGATACTTGTATCGTGCACGCAGTGTGGCGGGCGTGTTGCCGCAGTCGTACGTGAGCGGCAGGGAGGCAGAGGGCGCATGTGCCGCCGCGCAGAAGCGCCTCTGCGAGCCCGTCGAATGGCGCGCCGCGTGCGGTGGCAGTCAGGGGTACGCGTATCCGTACGGGCCCACGCGCACGGCCAATACATGCCACGACTCCGGTGTCTCGCCCATGATCGTGGTCTTCCCGGAGCAGGTGAAGCGTGGGTTCTACGACACGAGCGCGATGAACGACCCGCGCCTCAACCAGGTGCAGGGCGGGCTCGCGAAGACCGGCGCGTATGCAGCGTGCGTCACCGACGCGGGCGTATTCGACATGGTCGGCAACCTGCACGAGTGGACGCGCGATCCGAATGGCACCTTCCAGGGCGGCTTCTGGCTGGACACGCACGAGCACGGAGACGGCTGCGCCTACCGGACCATCGCGCACGATTTCAGCTACCACGACTACTCGACGGGCTTCCGCTGCTGCCAGGACCCGAGTACACAGCCCTGAGATGTCACAGGTCCTGGACGAGCTCACGAGCTTGCTCGCGCTCGAGCGCATCGAAGAGAACCTGTTCCGCGGGCAGAGCCAGGACCTCGGCTGGGGCACCGTCTTCGGTGGACAGGTGCTGGGGCAGGCCCTCTCCGCCGCCGCGCAGACGGTGGACACGGAGCGCCACGTGCACTCGCTCCATGCCTACTTCCTCAGGCCCGGCGACGTGAAGAAGCCAATCGTCTACGAGGTCGATCGCATCCGCGATGGCGGCTCGTTCAACACGCGTCGCGTCGTCGCAGTGCAGTCGGGGCAGGCGATCTTCAACCTGGCAGCGTCGTTCCAGAAGGTGGAAGAAGGCTTCTCGCACCAGGACGACATGCCGGCCGCGCCCGCGCCCGAGACACTGCCGACCGAGCAAGAGCGCCTCCTGCCGCACCTCGCGCGACTTCCGGAGAAGATGCAGCAGCGCGCGATCGCTCCGCGCCCGTTCGAGATTCGCCCCGTGACGGACGAGCACGACGTGGACCCCACGGTCGCCGCGGCGCGCGCTCCCGTCCGCATGGTCTGGCTACGAACGGCGGGCAAGGTATCCGATGAACCCGCACTGCATGCATACCTACTTGCATATGCGTCCGACCACGCGTTCGTCACCACGTCCCTGCTGCCGCACGGCGTGAGCTGGATCTCTCCGGGAATGCAGGTAGCCAGTCTGGACCACGTCATGTGGTTTCACAGGCCATTTCGGGTCGACGAGTGGCTGCTCCATGTGATCGACAGCCCGTCGGCGTCCGGTGCCCGCGGCCTCGTGCGGGGGCGCGTGTTCACGCGCGCAGGTCTCCTCGTCGCGTCCACCGCCCAAGAAGGCCTCATTCGCAAGCACTGATTTGCTGATATCGTTGTTGGTGGATATCCATGCACCGACTCCATCGAGCGCGCGCGGGGTGACCCCCACCTTCTTCCAGGGGAAGGTCGTAGAGGACCGCTATGAGCTCGTGTCATGCCTCGGTGAGGGTGGTGCAGGCACTGTCTGGCTTGCCAAGGATCTCGAGCGCCGCATCACCGTCGCCGTGAAGGTGCTCCGGCCCGAGCTCTCGAAGCGCAAGGAGATGCTGCAGCAGTTCAAGAGCGAAGCAGAGCTCTCCGCGCGCATGATGAGCCCGAACATCGTGAAGGTGTTTGCGCGAGGCGTCGATGCCAACGGCACTCCGTACATCGTGTACGAGCTGCTCGACGGCGTGGACCTCGCCACGCGACTCGAGAAGGTGCGCCAGCTCGACCTGGTAGAGACCGAGACCATCGTCGTGCACACCGCGCGTGCGCTGTCTCGCGCGCATGCTGTCGGCGTGGTGCATCGTGACATCAAGCCGGCGAATATCTTCCTCACGAAGGACCAGGACGGACGACTGCTCGCCAAGGTCGTCGACTTTGGTGTCGCGGAGATCATGGCGAAAACGGGAGCGAGCGAGGAGCTCTCCGGCACCCTCGAGTACATGGCGCCCGAGCTCCTTCTGGAGGGAAAATCACCTGACGTGCGCTCGGATCTCTACTCGCTCGCGATCGTCGCATATCACTGCCTCGTCGGCCTGGTCCCCTTCACGGGCGAGACGCTCGGCCAGGTGATGATGGCGCTCGCGAAAAGTCACGCCCGTCCGGTGTCCGAGCATCTCGGCACTTCGTTGCCAGAGCTCGACGAGTGGTTCAGGCGCACGCTCGCGAAGGATCCAGCGCTGCGATTCGGCACCGCGCGCGACTTCGCGGAGGCGTTCCACGCTGCGGCAAAGGCAACCAAGAAGCAGATGCCTGAGCTCGCGGGCGCGGCGCCGGAGAGCACGAAGAGGAGCGACGAGGAGCGAGGGGTGTCGTCGGAGGTCGTTCGCATCGACAGGAAGGTCGACGCACTGCCGCCTGCTTCCCACGTGCCCGACTATGCGACCGTGCGCCGCGGCTTGCCGACGAACATGCCGCCGTTGCCCATGAACCCGCCGCGTCCGTCGCCGCGTGCGTCCTCGCCGCGCCTGGTCGCTCTGCAGCGACCCACGTCGCCGACGGAGGCATCGCACGTGGAGCCGCACGCGAAGGGGCCGCCGCCGATCCCTCGCGAGGATCCCGCCAGCAGGAAGCCAGCGGTCCCGCGGGCGCCACCGGCCCTCCCCAGGCCGGCGATCGCGAAGCCGGGCGAACCGTTCGCGAGCCCACGGAATACGCAGCCGATGGGCCCTCCTCCGACCAACACAGCGCCGCTCCCGCCGTCGCAAGGCGCTCCCGCCACGACGGCCCCATTGCCGCCGATGCGTCCGCGCGCGCAGAGCTTCGTCTTCGATGAGGAGCTGGACGGCGATCTCCTGAAAAAAGACGATCGGCGCGACTGAAATTGTGATCACATTTGAACGGGGTCGACACTCCTCATGAGTGAGCCGCCAGATCGGCGCCGTCGCAGCAAGCCGAGATGACAAACGTGAGCGATACTGCTGAAGAATTCCAGGTTCCGCGGGTCGAGAGCCCCCAGCTGAAGCTCGCCAAGGTGGCGGCTGCTGGCGACATGCGCGCGACCCGGGACCTCCTCGAGCAGGTCACGCCGCGTATGTCGCGGTCGGTGCAGGTGGTTCTTGGTTATGGCTCTCCAGACGTCGAGGACGTCGTGCAGCAGTCACTCATCGCGTTCGTCCAGGCGCTGCCTTCGTTTCGTGGCGAGTGCGAGCCGGTGCATTTCGCGTCCCGCATCGCCGTGCGAACCGCCGTCGCCGCTCGCAAGCGCGCCCGCGCGCAGCATCAGCGACGGGACGACGAGATCGACCTCGAGACGCTCGAGTCGAATGGCGCGCAACCCGCAGAGCAGCTCCGCGCGGCACGCCGCAAGAAGATGGTGCTCGACCTCCTGAATGACATCCCGGACGAGCAGGCGGAGTCCATCGCGCTGCGCTTCGTGCTGGGCTGGTCGCTCGGTGACGTCGCGAAGGCCACGGGCGTGCCGGTGAACACGGTGCGCAGCCGCCTGCGTCTCGCGAAGGAAGCACTGCGCCGCCGCATCGAGCAGAACCCGCGCCTCGCCGAAGAGCTCGGAGTGGATGCATGAGCAGCCTGCTTCATCCCGAGGACCTGCTCGACCGCGACCCTGCGGAGCTCTCGCCCAGCGAGACGGCGCTGCTCCATGCGCATCTCGCGCAGTGCGCTGCATGCCGCCTGCTGGTCGCCGCAGAGCAGGACTTTGCCGCGGAGCTCGCGAGCATGGACGTACCGGGCCACGCCTCGGAGCGGACGACCGCTATGCTGTCGAAGGCGCTCGACACCGAGCTGCACCCCGAGGAGCTGCTCGAGCGCGAGGAGAACGAAGAGGTCCTGACCGCCGCGGAGCGCGCGCAGCTCGACGCGCACCTGGCCGCGTGCGCGCCGTGTCGTCTCTTGCGCCTGGCGCAGCTGGATTTCCATGCAGACCTCGGCGACGACCTCGATGCGCCTCTCGCGAGTCGCGAGGCAGAAGAGGAAGAAGATGCGCTCGTGCGCTTCGAGAAGAAGGTTCACTCGCTGCGTCCGACCTGGCGTTCGCGCCGTCGCGTCGGCATCGCGCTGATCGCCGCCGCAGCGGTGCTCATGATGGCCAGCGTGGCGGTCGCGGCGCGCGGCACCCGCGTGTGGGCTGCGATCTTCACGCCGACGCAGGAGGTGGAAGAGTCGCGCGCGCCCGCGGAGACCGTCGGCCCGAAGCCAAAACGCGTCAGCAAGAAGGGACAGTCGCGTCCTTCTGCCGCGAACGAGCTGGTGCTGAACGACACGAACAACGACACGAGCAACGCGGACGACATCGAGCAGAGCGCTCCGCCGCCCGCGCCAGAGCCCATCGCGCCCATCGAGCCGGTCGCGCCGATCGCGCCGGTCCGCACCCAGCCCGCGCCGACCGCCAGCGCGCCCGTGCCGCAGCGCCCGGCTCCCACGTTCGTGCCCACGAACGCGCTCGGTAACGCGGCCCATGGTGCGCCGTCGGTTGCGTCCACGGTCGTGGCCCCCGCTTCGAGCGCAGCGCCTGGCTCCGCGGGCATCCTGTTCTCGTCTGCGAATGACGCCCGCCGTCGCGGTGATCACGCCGCCGCCGCGAAGCTCTATCAGGATCTGCTCACGCAGCATGGCGCCGCGCCCGAGGCCGCTGCGGGGCGCATCGCGATGGCCCGCATGCTCCTCGACGATGGCGACGCACAAGGCGCTCTGCCGCTCTTCGACAAGTACCTGGATGAGGGCGGTGGCTCGCTGCGCGAGGAGGCTATGTTCGGTCGCGCGCGGGCGTACGAGCGTCTTGGACGCGCGGATCTGGAGCGCGAGGCCTGGGAGAAGCTCGTCGCCAGCTATCCGCAGTCGGTTCACACCGGGCACGCCGAGGCGCGCCTCAAGGAGCTCTCGTCGCGTTGAGCACGGGCGAGTAGAAGGAAGGCGTGAAACTTCGCTTCGCCTGCGTCGTCCTCGCAGCAGTCGCAGTCCCCGCCTGGGTGCTGCCCAGGGCTGCGTTCGGTGACGCCGTGGCGACGGCTCCTCACGTCGTGCGCGTCGTGATCGCCGGAAGCGACAAGGACGCCAATGGACTCACGAGCTCGCTCTCGGAGCTTTTGTCCCGCATCGGCGCGCGCCTCGAGATCGCGCGTGTGGAGCGCGTCGACATCTTCGATGGTGCGCTCTCCGTGAAGACACCGGGAACGTTCGCCACCGCATGGGTCGACCTCGCGGACCCGCAGCGCGCAACGCTGGTCCTCGTGGAAGGGTCGAGCGGTCGCATCGTGGCGCGTCGCTCTGTCGCTCGTGGTGCCAAGTCGGATATCGCCACGGAGGAGCTCGCGCACATCATCCAGGCCTCGGTGGAGGATCTGGTCGCAGAGGCGCCGCCACCGCCGAGCGCATCGATCACTCCTCCACCGCCCGCGAGCATGAGCGCCTCCGCCGCACCGTCCGCGGCTCCGTCTCTAGCTGCATCTCTAGCTCCATCCACCGCACCCTCTGCCGCACCATCCGCGAGCGCTGGGCCCGCGTCGTCCGCCGTGCTCCCAGCGACGGGACCGGAGCACGACTCCGCGACGGTGGAGGGCGCGTCGCGGTACGGCGTGGATGTGGGCGCATTCTTCGTGGGCCGTGGCTTCGGTGGAGACTCGAGCGTGGTCGTTGGAGGCGGAGGCAAGGGTATGCTGCGCCTGGGCCGCGGCGCGCTGCACCCGGCGATCGCGCTGTCCGGTGCCTATCACGTGCCGTTCGAGGCGTCGGGCACGGAGGTGAAGGTGCGGGCTAGCGCGCTGGCGCTGCGCGTCTCGGGCGCCGCGGAGTACGAGATCACGCCTCGCTTCGTCGTGTCGCTCGGACCTTCTGCGGGCGCGGACGTGTTCTTCATCACGCCACAGGGACTCACGGTCCCCGCCGATCACGTCAACGCCGGTACTACCGACGTATCACCGGTGCTCGGGGGCGTGCTCGGCGCGCGATACGCCGTGACGCGCGGCGCGGAGATGTTCCTCGACTTCGGCCTGGACGTGGACGTCGCGCCGCACCGGTATGTCGTGCAGGACGGCGCGAACGTCTCGGACGTCGCGTTCCTGCCGTCGCGTGTTCGGCCTGCGCTCTCCCTCGGATTCGACTTCACGGTCGCGGGCCGCGCCAGCGGAGAGGAGTCGGCGAAATGAGCACCGACCGCGTCGTTGTGCTGTCGTCGATCGGGAGCGTGGTGCTCCTCGCGCTCGTGTGCTGCGCGCCGCAGGACGTGGTCGTGGCGGACGTCCACGGCCTCGACGGCGGCGGCGGTGACGGCCACAATGGGAGACCATTCGGTAAAGAATGCACCACCAACGACGAGTGTGGCCTCTCGTCCTTCTGCGAGCGGATCACCTGCGGTGACGCGACCGGCGTGTGCCAGGTGCGGCCCACGTTCTGCGAAGACTTGCGCGCGGAGACGTGCGGCTGCAACGGCGTGACCTTCTGGAACGACTGCCTTCGCCGGCAGCGCGGGGAGGCGGCAGCGGTCCCCGGGTTGTGCACGAGCGCCAGCTGCGGCGGGCCCATGAAGAAGCCGTGCGACTTCTATGGCGCATACTGCGCGCGGCTCCTTCCGCAGCCAGACGCAATGTGCGACGGACCGATCAAGGACATGATCGACGGCTTCTGCTGGGTGCTCCCGCAGAACTGCCCGGCCGAGGATGCAGGTGGTCCGCCCGGCGTGCCGAAGGATCCGAGGTGGGTGAGCTGCATGGGGCCGCACCCGCCGCCCATGGACTGCCTGAGCACGTGCGACGCCATTCGCAGCCAGGAGCCACGCCGCGCGCCTGCGATGATGGAGTGTCCGCCGTAAGACAGACGGCTCTGCCTCTGCCGCTGCCAGCAAGAAGGCAGCCAACCTTCGGCGTGGATCGACCGTGGCCCCCGGCCCCGATCCATCGTGGGCGACCGCCCTCATGCAGCCCACCGACTGGCGCCGGAAAGTCGCAGCTGCACGACCAGGAGAGCCAGGTACGGAGCTTGCTGATAGAGGGGGGTGACCTGCGCCTTTCGCTGTGGCCTGCTCTTCCTCGCCCTTGGCGCCGTCGCCTGTGGCGGTGGAGGCGCGGATGACCATGTGGCTCCTGTGCCGCCGGTCGACACTGGCACGCAGACCGCGGACGACGTCGTGTGTACCTCGTTCGCTTCGCGTGGTGTGAAGGAGCACGTCGCGCGCGTGCACCTTCCGTCGGGTGTCGTGGACGTCGGTGCTGAGGTCTCCGCGGACGTCGTGGCGGATGCATCTTCGATCGGCGTGCAAGGCGCCTCGATCCTGACATGCGCGAACACCGTCGTGCGCATCGACATCGCCAGCGGCGCGGTCGACACGTCGAACGTCGCATGCGACGTGGTCTCCGCTGACGCGAGCACCGTCTGGGTCCTCGCTGCCGGCAAGCTCGCGCGGTACGGATCGTTCGCGGATGTCGTCGCCCACAGCCCGAGCGCCGTGACCAGTGCGCCGAGCGCGAGCCGCCTCGCACCTACCGCGGACGGGCTTCTCGCCTCGGCTTTCCAGACGGACACCGTCATGCGCGTGTCTCGCGACACGGGCGCGCAGACCAGCGCGCTCAAGCTGCAGGGCTACGCGGGCAGCATCATCGGGCTCTCGGCCGTGAAGAACGATCGCATCGCGATCATCCCCTGGTACACGGATGGCGGCATCTTCGTGTTCGATGCGAAGACGGGCGCCCGCACGGTGAGTGTTCCGCGCCCCCCGACGGGCGAGATCCTCCACGGCCTCGCATGTGAATGAGGGGCGGCGTTCCCCGCGTTCCCCGCCTGAGCCGCGTGAGGACTAGGGGGCCGCCATCATCTTCGAGAACTTCTCCGTGAGCGTGGGATCCGCCGCCATCTTCGCGCCCCACGCCGTGGCCACCTGGCCGTAGCTCATCATGTCCAGGCCGTAGCGTCCCAGCGCACCCATCATGTCGCCGCGCTGCATGCCCTTCATGATGCCGACGTAGTCCGAGAGGCGCGCGACACGCTGGCCAGGGAACACGACCGGATCGGGATCCTGATCGGCCGGTGAGCCCTGCGCCACCGCGCGTTGCGCCTCCTGGGCCTGCGCCATCCGCTGGTGCATGTCCATGTTGCCGGAGATGATGTTGTCGAGCGCGGCCTTCTCTTCCTTGTTCACACCCATCTGCTCGAGCTCGTACGTCTTCTTCGCGTCGAGGAAGTCGTCCATGAGCCCGGGGCTCGCATTGAGCGCCTCTTGCCACTCGTCCACGAATGGCTTGTGCGGGTTCACGCCGAACTTCTGGCAGAGCGCCTGGACCTGCGGCGATGGCGCTACTGCCCCCATGAATGCAGCGCCTGCGCCTCCGTACGCGATGGTGCCCATCAGCTTGTCGCGCTGCGACGAGAACTCTGCGTACTGCTCCAGCGTGAGCCCGCCGTAGCGGCGCTGCGTCTGCACGGAGTTCTTGCTCTCGACTGTGTCCTCGTACTGCTTCTGCCAGGCGAGGAGCTCCGCCTTGAACGGCTCCGGATGATTGCCGAGCGAGAGCCAGCAATCCACGAGCGCGGACTCCCACGGCGTGAACCCCACGGGCGAGATGAGCGAGCGCAGCCACTTGTACATTCCCTCCACCTCACCGCGGATCTGCGGCGAGTCGCCTGCGCGGAACGAGAGCGCGATGATGCCCGCGATCGTCGTCCAGTCGCTCGGGCCGGAGACGAGCGAGTAGAGCGCGGGGCGCGCAGGGCCGCCCTCCCACGGTCCCATGTGGCTCACGATCGCCGCCGCTGCGACCTGGCATCGGAAGGTCCACGTCACACCGTCGAAGTCCGCGGGGGGCGGCGGCGGGTTCGTGAACACGCTCATGAACGCCTGAATGGCCTGCGGGCCTGCGCTCGTGGCCACGGCGCGCGCGGCGGGATCCCACACGTCCTTGCGGAACAGCTGGTACGCGATGCCGCCCACGGCGCGCTGGGCGTTCTGATCGCCGAACTGGAACATGGGGGCGAGCTGGCCATTCTGGAAGTTCCAGACGGGGAGATCGACGCGGCCCTTGTTCGTCCGCGGATCGGGCTGGGGCGTCTTCTCGACCTCGATGTTCATGGTGGCGTGCGCGGCCCCCACGCTGCGCATCGCGACGTCGAAGGCGAGGCGCGCGCTTGGCGACTCGGGGTACTCGGAGCGGATCGTGACGCTGATGTTCGCGCCCTGGCCGCAGCACGCCATCACGTGTTGTAGCTCCGACGCCATCTCGCGCGCGTAGCTCGCGGACGCGTCACCCGGGCCCGGCAGGTAGGTGATGTACTCCACCGGCGGGTCGATCTCGTTCGCCATCCGCGCGATCGCGGAGTCCCAGTACTGACGCTCTCGCATGGCGAGGAGCGCAGTGCGATCCTCCGGTGTGTTCCACGCCTTGATGCGTGCATAGTGCAAGCATGCCTTGCCGGTGGGGTAGTCAGCGTCCTGCTGCACGAGCTGCTGGAACAGGTTTGCTGCCTGGTCGAAGCGGCCCGCGGTGATGTAGCCCCAGGCCGCGTCGTGGAGCGGTGAGAAGTCCTGCGCGTCGATGCGCATCGCGAACTGGGCCTGCTGGTATGCCTCGTCGGGGCGCTTCGCGTCACGCAGCGCGTTCAGCAGCGCGGTGCGAAGACTCCAGTCGTCCGGGAAGCGACGCACGCCCTCTTCCGCGACGGCAAGCGTGGCGGCCGTGTCGCCGAGGCGGCGGCGCACCATGCACGCGCCCACGTAGAGCACCTTCTCGTTCGGGAACGCGGGAAGCATCACGGTGAAGATCTCGTTCGCTGCGCGCAGGTTCGGCACGCGCGGATCCTGCGGGTCCGCGGGCACCGGCACATCGAGCGTCATCTCCAGCGTGGGCTTGATGACGGAGCCCATGAGGAGGTCCCAGCCCAGCGGCTGGAGCACGTGGGGCTGGAGCCAGCGATGCAGCCAGTCCAGGTACTCGAGCTCCGGAGCGACCTCGAGCACGCGGCCGAGCAGCTCCACCGCCTCGGGCAGTCGCTTCTGGATCATGAGCACGCGCGCGCGCCCGGCCGCCGTCGCCACGTGAATGGCGCCCGTGGCCACGGGGAAGAGCCCGAGGGGATCCTGGGATGCAAAGACGATCTCGTCGAACTGATCGAGGAGCGAGCGCTCGTTCGGGAACAGCATGAGCGCATCCGCGATGTGCATCGACGCGACGAGCGGCTGGTTCTGCGTCACTGCGACGCGCGCCTTCTCCGACAGATCCATCTTGAGCTTGGTGCGTTCGTCACTGGCCGGGAGGTTCTTGGGGTCGAGCGCTTGTGTCATGGCTCTACCGGTATACCTGGGTTTTGGGTGCCTCGCCTCAGCTCTCCGTGTCCCCCGTTTGGAGAGGTCGTGAGCCGGCGATGAGCTCGAAACGGTGGTAACTTTCCTTGCCGTGGCGGATCTCCTGGAATTCGGTGAGGCGAGGGCGCGGGTGATCGCTTCGGCCCTCGACGTTGGGACGGAGAAGGCGAGCATCGCGTCGGCCGGCGGTCGCGTTCTGCGGCGCGACGTCCTGGCGCGCGCTTCGCTCCCGCGCTTCGACGCGAGCGCCATGGACGGCTACGCCGTCGCCACGTCGGACCTGCCTGAGGGGGACGCGGATTTTCCCACGAAGGAGCAGTTCTCCATGCGCGTGTCGGGTGAGAGCCGCGCCGGCGGAGACACCGGCGTTCTCGCGCCGCGCAGCGCATGCCGGATCTTCACTGGCGCGCCGTTGCCCGTTCGCGCGGACGCGGTGATCATGCAGGAGAACGTGCGCCGCGAAGGCGACGGCATCTTCTTCGAGGCGCGACCCAAACCCTGGCAGCACGTACGGCGCCTGGGAGAGGACATGAAGCTGGGCGAGAAGGCGCTGTCTTCCGGGCTGCGGCTATCTGCAGGTGCGCTCGCGCTCGCGGCGATGCTGGACCAAGCGGAGCTCACCGTGTCGCGGCGCCCGCGCGTTACCATTCTGTCCACCGGTGACGAGCTGCGCGCGCCGGGCTCGGCCGACGCGTTCGGAAGCATTCCGGAGTCCAACAGCCCCGCGGTGGCGCACCTCGCGCTGGCTGCCGGCGCCGACGTGACGATTGCTCCCGTCGTGCGCGACGATCCCGAGGAGATAGAGCGCGCGATCGCGGAGGCCATGTCATCGTGCGATCTGCTCGTCACCGTGGGTGGCGTGAGCGTGGGCGATCACGATCACGTGAAGCCTGCGCTGGAGCGCGCCGGCGTGAAGCTGGATTTCTGGAAGGTCGCCATCAAGCCGGGCAAGCCGCTGGTCGTGGGGCACGGCGCGACCGCCCACGTGCTGGGTCTGCCAGGAAATCCGGCCAGCGCCATCGTCACGTTTGCGCTCTTCGGTGTTCCGTTGCTGCGTGCGATGCAGCGCGACGCCTCGCCGCTGCCGTTCGTGCTGCCCGCGCAGCTGGGAAAGGCGCGGCCGCGGGTGAAGGAGCGCCTCGAGATCGCGCGCGTGCGCATCACGCGGCAGGGCGCGCACCTCTGCGCGACGCCGCATGACAACCAGGCTTCAGGCGCGGCGACGGCGCTGGCGGACTCGGATGGCCTCGCGCTGCTCGCGCCGGGATCGGGGACGTGGGACGTCGGCGCACAGGTTGACATCATCCGCTGGACCGACGTCTAGGGAGGAACGCCGCGAGCTAGCGGAGCGCGCTCTGTAGGACGTCTTCGAGGCCGCGGAGAACTGCTTCCACGCCCGCTTCGTCCGGGAGTCGTGCGAAGCCGATCCGCACCGACTGCGGTTCCACCGTCTTCGTGAAAGGTGTAAACTGCACGTATCCAGCTCCGCGCCCAGCGCCGTTCTTGCCGTTCACGTAGTCCGTGCCGGTCCAGAGCTGGCGGCCGTTGAGAAAATGCGGCTCCTTCGCCACCGAGAGCGGCGCGAACGAGAGCTGTCCAGACAACCGCTTCACCAGCGCCGAGATTCCTGGTCCCAGCGCACGCGCGACCTGCGGCAATCGCGTGCGCGCCGTCTCCGCCCATGCACGATGCGGCTGGAGGTCCGTCATCGGCGAGAACGCGGCCGCCCCCCGCAGCTGCCAGGAGAAGACATCGCCTTCGCCCGCGACGTCAGCGAGCGTGAGGCCATCGGGCTCGCGCAGGCACATGTCGTGATTGGGCAGCGCGCCAGACAGGGCGAGCTGGTAGCCGTGTTGCGCTCCGTCGGTGAGCCCGTGGTCCTTCGTGTTGTCGATGGACGCGCCGAGCGGGTCGGGCGAGGCGGTCCACAGGCCGGGTGTGCCCTGGCCGAGGAGGGCGGTCATGAGCGGTGACGTCTGCGCGGTGAGCTTGTGATCGAACTGCGCGGTCTTCGGAACCGAGCCGTCATGAACGTGGACAGTCGGAAAAAATAGGGTTTTTGCGTCGCGACGTGGAAAGCGGAACGCCATGGGATGCACGTCCAGGCGCGGAGCTCCCTGGGTCGGCTTCAGTCGAAAGACTGCGAAGCCATGGTCCGCGTACATGGGCAGTGCTTCGAAGAAGCCGCGCGGCATGCGGAAGCGCTCGTCGAGCCGCGAGAAATCCTGGACGCGTGGAACGAACGACGCCTCGAACGCGCCGACCTCCACCACGCGCAGCGGCATGGACTTCGGGACCGCAAAACCGCGCCCCTGCGGCGCCGCCGACATCGCGACCCACTCCGGAAACGCCTTCGCCAGATCCGTGAAGAACGCGGAGTAGCCGGAGAGATCCACGAACTCCACGGCGTCGTCCGGAGAGCCCGGCGGAACGGGGAGCGGCAGCACCATCGCGAGCTCCTCCTTCACGTCCACCTTCATGGCGTAGACGAGCGCCTGCCTGCCATCGGGCAAGCCGCGCGCGAAGATCTTGGTCTGTCCGACGAACGGCACGGCCCTGGTGAAGCAGCACATGGTCCGGAGCATACGCGTCCTGAGAAAACGCCGCGACACTTCGCCGTCGATGCCGCGATCTGCACGGACGTGGGGACACGCGAAGCGAAGAGAGCGCGCTAGACGCCGCGATCTTCTGTGATCCGCGCGGTCGGTGTCGATGGGCACGGACGTTGCGACACCGGCTTTCGCAATGACGAGCATCGCAAAGACCGTCACGACGCTCCTTCTTCTATGCGCGGTCTCCTCTGTCTCCGGCTGCGGGGGCAGAGAGGTCGTTCCACTGCTCTCCACGGCGGGAATTCCGGTCACCGGAACGCCGCACGAGGAGGTCCCTCTCGAGGTGGTCACGCGCTCCACGGCGGTCAGTGATCCCATGCCCATCCGCGGCTCCACGGTCGCGTATCAGGACGTCGAGGCAGCTCTTGGTATTGCGGTCACCACGGCGGCCGCGCCGTTCGCGAACAACTTCAAGGAGCGCCGCCCCGGCGGCTATCAGCTCACCGTCGAGATCATGCAGGCCGACGTCGAGTATTCGCACGGTCGCCTGGTCATGGCGATGAACGTCAACGCGACGCTGCGCTCGCGCGTGGGCCGCGTCTATCTCGCGCAGACCCAGGCGCGATGTCAGCAGGCCGGCGTGGTGGAGGTCGAGCACGGCGGTCCCGTCGTCTACGCCTGCATGATGCGTATCGGTCGTGATCTGGGCGGATGGATGGGCGGCTTGCCGCTCTAGCAACACGTTTCTCACACGGAGGAGACTTTTCACATGAACATCAAGGGATCTGCTTTTGTCCTCGCGCTCCTGACCCTCACGTCGGGCTGCGCCTACGAGACCGTCCAGCCCGGCCACCAGGCGCTTCGCTTCGACCCGCATGGCGGAGGCCTCGCGCATGAGCGCTTGCTTCCGGGCCAGCATGGTCTCGGCTGGTGCTTCATGCGCGACTGCGGCCGCCTCGACGACTTCGACATCACGTACTCCACGAAGCACGAGGGCATCTCGACCCCGTCGATGGAGGGCCTGCAGATGGAGATCCGCATGTCGGTCATCTACCGCCCGATCGCCGAGGAGCTGTACCAGCTGGATGCCGAGATCGGCCCCAACTACTACGACGAGGTCATCGGACCGGAGCTCCGCAGCGCCGCGCGTGGAGTGTTCGCGCACCATGCGTACGCAGAGCTCCTCTCGAAGAACGAGAAGATCGAGGACGAGGTGGAGTCGGATCTTCGTCGCCGCACGCACGGAAAGCACGTATCGATCGAGTCCATCACGATCGAGGGCGTGGACTACGCGCCGGAGATCGCGGCGGCTGTTCGCCAGAAGCTCGTCGGTGAGCAGGAGTCCGTGCGCCAGAAGGCCGGGCTCGAGAACGAGGCTCTCCGTCAGCGCACGCTGCTCGAGAACCAGGCCGCGCAGCAGAAGATGAAAGAGGAGCTCGATGGCGTGCAGCAGAAGCGCAAGATCGAGCTGGAGTCGGAGTCGGAGAAGCGGAAGGTGGAGCTCGAGCTCCTGCAGAAGAAGAACCAGCGTCAGATGGCCACGGAGCAAGCAGCCATCGACAAGATCCAGGCGACCGCGGAAGCAGAGACGCGCGTCGTGCGTGCAAAGGGTCAGGCGCAGGAGCTCATGATCCTGGCGAAGGCGCACGCGGAAGAGAACCGCGCGCAGACGCAGGCAGTGTCGCCGCTCACCGTGCAGCTCGCGGCGTATGAGGCGCTCGGCAAGCTCGGAGGCAACGGCACCACGATCCTGCTCGGCGACTGGTCGCGCGCGCCGCAGTTCCTCTTCCCGCACGCCGGTGCGTTCAACAACATGTGGGGTGGTGGTGGCCGGCCGCCCGTCGCGGATGCGACCGCTGCCGACAGCGAGACCAAGCAGGCGGCCACCGACGTCGGTGCGGACAAGCGGTCTGCCAACAAGACGGCCTCGGTCAAGACCACCTCGGGGCTCTGATTCCCCGAGCCGTGCGCGCCGAGATTACGGCGTGGAGCGATTTTTTGACCGGGCAATACGCCGGGACACCCGGGTCTGTCGTGCTTGTACCAGGCGGGAAAGCTCGTGTGGGGGGCGCGCGGACCCGGGAAAACAAGGCATTACGTGGGCATTATGACGTCGTCACCCGCGGAAGGTGAGGAGGGACCCGTCTGTAGACAGCCATGAACGTAGGCGTGAGCCCGCGTAGGGAGTGAATGCGTGAACATGGGACAACTCACCGAATCTGCCGCCCTGATCGTCGACGATGACGCTGGCGTGAGGCAATCGCTCCGCCTTTGCCTGGAAGCCGATGGAGCGCGTGTGCTCGGCGTATCGACGTCGAGCGGCGCTCTGGAGGCGCTGGAACGCAGCCGCTTCGACGTGGTGCTCCTCGACCTGTGGCTCGGGGCCGAGTCGGGCCTCGAGCTCTTGTCGGAGATCGTGAGACGGCAGCGCGGGATCGCTGTCGTCGTCATCACGGCCTTCGCGTCGTTCGAGACCGCCGTGTCCGCGATGAAGCTGGGCGCGGTGGACTATCTGCCCAAGCCGTTCACGCCGACGCAGGTGCGGGAGGCGACGCGGCGTGTGGTGCAGACCGCGCGCGACAAGAAGAGCGAGGTCGAGCGCGCCGTGGAGATGACGCAGGCGGAGGTGTCTGGCTACTTCTCCTCCGAGAACTCGCAGTTCGCTGCGCTGCTGAAGACCGCGGAGCGCGCCGCGGGCGCCGACTGCGTGGTCATGCTCTCTGGCGAGAGCGGCACTGGCAAGAACATCCTCGCGAAGTACCTTCACGACAAGAGCCCGCGCGCGAAGGCGCCGTTCGTCGCGGTCAACTGCCCGACGCTGTCCTCCGACATGATGACCAGCGCGCTCTTTGGTCACAAGAAGGGCTCCTTCACCGGCGCCATCGCGGACGCGGCCGGCAAGGTGGAAGCTGCGGCTGGCGGCACGCTCTTCCTGGACGAGATCGGGGACCTCTGCCCCGATGCGCAGGCGCGTCTGCTTCGCTTCCTGAACGACCGCACCTACGAGCGTCTTGGCGAGACGGCGGAGCGTCGCGCGGACGTGCGGCTCGTTGCTGCATCGAACAAGGATCTGCGCGCAGAGGTGGCCGCGGGACGCTTCCGCGAGGACCTGTTTTTCCGGCTCAACGTGGTGGAGCTGCGGCTCATGCCGCTGCGCGAGCGACCGGAGGACGTGGTGCCGTTCGCAGTCCACTTCCTGCGTAGCTTCGCGGATGCGCACGGGCGCCCGCAGATGTCGCTGTCTCCTGCCTCGACGTCCGCGATCGGCGCGTGCGTGTGGCCGGGCAACCTGCGCGAGCTGCGCAATGCGGTGGAGCGCGCCGTGATCCTGTCGCCAGCAGACGTGATCGAACCGGAGGACCTGGGCCTCTTGCGCGCGAAGGACCCGGGGTCCGTTCGACGCAGCGTGAAGCTCGGCGATGAGGCGTCGCTGGAAGACGTGGAGCGCGAGCACATCGCGCGTGTGATCGCCCGCGCGCCCACGCTGGAAGCAGCGGCGCGCACGCTGAGCATCGACAGCACGACGCTCCAGCGCAAGCGCAAACGCTACGGGTTGGCGTGAAGGGAAGGTTTCCTTGAGGAGCCTTCGCACCCGCTTCTTCGTGTCCGGCGCGCTCGTCGTCCTCGTGATGGCGGTGATGGGGAACGTCTGCTCGTACATGTTCATGCGGGTGAGCCGCGGCGTGGGCGAGGAGCTCGCGAAGGACGAGCAGAAGGGCGAGCTCATCGGCATCCTGGGCTCCGCGCTCGAGGATGAGGACGACGCGCTCATCCTGGCGATGGCCGGCGATCGCGGACCGCAGCTCGCGCGGCGTCACGCGGAGCAGCGCCGCTTCGACAAGGCGTTTGCAGCGCTGTCGTCGTCTGCGATGACGAACGAAGAGCGTCTGACTCTCGACAGCCTGTCGCGCCACATGGACCTGTTTCGCCGCCACGGCGACGCGCTCCTGGGGCGCGCGGACCTGGCTTCGGCGCGCGCCACCTACGATGGTGAGGTGACGCAGTCGATGCGCGTCGCCGTCATCGACCTGGAGCACCTTCGCGCGGACGAGCTGCGAGAGATCCGGCACACGGCTGGCTGGGCGCGCGATGAAGCGCACCGAGCGAAGCGACTCGTGATGCTGGTGTCCATCGCTGCGCTCCTCCTGTCGCTCGCGGTGTCCGTGCAGCTCGCGCGGTCCATCCTGCGCCCGATCCGATCGCTCACCGAGAACGTGGAGGCTGTGCGCGGGGGCGCGTTCGATCGCCGCGTCGTGGTCGAACGCGACGACGAGATCGGGGCGCTGGCCGCCGGCTACAACCGCATGGCGGATGCACTCGGAAAGTTCTCTGCGTCGAAGCTTGGTGAGGTGATCCGCGCGAAGTCCACGCTGGAGGCCACGCTCGCTGCGCTGCCGGACGCGGTGGTGCTGGTGCACGACGACGGTCGCGTGGAGGCCGCCAACGGCCGCGCCACGGCGATCTTCTCGGCTGCATGTGGCAAGGCGCCCGCGGACCTCGCAGCGCTCGCGGCGACGCCGGACGGCGCGAAGATCGCGCAGGCGATCAAGCTCGCGGGTCAGGGCGTGCAGCTGGATCGTGCGGTGAAGCTGCGCGAGGGTCGAGACGAGCGTCGACTGATCGCGCTCGTGGACGGTCCGACCACGGCGAACCTGCGCGTGATCGTGCTGTCTGATGTGACGGATCTGTCGCGGCTCGACGAGATGCGGATGGACTTCGTGGCCGCAGCGTCGCACGAGCTCCGTACGCCACTCACCACGCTACGCATGATGCTGTCCTTGCTGAGTGAGTCCGCGACGACACGCAGCCCGCACGAGGAAGAGATGTTGCGCACCGCGCTCGCCGGCTGTGATCAGCTCGGGCAAACAGTGGACGCCATGCTGGAGCTGGCGCACGCGGAGACGGGCAACATACGCCTGCGGCGTGAGCGCTTCACGGTGGCGGCGCTGGCGAAGGAGACTCTGGCCTCGCTGTCCACGCGCGCCCGCGACGCCGAGGTCACGATGCCGATCCGCGACGAGTCGAACGGCGCGACGGTGGAGGGCGACATCGCTCGGCTCTTCGTGGTGCTGTCGAACGTGGTGTCGAACGCGCTGAAATACAGCCCGCCCGAGACCACCATCGACGTTTGTCTGCGCGACGCCGGGGACTCGGTGGAGGTCCTTGTGACCGACGAAGGCCCCGGTGTCCCTGCGGAGTATCGTGAGCGCATCTTCGAGAAATACTTCCGCGTCGAGCACCAGAAGGAAGGCAACGAGCCCTCCCACGGTCCGCGCGGCGCCGGCATGGGGCTGTACCTCTGCAGGCAAATCGTGGAAGCCCATGGCGGCGAAATCAGCTGCGCAGCGGGCGACACCGGCAAGGGCACCAGGATCACCCTCAAGCTCCCGAAGAAACGCGAAAGCACGCGCGAGCTAGAATCCCGCGACTCCCGAGACACCAGCGAGCCCCAACGAATCTCGGCCTTCGCCTGAGAGAGAACTGCACCTCTTCATTTGGGACGGAGGGTGACTGCTCCCTTGATGAGGGTCACTGCGATGACTTCGCCTCGGCCTCGGAGGCCGGCGCTGTCGGGGGTGGTGGAGCTGATGGCGGCGGAGACGTCCAGCTTGGGGCTGCTCTCTGATTTTGCGAGGTCGGGGAGCATGGCGCCGATCTCCGCGGCGGAGACGGGGACCGGGATCGGTAGCTTCTCGAGCCCGCGGAGAAACGCGTCCGGCTCCGCACGTGCGGCGGCGAATCGCTCTGGCTCACCCGGCAGCAGCACCGTTCGCGCGAGGTGCACCGAATGCCCATCGGGCATCCACGCGGCGCCAGGTGATTGCACCGTCACGATGCCGCAGGCCTCACCGGTGAGCTGCAGCGACAGACCTTGCGTCGTGGCGCCATCCGCGTGCCCGATGTGGGCGTGCGCGCTTCCCAGATCGACGTTGGCGCCTTCCATGGATGCAGCGGGCGCCTCCTTTGGCAGCACGACGGAGAGGTAGATCGAGCCTTCGCGTGGGAGCGCGTCGTCGTCCTTGAGCGGCGGTAGTCTCGGCATGAAGGGGTCGTCGCCGCAGCGTGTCTGGAGCTCTGGGTGCGCGATCAGGCCGAACGACAGGTTCGCGGTGTCGCCTTCGCCCAACGGCTTGCCCTGCACGATTCCCTCCGGCAAGACGCGCATGCACGAGCCGAGGGCCAGGGGTCGCGCGTGAACCAGATCCTTCCACATGCGCTCCGTCTCCGGGCGCAGGTCGGGCAGCTCGGCGCGGATCTGCTGCTCCAGCCGCGGACGCATGGCCTGCAGCTCGGAGTCGATCTGCGGTGACACGTCGATCGTGGCGAAGCCGCCGAGCGCGCGCACCTGACACCCCCGCGTGAGGGCGATGGTCACGGTGGGGTTCTTGAACTTGTAGTCTGCACCTAGTCGGAGCGGCACGCGCGCCGTCACCTCGGCGCGAGGCTCGCAGCTGGCGAAGCAGCTACCCTTGGCGCAGGCACGCGCCGCGATGTCGACGGTGGTGGCGACGAGCAGCGCGTCACCCTTGGCGGATACGCGGAACGGGCCGCGATCCGCCGTGTATTCCAGCCTTCCGGCCACACCGAGGTCGTGGTCCTTTTCCTCTGCCACGCGGTGCGGCACCTTGCCCTCCAGCGCGCGCTGCACGATCGCCACCGGGATCTGCACATGGACCACGATTGTCGACGTCGGCGCGGCGAATGGAGGCTCCGCGAGCGCGGGCGCGCTGATGGGATTTTGGGGAGGCCGGTCCAGAAGCTGGATGGCGCAAACGCGTCCCTCGCCGCCGCTCGGCCCCTTTGCGCCGGGGCCGCACGCAGCGGTGAGGAAGAGCGCGACGCGTCCGATCGCGATCGCGGAGCGCCGCACGGCGTTCAGCCTCCCTTGAGGTGCTCGCGGAGGAAGCCCATGACGAAGGGCGTGGCCGTCGCCGCGACGGTGGCCGCGACGTTCGGGTCGAGCCCCATCTTGTCGCACAGCACCTCCGTCACCTTCGCGGTCACGACGCCCGCGGCGCCGTCCTCGAGCGCGTCGAGCACGCTGTCGCCCTTCACGAGGCCTGCGGCGAATGCGGCGAAGAAGTTCCGCCCCGGGTGCTCACCCAGGATGCCGCCGCTCTCCGCGTGGTCGTGCACGTGGTCGGCGCCGGCCTGCGCCGCGTGGCCGAGCATGGTGGTCGCGTCGTCCTCGGAGATGCCTTGCGACGTCAGCGCCGCGAGCGCTTGCTGTCCGTGCTCCGACCCTAGAAATGATTGCGCGAGCTGCTGGATGTCCATCTTCTTCTCTCCTTCAGAGGATGCTCTTCACGGTGGACCAGATCGACTTGCCGACGGCTGCGACGGTGTCCTCGATCTTCGCGACGATGCTCTTGTGCTCCTCGGGCGGTGCGGGCTCCGTCTGCGCGGCGCGCTCTGCGGCGGAGGCGTCGACCGCCGGGGTGTCGTCGGTGATCGTGGCTGCAGCGACCTGCGCGTCGGAAATCTCGAAGCCTGCGATCTTGGCGAGCGTCATGGGTCCCGCCGCGCCGTCCTGCTCGAGGCCCTGCTCGCCCTGGAACTTCTTCACCGCGGCGCCGGTGGCTGCGCCGTACTTGCCGTCCGCCTCGACGCCGAGCGCGGTCTGTACCTTCTTCACCGCCTCACCCTTGGTGTGCTGGTTCAGGAGAATGAGCTCGTAGAGACCCATGTGCATGAACGTGTCGGGACCGGCCAGGCCGTCGACCGCCAGCGAGTTTTCGGATTGATAGGCGCGAAGCGCTTCGTCCGTCTTGACCCCGAACACGCCGTCCGCGTCGACTCCCAATTTTTGCTGGAGGATTCGCACCGGCTCGCCCTGCATACCTCGCATCAGTAGTGACATCTGGCTCCTTGTGTTCGCGCGTCGCTCGAGCGAGCGAATGGACAGCGAACCGGAACCGTACACAATGCCGGCCGCGTACGGGGCAACTTTCACGCGCGATCGTCGTCGGTATCCCAGTCGGCAAGGGCCGCGAGCTCGTCTCGAGACAACGCGAGCTGCGCGGCGCCGAGCGCGCGCAAGATCGCGGAAGGAGATCGTGCGCCGCCTTTGATGCTCTCCTCCACTCGCGCGCGCGCGGCGTCGCCGGTGAACGCGGAGAACAGCGGCAGAAAGCGCTCGCCGTCGTGCGCCGCCGCAGCTTCGTGATCGCGTAGAGCGGACGCGAGGCGAGCCGCGAGCGCCTCTGTCACGAAGGGCATGTCTCCGCCGACGAGGAACACGCGCGTGGTCGTGGCGTGTCGCAACAGCGCGAGCAAACCGGCGAGCGGCCCCTCGATCCCCGGCTCGTCGGGAAGCGACGGCAGGCCCGTGTCCGCGTATGCCGCCGCGCTCCCGAGCAGGACAGCGTCGGCGTTGACGTGACGAAACACGCGAGCCGTGCGGGTGACGATGGGCTCGCCGTCGCTGGTCGGCAACAGGCCCTTCGCCACGCCGCCCATCCGCGTTGCCTTACCGCCCACGAGGATGCCGACGGTCGCGCGCACGAACGCGACGGTCCCTGCCTCCTTCACCACCTCAGTCACCCACGGTGAACGTGAGCGCATAAGACACGGTGGCAAACCCGTTCGCGCCAGCGGCGTTCACTGTCTGACCGACGGCGGTCCCGCGAACGCACTCGTTGAACTTGGGCACGGTGAAGTCGCTCTTCTCGACGCTCATGTCGCGCGGCAGCTGATCAAACACCTTGAATTTGAGCGTGACCGTGCCATGCGGCAACGAATCCGCGTTGGTGAAATCACGCTCGTAGCAGCGCAGGTACTCCCAACCATTCCAGTCCATCGCCTCGCGAATGACATTCGGCGCCACGTTGCCGACGACATCCATCCGACCCGACTGAACGAAGATCGTGTGACCAGAGACCTTCCATTTCCACTGCTTGCCAGCGGCGCTGGACGTGGTCACGCCGCTCGAGGGAGAGACGGAAGAAGGGGAGGGATGAGGTTTGAGGGCGGAGGCGGAAATGGAGGCCGGGCTCGCCGCTGCGCTCGAAGTCGCCGTCGTCGAGGTCTGGGTCGAGGTCGAGGTCGAGGTCGAGGTCGAGGTTGAAGGCGAGGTTGAAGGCGAGGTCGAGGTCGAGGTCGAGGTCGAGGTCGAGGTCGAGGTCGAGGTCGAGGTCGAGGGTGAGGTCGAGGTCGAGGTCGAGGTCGAGGTCGAGGTCGAGGTCGAGGTCGGGGTCGTCGTTGGTGTCGTCGTCGTCGTCGGCTTCAGCACTCCCATCGACACACGATCGCCGCCGCAACCAGCGCGGCGCTCCCCAGGATCCACGGCCCAATCCCGACCCCCTTCGCTCCACCTTCCCCCTTCGCGTCCTTCAGCTTGGTCGACGTGGACAGCGGCGGCGGGGTGCCCGACGGCAGCTGCCTCGACTTGTCCGTGGTGGTCGCGGCTGGTGCTGTTGGCGGTGGCGCGGCGCTCACGGTCTCGCGCATCTCCATCGTGGGTGCGGCCTCGACGTGGCCGTCGGATCTTGCGTCTACGATCGTGGCCATGCCCTCCGCGGACGCCGGTGTGATCCGGATCGCAGCGGACGGTGGCATGGAGCGCACCTTGCCGACGGACATCGGATCGCCGAGTACGGTGGCCTGGATTCCGACGTCGCCGGCGTCTCGATCGTGCTCGAGGACCCCCTCGAATGCGGCCGTGCACTCGCTCCCGTTCGTGAAGCGCAGCGTGGGGTCGCGCTGGAGGCAGCGCAGGAACCACTCATCCATCGCAGCGGGGAGCTGGCTCTGCACGCCGAGCTCCTTCGCGCGCTCGCTCGCCTTCGGGATGGGCTCGAAGATGATCTCGCGGAGGAGCTGCGTGACCGTGGCGTCCGAGTCGCGCGCGGAGAGCCAGAAATACTTGCCCGTCAGCACGAAGAATACGAGCAGCCCCATGGCCCACACGTCCGCGGCCGGCGTGATGTTGCCAGGCTCCGTCTGCTCTGGTGCCATCCACAGCGGGGAGCCCATCGCGCCCGTGGTGCCGCGCGTGCCCACCTCCGCGAGGAGCTTCGCGATGCCGAAATCGAGGACCTTCACCGTGGCGCCGCCGGTCGCGCCCTGCTTCGTGGCGAGGAAGACGTTCTCCGGCTTCAGATCGCGGTGAACCACGCCTGCGACGTGCGCCGCCGCCATGGCGTGACCGAGCTCACGCACGATGGCAGCGGCTTCCGGCACACCGAGCGAGCCCCGCTTCACGCGATCGTAGAGCGTCTCGCCGCGCAGCAGCTCCATCACGATGTATGGCGTGTTGGTGTCCGGATCCACGCCGGCGCCCTGCACACTCACGACGTGATCGCTCTCGATGCGCCCGCCTGCGCGTGCCTCGCGGAGGAAGCGCTTCTTGTGCTCCTCGTCCGAGACCAGCGTGGGGTGCATCAGCTTCAGCGCGCGCATCTTGCCCGTGGAGAGCTGCTCCGCGGCGAAGACCTGCGCCATGCCGCCCTGACCGATCAGGCGCTCGATCCGGTAGTCCCCGGCGAACACCGCACCGGGTGCGATCAGGGCCTGTGACGCGGGCGGCGGCATCGGCCTCCAGCCTATCGCGCCAAAGAAATCGAGGATAGGCTCCCGTCCCGGAGGAGCAGCCATGGGAAACTTCAATCAGCCGCCCGGAGACCCGAACCAGCCTGGAGGTCCGCCGCCTGGTGGTTACGGTGCGCCGCCTCCTGGTGGCTATGGTGCCCCTCCGCCCGGTGGTCCGTCGCCCTACGCGCCTCCCATGCAGTACGCGCCCTCTACCACGCCCGGCGGGCCCATCCCCGGCAGCTTCGGCCTCGGCTTTGCGGCCGGCTTCTTCGGCGGCTGCATCGGCTTCATCCTCGTCCTCGCGATCGCGAAGGGCGCGGAGACCAAGCGCGGCGCCAAGATCGGCTTCATCGTGTCCATCGTCATCGGCGCGATCTTCCGCGTCATCGCCTCAGCTTCCAACTGACCGCCCGAACGAAGACGCCCCGCACGAAGGTATTTCACGAGGCGGGGCAGCGTCTCGTTCTCACGGAGCGTGGCGCCCACGTCGAGCTCATGATCGGGCGCGTGCCCATCCTCACGAGCAAGGCGCTCGGGACGGAGTACGCGTTCGGTTGCATCGTGCGCGGGCTCGCGCTGCCGCAGCCGACGCGTGTGCTCATCGGCGGTCTGGGCTTTGGGTCCACGCTGCGCGGCGTGCTCGATTCAGTGGGAAAAAGAGCCGAGATCATCGTTGCTGAGAAGCTCGCGACGGTCGTGTCTCTCGTGCGCGGTGACCTCGCGCACCTGTGCGAGGGCGCGCTCGACGATCCTCGCGTCACGCTCGTCAACGAAGACGTCACTCAGGTGATCGATCGCGAGCGCGATCTCTCCGCGATCTTGCTCGACGTGGACAACGGGCCGGACTGGGGCTCCTTCCCGGAGAACCAGTTCCTCTACTCGCAGGCTGGCCTCGCGAAGGCACGCCGCGCACTTGCGAAGGGCGGCGCGTACTGCGTGTGGAGCGGTTACCCCGCGGACGTCTTTCTCGGGCACCTCGGCCGCGCGCAGCTCACCGCCACCGTCATCCCGCTGAAGGAGCGCGGAAAGGTGCGCGCTCGTGCATACGTGGGGACGCGTCCCGGGCGCACGCCGTGATGGCCCGCTCGTCCCTTAGAGTCGTCACGTAGGCGTCGATGATCCTCCGCGATGGCTGCCCGCGACCCATGCATCGATGAGCCTGCGCGCGATGCTCACGGGCGGCGGGACCATCGGCAGCTCTTCGCGGGAGAACCAGGCGGCCTCCGCGATCTCCTCCGGATCGGGCGATATTTCCCCCGATTGGTAGTCAGCGAAGAAGCCGATCATGAGCGAGTTGGGAAACGGCCACGGCTGGCTGCCGAAGTAGCGCACGTTGTCGACTTCGATCCCTACCTCTTCACGCACCTCGCGCACGAGCGTCTCCTCCAGCGACTCGCCCACCTCCGAGAAGCCGGCGAGCGTGCTGAAGAAGGGCAGGGGAAAGCGTGAGCCGCGCGCCAGCAGCGCCGTTTCGCCGCGCGTGACGAGCACGATCACTGCGGGAGATATACGGGGATAGTACACGCGTTTGCAGGCGGGGCAGGTCATGGCGCGCTCCTTCTCCGCGCGGACGGTCTTCGTCGCGCACGCGCCGCAGAAGCGGGACTGCGTGCTCCAGTCCGCGAAGTGCATCGCGCGCCCGGCGGGGTCGAACATCGCGGCGTCGAGCTCACCGAAGAGCGAGCGCAGGCTGCGAAGCCGGAAGGGGTCTGCGAGCTTCTTCCTGTCGTCGCCGACAGGCGCGTCGTCCCACGTGACGGTGCACAGCGCGCGGCCATCCAGCTCACCCATGAAGAGCGGGTCCGCGTGGGAGATGGCGAGCGCGTCGAGATCCTTGCCATCGACGAGGGCGAGCCCCGTGGCGCTCCTCTTCCAGAGGATGTCCGAGCGGGCGACGACCAGGTAGAGCGGGTCACTGATGGGGCGCCGCGGTTCTGCGAGAGGTAGAAAGTGCACGGCAGCAAGTGTAGTACCCGAGGGCCGTACTGGAACGCTTTCGTGGTTACGTCTGCGCCGGCGTGCCCGTCAGACGACGCGCGGCATCGACCAGCCGCTTCGGCTCGAACGGCTTCACCAGCCATGCGGAGGCCGCAAGTCGCTTCGCCTCTGCAATGAGCGTGGGGTCTGCCTCCGCCGTGAGGAAGATCACCGGCAACGCCTTCCACAGCTCGACCTTTCGGAGCGACTCCAGGAACGACAGCCCGCTCACGTCCGGCATGTTGATGTCACAGATGGCAAGCGCGACATCGGAGCCCTCGAGCTTGCCCATCGCGTCCCGACCGGTCACGGCCTCGATCACGCTGAACCCAGCGGCCTCGAGCGTGATGCGCAGGTGGCGACGAATCAGGATCGAGTCGTCAACGACGAGGACGGTGGTTTTCACGTTTGGACTCCGGCACCTGCGCGTGAGTGCGCGTCACCTCCCCGAACGGCACGGCCTGCGGCAGCTTGAGGACAAAATGAACGAAGACCGCCCGAGACTCGAGCGATCTTCGCGAGCCTCTGGGAGGGCTTACTTCTTCGTCGCCGAGGAAGCCGTGCTGGTGGCCGTGTTGCCAGCCGAGTTGGCCGCACCGGCCGCCTGGTTGGCGCCGCTGCTCGCGCCGTTCGCCGCGCTGGACGCGGAGTTGGTGACGTCGCCGGCGTTGACGGCCGGCTTGGGGGCGTCGCCGCACGCGATGACTGCACCGACGAGGACGCTGAGCGCCAGGAACACGAAAGCAACCTTCTTCATGGTAATGTCCTTGAGTTGAAAAGGAATGAACTGCCCCGCCCCTAGGGGGCAATGGACTCGTGCGTCATACTCGAAGTCGCCCGGTATCGCGAGTAAGCGACACGTCTCCGTCGGTTTAGTGGGGCGATTTGGCGGTGCCCGCGTTTCGGTGGTACGGCTTGACCCGTGGCGTCCGACGGCGAAAAAGAGCGCAATTCCGCGGTGCCGAGCGTGCCGAGCGAGCCCCAGCTGCCTGGGCGAACCGTGCCAGCGGCGATCCTGCTGGCACAGGGTCTCCTGGGCGGTGGAGGGCTTTTGATCTGCGCCCTGAGGTTCCCCGTTCAGCGATTCGCGCTCGGAGTGTTCGCGAACCTGGTCGAGGTCGGCTTCGCTGTGGCGATTCTCACCACCCGGGCGGCGCGCAAGGAGGCGATCCGCACGTTCGCCATTCGCTACGTGATGGTGCTCGCGTTCGCGACGCTGATCGCGTCGTCGATCGGCGGTAGCTCGGAGGTGACGGCGCTGCACATCGTGTGGTCGTTCGCGCTGCTCGGCGTCCTGCTCGGCGAGCCGACGAAGCCGCGCATCACGGTGTGCACGGCGGCCCTGGTCGTGTTCGACGCGCTCTTCTTCGTGGGGATCGCCCGCCACTCCTACTGATGCTCATTGGTAAGGGTTCGTGTTGACGACCCCGGGGCCGGTGGGCACGACGGTCGGACGCGTGGAGGGAACGGGGGTGGGGGAGGGAGTCGAGGAGGGAGTCGAGGAGGAGGGCGTGGGCTTCGACGGCTTCGGACGTTGTGAGGTGGAGGTCGAGCTCGCGGGTGAGGTCGAGGTCGAGGTCGAGGTCGAGGTCGAGGTCGAGGTCGAGGTCGAGGTCGAGGGTGAGGTCGAGGTCGAGGGTGAGGTCGAGGTCGAGGTCGAGGTCGAGGTCGAGGTCGAGGGTGAGGTCGAGGTCGAGGTCGACGGTAGCACTGTCGGTGTCTCTGGCATCTTGCTGGGCGCTTCGCCCTTGAACGCTACTATCGCTCCGGTTGCGACCGTGATGCCCGCCACCAGCGCGCCGATGATGAGGATCATCGCATTGTTACTCTTCGGTCGTGGCGTGGACGGGTCGGTCGCTCTTGCGACGCCATCTTTCGTGGAGCTGAGCGTCAGCACCTCGCCAGGTATCGTGTCGTCGAGCGCGAGGTTCGCGTCCACCGTCGCCTCGCCGAACGGGATCAGCTTTGGTCGCGACGGGTCGTTTTGCACCAGCACCTCGTAGACCTCTCGCAGGTCCGACGGTCGCTTGTCGCGGTCGCTCTGGAGCATGCGACCTACGAGCGCGCAGAGGGCCGCTGGCAGCGCCGGCTCCACGTGCTCGAGCGGGACGATCTTGCCGTCCGTGATCGCACGAAGCAGCGCGCCGATGCTGTCTCCGACGATCGGCTTCTTCCCCGTCAGCAGCTCGTACGTCATGATGCCGATGGACCAGACATCCGCGCGATGGTCGATCGTCTTGTCGGCGAAGACCTGCTCCGGGCTCATGTAGTACGGCGTACCGAGCACCGCGCCCGTGGATGTCAGCCCCGCGGTCGCCATCGCGTCGCCCGACGTCGCCGTCAGCTTGGCGATTCCGAAGTCCAGCACCCGTACGTTGTCGCGTCCGCCGTCGCGCAAGAGGTAGATGTTGTCGGGCTTGATGTCACGATGGACGATGCCCTTTGCGTGCGCGCTGCCTATCGCGGCAACGACCTGCAACAGCATCGGTGCCACCTGGGATAGTGGGAGCTTGCGCTCGCGCTGCAGGCGATCGCCGAGCGACTCGCCTTCCAGATAGTCCATGACCATCAGCGGCGCGCCGTCGGGGCCCGCGCAAACCTCGTGCACGCGCACCACGTTCGGATGCTGCACCGCCATCGCCACGCGGGCCTCGCGGTAGAAGCGCTTCATGGCCTCCGCGTGCGCCGTGCCGCGGAGGAATTTCAGCGCGACGCGTCTGTCCGCGCGCAGGTCCACCGCGAGCCACACCGTGCCCATGCCGCCCTCACCGAGCAGCTTCTGGAGCCTGAAGCGATCTCCCAGGAGACCGTTCTCGTGCAGCGTGAGCCCCATCGGATGACGAGAAGTTTGTCACAAAAAAACGAGAGGCCCGACTCCTTTCGGAGACAGGCCTTCGTCCCCTGCGCGAGAGACGTTACCAGCGACCGCCGCCGCCACCTCCGCGATCGCCGCGATCGCCGCCACCACCACGGCCGCCGCCGCCGCCGCCGCGACCACCGCGATCGCCGCCACGGCCACCACCGCCGCCGCCACCGCCACCGCCACCGCCGAAGCCGCCACCACCGCCACCACCGCCAACACCGCCACCGCCGCTGCGGCGCGGGCGCTCCTCCGCTTCATTCACGCGGAGCGGGCGGCCCTCGAGCACCGTTCCGTTCATCTTCTCCATCGCCGTTGCGGCCGCTTGCGCAGACCCCATGGTGATGAAGGCGAAGCCGCGTGGCTGACCGGTCTCACGGTCCGTCGCGATGTGAAGATCCTCGATGTCCCCGAACTCCGCGAAAGCTGCGCGGAGCGTGTCCTGCGTGATGCTGAAAGGGAGATTGCCCACGAAAAGACGGTTGCCCATGGTCTGCCTCGGTACAGTGCTTTGGAAGGAACGTGCGGACATTAATGGCCCAAATTCGTTCTCCGAGCAGAGGTCCGAGCGGGCGTCGTCGAGCAGGTTGATCTTCGAGTTGCACCTTCAGGATAGTCGGGTTTTTCGCAATCACAAGCACTGATACCCGGCGCCTTTTGCTAGGCTCTACCCCAGGAGAAGGAAGCGACATGCAGCGATTCGGAAAACAGAGCGCGGCGGCCCAGCGTGCGGCCGAGCGGAGAGAGCGGGAAAATAGCGCTCCCAGGCTCTCTGACGAGGTTCCGGAGCTCGTTGCCCTGAAGCTGGAGGTCGAAGAGCGGTCTGGCGCAGCATCTGCAAGCGCTCCGAAATACATCCGTCGGGTCCAGGTCCCGAGCGCCCCCGCCCTCTTCTTGATCCCCTGCGGCGACGCGTCCTGCAAGGACGGTGGCCACGACGTGACCCATTCCGTGATGCACGCGCTCCGCCAGCACCGCACCGAGTTCAACGGGACCGACGCATGTCACGGCTCGCTGGGGACAGCCAGCTGCGGCCGCCTCCTCGCCTACGACGGGTTCGCCGAGTACAAGGCCGCTATCGGACGCTGAGCCCGACGCTGAGCCCGACGCTGAGCCCACGCTGAGCCCCGGGCCCATGCTGAGGACCGCCATCACGTGCATGAAGAGCGTGCAGCTCGCGAGCAGCACCAGCGCGTGGAAGACCTCGTGGTAGCCAAAGATTTTCGGTAGCGGGTTCGGTCGCTTCAGCGCGTAGACACCCGCCCCGAGGCTGTAGATGACGCCGCTCACGACGAGCAGCGCGATGCCGCGCGTGCCCACGATGTCCGCGCGCTCCATGACCTGCGGGATCACGACCCAGCCAAGACCGACGCAGAGCGCCGCGGTCAGCCACTTGGGTGCGTGCGCCCAGAGCAGCGACTTCGTCATACCGAACGTGGCGACTGCCCACACGACGATGAGCGCAGTGTGGCTCTGCGCGCCGTCCTTGCCGGGGATGAGCGAGAAGATCGGCGTGTAGCCGCCAGCGATCAGGACGAAGATTGCCGCGTGATCGAGCCGGCGCATGCGCTTCCGGCCTTCCACGCCCCAGTTCACGCGATGGTAGAGCGCGCTCACACCGAGCAGCAGGGCGAGCGAGCCACCGAACACGAGCGCCGCGACGCCCTTTGCCGGTGACATGCCCCACGCCCAGCGACCGAGCAGCGCGCCTGCGAGCAGCGCGACGAAGAAGAAGATCTGATGCGACACACCGCGGAGCATCGGCTTCTCGAGCGGCTTCTCGAGCGTACCCGGCGGCACGGAATCTTTGGTGGCGGTCTGCGATGGAAGGGGCATGCGAGCCTCAGTGCGCCGCCGCGCGCAGACCGATGCCCACGACCGTCTGGCAGGCGAAGCCGATGCCCGCCCCGCGCTTCGTGGCCTGGCCTTTGGCGAGCATGAGCACGAGGCCGAGGCCGATGCACCCGCCGAAGAAGCCGGCGAGGAAGCCGAGCGCGACGCTGCCTGGTGCCGCTGCGTCGAGCGAGTGCGCGCCGAGAGGTCCGCGGTACGCCGACCCGTCGCCCATCGCGAACTCGGCGGCGGGCACGTAGCTCATGAT